>JAWXBA010000305.1:0-6155 GCA_034439775.1 Gemmatimonadota bacterium | reverse complement strand
CGTGTGGGGGGCAAGCTGGCGGCGGGGAGGGCTAGTCGGGCGCTGGGTTTTCCCCCGTCCGCCCCCCCGCAGGAGGCGCATTTCCTCGGGCCGGGAGCACCCCTGTCGTGGACTTCAGTTCCGGCCCCCTGCGGGACATCAACACCAGTCCGATGCCGATCCAAGTCAATTCCCGGAGCCGACTCACCACGCTCGCATAAATCGCCAGGGGGGCGGAGTACCCCAACGCGAGGAAGATACCGATCAGCGAGCCCTCCTTGGACCCGAGCTCGAAGGGCATGAAGAAGAAGATGTTGAGCGCCAGCGCCGCCAAGCCCCCCATGCAGAGCGCCTCGGCGTAGCTGATTGGCACCCCCACGCCGCGGCAGATCAGCCAGAACTCGAGGACCTGCACGCCCCGACCGGCGCACTCCAGCAGGAACGCGCTGGCGAACCGCCCCGGATGCTGGTGCCAGAACTGCCGGATCTGCCCGTCCATTTCGATCAGGCTTTCTCGCCGGGACTCGAGCATGCCGCCGAGGCGCCTGAGCCCCGGCAGCCGGTTAACAAGGTTGAGCAGGGCTTCGAGCAGCCCACGGCGATGGGCGGAAAGGACCATCGCTGCCAATCCGATGATGGCCAGCGCCAGGATGACGATCGCGGAGAGGTGCCAGGTGGTCCGGGGCAGCACCAGCAGTCCGGCCCCCAGCGCCGCGAGCCAGAGTGCGAGCGAACTCAGGGCATGGAGTAGGTAGTACAGGACGGTGGCGCCGGTGGCGCGCCGGGTACCGGTCCACGCCGCAGTTGCGGCGGCGCGATATGGCTCGCCGCCGGCGTTGACGATCGGGGTGATGTAATTGATGCCGAATGCTGAGGTGGTGATGGCAAAGCTGGCCCAGAACCCCGGTCGTCGTGGCTCGTCGAGCAGCAGCACCATCCAGGCGGCGTTGTAGAAGGCATAGACGACCACGTAGACCCCCACCACCGGCAGGAGGGTCCAGCCCGCCTCCCGGAGGTTGGCGATCAGGGTGTCCAGCCCCACCGTCCAGAGGATCAGGGCGTAGACGGCGACGCCCGCGGCCAGGAGGCCGAGCCGCAACCGCCGGCTCACCGGGCCTGCTTCGGGGAGGACTCCCCCGTGGTCGGCATGACCGCCAGGTGCATCGCCAGGAACACGGCTGCCCCGCTTTGCGGATTCGAGGCGGGGGCCCCACTATTGTTGGATTGGCGTTCTCTGTTCACGTCCTGCCGTCCCGAGCGATTGGTCCACTGCCATGTTCTGCCGTACCACGAGTCTGGTCCTTGTCCTGCTGATCCCCTTCGGCGTCGGGTGTCAGGTCGAGCAGCGCCCCCCAGCCCGGGCCGCGAGTCCCGTCCCCTCCGGCTTCACCATTCCGGCCGACAGCCTGATTCCCTCCGGCGTCGAAGGCATCTCGATCCGTCGAGGCAGGGCGCTGGTCCTGAACACCCGCGACAGCCTCCCCGATCATGTGGGAAACAAGCTGCGCTGTACCAGCTGTCACCTCGACGGTGGCGTGCGGCGAGATGCGATGCCGCTGATCGGGGTGTACGCCCGCTTTCCGCAGTACCGCACCCGGAGCAATATCGTCGAGCGGATGGAGGATCGGGTCAACGATTGCTTCCTCCGAAGCATGAACGGCCGTCCGCTCGATGTCGAGGGGGCCGATATGCGGGACATGGTGGCCTGGTTCGGTTGGATTTCCCGGGGCGTTCCGGTGGGGGGAGTCGTGCCCGGGGTCGGGATGCCCCAGGTGGAGCCGCTGGAGCCGGACCCTGCCTCAGGTGCCCGCCTCTACGGCGAGAGCTGCGCCCGCTGTCACGGGGCTGCGGGGGAGGGCACCGTCATCGCGCCTCCGGTCTGGGGCGACTCCTCGTACAACATCGGGGCCGGGATGGCGCGCCTCCGCACCCTGGCGGCATTCCTTCGGACCAACATGCCCTACGACCTCCCCGGCTCGTTGACCGACCAGCAGGCGTACGACCTGGCGGCCTACGTCAATGGCCAGCCCCGACCCGACCTTGCCGGCAAGGAGCGCGATTGGCCAGCGGGGAATCCGCCTCCCGACGTGGCCTACCCTACCAAGGCTTCCCCCGCACGGCAGGCGCCCCGATAACAGTCGCCAACTCAGGTTGAGTGCTACTTCCGCCCCCGCAGTTTCCCGATCTCCCGGCGCTCCTTCTTGTTGGGCCGACCGGTTCCCCCGGTGAAGAGGACCGCCTCCGCCTTGAGGCGTGCCGCCACTTCCGCCCGTCGGCGTCCCCCCGCGATGTCTTCCTCGAAGAGGAGGGCTGCCTCGGCGGCCGGCCCGCGGCGGATCGATAGCGCCCGGACAGTGACGAGGTGCTCGTAGGGACCGAGCTGGATCCGAATCTGGTCGCCGAGCTCCACGCCGCGACTCCGCTTCGGGCGAGCCCCGTTGATGCTGACCTTCCCTCCGGCCACGGCCTCCGACGCCAGTCCGCGGGTCTTGAAGAACCGTGCGGCCCAGAGCCAGCGGTCGAGCCGGGTTGGTGCCGCCTCGGATTCGGCGTCCACACTGTCTTCGCGTCCCCGTTTCGCCATACTCCATATTAACTTGCATACTGCAATTTTTGCCCTCACCGTTCTGGACTCTGGCCAAGGACCGCATGCCCGGCGTTGACGCCCCCCCCCCGCTGGGTGGTTCCACCGCGCCCGTGGGGCACCCACCCGCCGACGCACTTCCCGAGCCCTCTGGGCGACTCCTGGCCGGCCTCTTTGGCGGCCGCGTCATCGTCGCGCTGATCGCGGTACTTCTCGCCAGCATCGGCTGGACCACCCGGCCGGAGTATGCCTTCCTCCTGGTCAGCACCGTGCTGGTGGCGCTGATCATGGCTGCCTATGGGGCCTGGCGAAGTTTTGTCCACCGGCGCCGCGCTGGCCCGGGGTTCCTCCTCGGGCAGGCCTTTGCGGACCTGGCTCTGATCGGCATGCTGAGCCAGTATGCGGGGCCCGATCAGCCGATGGTGGTGGCGCTGTTTGTTCTGGTCATTGCGGTGTATGCCCTGATGATGCCGCTCATGGCCGGCATGGTGATGGTGGCGGCGGGGGTGGTGAGCTACGCCGTGTCGGTCACGTTGGCACGGAGCGGTGCCATCGATGCGGCGTTCCTGGGCCAGGTGGTGGTGTTCGTGGCGGTCTTCGGCACGGTGGCCTATCTCCGTCGATTGCTGTTGACCGCCGAGGCTGGCCAGACCGCGCTGGAAACCGAGTTGCGCCGTGTCCGGCTCGAGGCTGAGGACATCCTCCAGCACATCTCCGCCGGAGTATTGACGGTCGACGGAGACGGGCGCCTCGGTTTCATCAACCCGACAGCGGCAGACCTGCTCGCGTTGGACGCCGCGACCTGGATGGGTCAGGAAGTCCTTGGGGTGCTGGGCGAGCGATCGCCGGCGCTGCTGGCTGCGGTGCGGGCCGGGATCGAGGATGGGCGGCGGCTCAACCGGGCTGAGGGGACGGTGGAGCAGCCCCAGGGGCGGCAGTTCCCGATCGGGCTCAGCACCACGACCTTCAGCCGCCCTGCCGGACTCCCGCCGGCGGTCACGGCCATCTTCAGCGACATCTCCGACCTGGAGCGGCTGCGAGGGCTGCATCAGCGCGCGGAGCGGTTGGAGGCCGTGGCCGAATTGAGTGCCTCCCTTGCCCATGAGATCCGGAACCCGCTGGCCTCGATCCGGAGCTCCGTAGAACAGCTCTCCCGGTCAGTCCAGGCCGATGCCGACGACAAGTTCCTGGGGCAGTTGATCATTCGGGAGAGTGATCGGCTCAGTCGCCTGCTGACCGAGTTCCTCGATTTTTCCCGGGTCCGGGCCGCCGTTTTTGAGCCCGTGGATCTGTATGACCTTGCGTTGGAGGCCGCCCAGGTGGTGCGGGAGCACCCCGAATGCAGTGCCAGGATCCGGATCGAGGTGTCGGGCGAGTCCACCGTGTTGGCGGCCGACAGCGACCTACTCCACCGGGTGCTGGTCAACCTGGTCCTCAACGCCGCCCAAGCCATCGCCGGATCGGGGGGAGGCGGTCGGATCGGGGTCAGCGTGGATCGTCCCTCGCCCGAGGGCCTTCTGCTTGGCCGGGACTTTGATGGGCCGGTGCGGCTGCGCGTCACCGATGATGGGCCCGGGGTTGAAAGCGACCTGCGTGAGCGGATCTTTGCCCCGTTCGTCTCCGGTCGCCCCGGGGGCAGTGGCCTCGGCCTGGCCATCGTGCAGCGCGCGATCGAGGCCCACGACGGGCTGGTATTCCTCGATTCGGCCCCCGGCGCCGGAACCACCTTTACCATCTATCTGCACGCCATGCGTCCACCCCAGGAGATTCAATGAACCAGCAGCCGTCGCTTCTCATCGTGGACGATGAGTCCGGGATCCTCGACACCCTCCGCATCCTCCTCCGCAAGGAGGGGTTTGAGGTGACCACGGCGCAGGGGGGGAAGGCCGGGCTGGAACAGATCCGAAGCGGCAACCACGACATTGTGCTGACCGATGTCCGGATGCCGCAGGTGACCGGGCTGGATATCCTGCAGGCGGCCAAGGAACAGGATGCCGTTACCCCGGTGATCCTGATGACGGCCCAGGCCTCCTTGCAGACCGCCATTTCTGCGGTCAATGCCGGGGCGTTCTACTACATCCAGAAGCCGTTCTCCAACGATGAACTGCTGGTCATCCTGCGGCGGGCCTGCGAGTTCCGCCAGATCCGGGTCGAAAACAAGCAGCTCAAGCAGGACATCCGACGCCGGGAACGGCCCTCGGTGTCCCGGCCCCTCGGCAAGTCGCGCCGGTTCCTGGAGGTGCTCAAGCTCGCGGAACTGGTGGCCCCGACCGACTCGACGGTGTTGATCCAGGGCGAAAGCGGTACCGGCAAGGAGGTCCTGGCGCGCTACCTCCACAACCTCTCCCACCGCAGTGACGGGCCGTTCCTGTCGATCAACTGCGGGGCGCTTCCCGAGAACCTGCTTGAGAGTGAGCTCTTCGGGCACGTGAAGGGCAGCTTTACCGGGGCGGTCCGCGACAAGCAGGGGCTGTTTGCCGCGGCCCGTGGTGGCACCTTCTTCCTCGACGAGGTGGGCGAGATGCCTCCCTCGCTCCAGATCAAGCTGCTCCGAGTCCTGCAGGAGCGGGAGGTCATTCCGGTGGGCGCCACGGAAACGATTCCGGTCGATGTCCGTATCGTGGCCGCCACCAACCGCGACGTGGAGGAGGAGGTGCGTCGGGGCAATTTCCGGTCCGACCTGTTCTATCGGTTGAACGTCATCGCCATGGACCTTCCTCCGCTGCGCGATCGGCGCGACGACCTGGTGCTGCTCATCGATGCGTTCCTCCAGGAAATGGCCGCCGACCGGGGGGACGAGCCCAAGGCGCTCAGCTCCGACGCGCTCGACGCGGTGATGGTCTATGACTGGCCGGGCAACGTGCGGGAACTTCAGAATGCCCTGGAACATGCCGTCGTGCTGGCGCGGGGCAGCGTGATCGAGCCGTCAGCACTGCCTTCCCGGTTGACCCAGCGGCGCAAGGAGCCGCTGGTGGCAGACCGCCCCTCGGCGAACCCCGCGCTGGAGGTGGTGGAACGCGCCTACATCATGTGGGTGCTGCAAGCCGAGGGTGGCAACAAAACCCGGGCCGCGGAGGTGCTGGGGATCGACCCCTCCACCCTGTACCGGAAGCTGTCGCGATACGAAGAATCACCGGCCGCAGGCTGAGCCCCGGGATGACCCGGGTGCTGCTGCTGGTCTTCATGATGTCTGGTGCGGCCGGACTCTTCTATGAGTCGGTATGGAGCCGGTACCTCAGCCTGTTCGTCGGCCATTCCGCGTATGCCCAGGTGATCACCCTGGTGCTCTTCCTCGGGGGGATGTCGCTCGGCGCCCTCCTGGTGAGTGCCCGGACCACCCGGATTCGCGACCCGCTCTACGCCTATGCCCTCGTCGAACTGGTCGTCGGACTGATCGGGATGTTTTTCCACGACGGGCTGTATCTCCCGGTCACCAACTGGGCCTACGACTCGGTCTTCCCGACCCTGGCCGGTGGCACCACCCTCACGGTGGTGAAGTGGTCGATTGCCGGTGCGTTGATCCTGCCGCAGTCGATCCTCCTTGGCGCCACCTTCCCCCTGATGAGTGCCGGGGTGCTCCGGCGCGCGCCGG
>JAWXBA010000304.1:0-6401 GCA_034439775.1 Gemmatimonadota bacterium | reverse complement strand
TCGGGAATGAGGATCGAGGTGGCGGCCAGCGCGATGGTGGCGATGACCGACCCAACGTACGACTCGAAGATGTCGGCGCCGAGGCCGGCGACGTCGCCGACGTTGTCGCCGACGTTGTCGGCGATGGTGGCCGGGTTGCGCGGGTCATCCTCGGGAATGCCGGCCTCGACCTTGCCGACCAGGTCGGCGCCGACATCGGCCGCCTTGGTGTAGATGCCACCGCCGACCCGCGCAAAGAGGGCGATCGAGCTGGCCCCCATTGCAAAGCCGGCAATGATCTCACCGAATGCCTTCATGTCACTGGCGAGTTCGGCCTTGCCCAGGGTCATGAAGACGATGGCAATGCCCGCCAGGCCAAGCGAGGCCACGGCCAGGCCCATGACGGAGCCGCCGCCGAACGCGACCCGGAGGGCCTGCGCCTGGCCGCTGGAACGGGCTGCTTCCGCAGTCCGGACGTTGGCAATCGTGGCGCCCTTCATGCCGATCCAGCCGCTGGCAATCGAGGCGAGTCCGCCCAGCACATAGGCCATGGCTGTCTTGGAGCCAACGGCGAGGCCGAGCAGGACGGCCACCACGGCAAGGAAGGGGAGAAGTACCATGTACTCCCGCTTCAGGAAGGCCATGGCACCGACCTGGATCTGGGTGCTGAGCCCCTGCATGGCGGTGGTGCCGGCCGGCTGCTTGCGAAGGGCCAGATAGGTCATGGTCGTCGCGGCGAGGCCGACGATTCCCACGATCAGGGCGTAGAGGGAGAGGGAGTCGATCATGGTCTCTGGGGGTAAGAGGAAGTGGGGCTCACGTCCGGTTGAATCGGTTCATGGCGACCTCGATGCCGTGCTCGATCCAGCACTCCACCGCTTCCGCCATCGGGTCGAAGGTGTCGTCCATTGCCTTCCGGTCCTCGTGAGACAGGCCGCTCAGCACCCAGTCGGCCAGTTCGGTCCACTCGGGTGGCTTGGCGCCGACCCCGATCCGGAGCCGGGGATAGTCCTGCCGGTGCAGGGCGGCCTCAATGCTCTTGAGCCCGTTGTGGCCCCCTGCCGATCCCGCGCCCCGGAGCCGAAACCTTCCCGGTGGCAGCGCGACGTCGTCCACGACCACGAGCAGGTGTTGGGCAGGATCAAACTGGGGGCTGGCCCGGAGCGGGCCGAGTCCGGCACCGCTCCGGTTCATGTAGGTCCACGGCTTGACCAGCCAGACAGATTCCCCCTGTCGCACCAGCCGAGCCGTTCGGGCGGAGCCATCCCGCCGAAACGCCGGGGCATCCCAACGGCGCGCCAAGTGGTCGAGGAACAGGAACCCGGCGTTGTGGCGGGTGCTCTCGTATTCCGGGCCCGGGTTTCCCAGGCCCACCACGGCGCGCAGGGGGATGCTCCCGCTAGTCCTTGTCCTCGTCTTCCGGCTTGACCTTGCGGATCAGCTCGGGCTCGGAGGACGCAACGGCCTCAACCACCGGGGCGACCTCGGTCCGCGGCGGGATCACCGACGCGACCATGAGGTCCTCGTCGTTCATGATCGTCGCCTTGGGCACGGTGATGTCGCGGACGTGGATGCCGTGGCCGATGGTCAGGCCGGAGACGTCCAGGTCGATCGATCCCGGCAGGTCGCCCGGCAGGACGCTGATCGTGAGCGAGTGCATGGTGTGGTCGAGGGTCCCGCCGCCGACCCGGACACCCTCCGGCACGCCGATCAGCCGGACCGGCACATCGACTTCGATCTCCTCGTCGGCGTTGACCGCGAAGAGGTCGAGGTGCAGGATGTCGCTCGGCTTGATCGGGCTGCGCTGGATCTCGCGGATCAGGGCACGGACCGCGGGGCGGCCAGCGACCTCGACATTGAGCATGGTCGTGGCGGCGCTGATGCCCGACAGCAGCCGGGTCAGGGCGGTGCTGTCGACGGAGAGCGCCTCCGGCTCACGGCCGTGGCCGTAGATCACCGCCGGAATGCGGCCGTTGCGGCGGAGGGAACGGGCCACGCCCTTGCCGGTGTCGGACCGGGGATCTGCGCTGAGTGTCGCTTCGTGTGCCATGATCTCACCCCTCGGGTTCAGTCAAACAGCGAACTGACGGACTGGTCGCTGTGCGTGTATCCGATTGCCTTGGCCAGGAGGCCTGCAATCGAGAGAATCTTGAGCTTCGGAAACCGTTTGTCCTCGGGGATCGCGATCGTGTTGCTGACCGCCACCTCTTCCACCGGGGAGTCCTGCAACCGCTGGCACGCCGGCCCGGACAGCAGGGCATGGGTGGCACAGATGAAGATCCGGTTGGCCCCCAGCCGCTTGAGCGCAGTGGCCGCCTCGGCCATGGTGCCACCGGTGTCGATCATGTCGTCGGGAATGATGCAGTCACTTCCCTCGACCTCGCCCACCACGTTCACCGCTTCCGCCACGTTGTGGGCGGTCCGGCGCTTGTCGATGATGGCCAGGCTGGCGTTGAGCCGCTTGGCAAAGCCGCGCGCCATCTTGGCCCCGCCCACATCCGACGCCACCACCACCAGCTTCTGCAGATTCATCTGCCGGTAGTGGTTCACGAAGATCGGCGCCGCATACAGATGGTCCACCGGCAGGTCGAAAAACCCCTGCAACTGGTGCTGGTGGAAATCCATCGCCAGCACGCGGTCGGCCCCGGCCATCGAAATCATGTTCGCCATCAGCTTGGCGCTGATCGCCACCCGCGGCTGGTCCTTGCGATCCTGCCGGGCGTACCCGAAGTACGGGATGACCGGGGTGATCCGTGCCGCACTGGCCCGCCGTGCCGCGTCCATCAGGAGCAGCAACTCGATGAGGTTCTCGGCGGGCGGGTTGGTCGGCTGGACGATATAGACGTCCCGCCCCCGCACGTTCTCATCGATCTTGACGAAGATCTCACCATCCGCAAAGCGCCGCAGCGTGACCTTGCAGAGCGACTGGCCAAGATGGCTGGCCAGTTCCTCTGAGAGCTCACGATGGGCCGACCCGCTCATGAGCAGGATCGGGCTTCGGGAAAGGGTCAAGTCCGCCATGGCGATAGCCCCACAAGTTAATGGGCCGCACCGACCTGAGTCAACGAGGAGTTGCAGGAGGGGGCACCCTGCTAGATTGGGCCATGCCCCAGCTTGGATTCCCGGTTTTCCTGTCCCCGCGCGGCCTCTGGGCCGGGTGGGTGGGGCTGATGGTGACCGTGGTTGGCTGCGGCGATCGGGGGACGGGACGGACTGCCGCCGACCAACCCCCTCCCCCGACGGTCATTACCCTTGAGGAACTCCGGTCGGCCGACTACCCGGCCGACATCCTGGACCGCGCCATGGTCCGCCTGACGGGAGGGGCATTTCCGCCGGCCGATTCGAGTGGGGAGCCGATCGCGACTCTGGAACTCGCGGAGGTCGTGGCCATTGCCCCCCCCGGCGTCGAGGTGGCCCAGGCGGCGGTGGTGATCCGGGAGTCCGGCGGGGGGACCGGCACGTTCTCCTGGCTGCACCTGTTGGAGCGCCGCGACGGGCCGCCCAGGGTGGTGGCGAGCGCATTCCTCGGCGATCGTGTGGATCTGGTCGGGCTGCGCCTGTCGGGGGATACCGTCACGGTTCGGCTGGTGACCCAGGGCCCGACCGATCCACTCTGCTGCCCGACCATGGAGGTGGTGAAACGGTTCGTGCGCATGGGGGCGGAGCTGCTGGAAGCGAGAAGGGAGCCGTAAGAAGCGAGAAGTGAGCGCCGAGCGGGGACAGACCCAGGTGTCGCCAAGGTGCATGTCATCCCACGTCGCCCTCTGCTTCCGACTTCACTTCATCCCTTCTCGCTTCCTAGTTCTCACTTCGAGATTGGCCCCGGTGGATTCGAACCACCATTCTCGGATCCAAAGACCGATGTCCTGCCATTGGACGAGGGGCCACTGCTGCCAATATAGCGACCTGGCTACCCAGTTTCGACCGCCACCACCCGACCCCACTTCTTCCCCAGCATGCTGTGAGCATCGGCCCGGTCCGCCGGAGTCCGATAGACCGCCACCAGCGCCGACCCCGATCCGCTCATCCGGCAGAGCAGCGGGTGGGTGCCAGCCAGCGCCTCGAACGAGCCCCGGATCTCGGGATGGCGCCCGAAGACCGGCGATTCGAAGTCGTTCCCCGCCATGCGTGCCACGTCGCCCCAGCTGGCCAGTGATGCCAGCTCCAGTGCCACGGCACCGCGACGACCGATTCCCTGTCGAGCCTGATCGAGCCAGCCATAAGCTTCGGGTGTGGCAACCTGGATCGGCGGCATCAGCAGCAGCGCCGGGGCGGGAGGGAGTGCGGGCAATCGGAGCAGGCGCTCGCCGTGTCCCCAGCCCAGCGCCAGAGCCGCCCCGCTCAGGAGGAACGGGACATCAGCGCCCAGTCGGCTGGCGAACTGGAACAGCTCGTGGCGGGGCACCACTCCGCCGGTCAACTCGCTGGTCAGCAGTAGCGTTGCTGCCGCGTTGCTGGAGCCACCCCCAAGCCCCGCCCCAATCGGGATTCGCTTGAGCAGGTGGAGGTGGATGCCACAGCGATTGCCGGTGGCGTCGAGCACCATCCGGGCGGCCCGCACTGCCAGGTTCTGGTCCGCCGGGCCGGTATCGGCGCCCTCCACCTCAAGCGAGACCCCGGGTGCCTCACGCCGCTCGGCGGTGACGGTGTCGGCCAGGGAGACCCGGGCGAACAACGTTTCAAGGCTGTGATACCCGTCGGCTTCTCGTGCCAGGATCCGGAGGAACAGGTTGACCTTGGCTGGCGCCGCTCGCGAGACTGCTGGATTCACGTCGGTCGCCGCCGGAGGTCGCCGAAGGAAATCGGGGTCCGCAGCACGGAAACGGCGCCGAGGAGGACGATCGGGAGGAAGGTGGCGACGTGATAGGTCACGGCGTAGGCGAGCGCCAGGTCTTTATCGATCCCGAAGACGGTGAGGACCGCCACGATGACCCCCTCAAATACGCCAACGTATCCGGGGGTGGAGGGTGCTGCCACGCCGAAGGCCAGGACGCCCTGGAGGAGGAAGGCGCCGCCGAGCCCAAGGGGAATGCCGAATCCCCTGGCCACCATCCAGAACGACAACGCACCGACGGTCCAGAGGATGACCGACCAGGCCACGACCCCGGCGAGGCGGGACGGCGACCGCATCGCCCCCAACCCGCTGACCACGCCATGCATCAGCGCGGCGATCTTGTCGGCGATTCGTGGCCACGGAATCAACCGCCGCGCCAGTCGCTCGGCTCGGGCGGGCATGGCCACGACCACCATCGCGCCAGCCAGGAGTACCAGGCAAAGGATGCCGGCGCGCATTGCCATGTCCCGGACCAGTGCGTCGCCCACCCGTGCATCCGCAGGGATGTCGGGCGAAAAAAGGGCCAGGGCGAGCATGGTGGTGATGGTCAGTCCGTCGAAGATCCGCTCCACCGCCACTGAGGAGAATGCGGCGGTATAGCTGACGGGGGCCAACCGGGCGGCCACCCCGGCGCGGAGGAATTCACCGCTGCGGGGAATGATGTTGTTGGCCATGAACCCGATGGCGATTCCGTGCCACGCGGTTGCCGCAGCGAGTGGAGCTCCGAGGTCGGTGCGGAGCAGCAGTTGCCAGCGCGGTACCCGCAGCAGGAAGGTGGCGGTGGCGGTGGCGACGCCGGCCAGGAGCCAGGTCGGCGAGGCCTCGCGCGCCGCCGCCACGGCGGCTCCCATATCGACCCCCTGAAGGGCCCAATAGAGCAGCGCGCCGGAAATGACAATCCCGACCAGCGGTGTGAGCCAGCGCCGCCCCGACGGGGCGGCCGGATCAGGTGGCGTCATCAAGGGCGAGCGGAATGAGGTCAAGGAGTTCTCGCATCAGGGGCTCGAGTCGGCGCTCGGCCCTGATGGCGGCGATCACGGCATCGATTTCCAGGCGCACCTCGGCGGCGCGCTCGAGTGCCCGACGGCCACGGTACAGCAGGGCCCCGATCGGGACCGCCCCGTCTTCGGTCGGTGCGGCGGCCGGCGGCTGGGGCACGAGCTGCGGCCCCGGAGGTGGCTGGACGAGCAGGTCCTGGTAGTCCCTCAGGCTCGCTTCCAGCAGATCCAGCCCGGGCGCATGCGGCGGGCTGGCAGGCGTCGCGGCCGCGAGCAGCGATTCGATCGGGACGATGGCGGGCTGCGATGGTGCGGTGGGGGTGTAGAGCAGCGATGCAATCGGCACTGGTTCGGGGGTGCGGGGTGGCACTGGCGGCTCGAAATGTCCCGGCATCCCCGGCAGGGTCTCGAACAGGCTGGTGACCATCAGCACGGTCGGGGCATTCGATTCCGCCGAGCCTTCGGCCAGACCGATCAGCGCAGTGGCCGCCTGCCGCAGGGCCTGCTGGAACCCCAGCGGGTCGGCTGCTGCGGCGCCCCGGGAAAGCCCGCGGACCAGTGCCGATAACATGCGATCCGTCGGCAGGGCC
>JAWXBA010000303.1:0-10604 GCA_034439775.1 Gemmatimonadota bacterium | reverse complement strand
GGTGGAAGGATTCGTGACCGACGCGGCTGCCGGCCGCGTCCGGGATGCCATGCGGCCCAGCTTGTCCCGCGGGGAGTATGGCGAGGGGCTGGAGGTCGGAGTGGATGCCCTTGCCGCTTTGGTCGCCAGGGGACTCGGAGTCACCGATTCCACCCTCGTCCCACCGACGCGGGAGCGGGGTGCGCCGGTGGCGGCGATGGCACTGGCGTTGCTCGTCATCGTGATCGTGGTCATCTTCATCATCATCGCCATACTCCCCGCGGGACAAGCTGGGCCGCATGGCATCCCGGACGCGGCCGGCAGCCGCGTCGGTCACGAATCCTTCCACCCCCTGGCCGGTGGCGATGAAAATCTGACCCGAGTTCGGATCGTCATCCCTCCGGGGAACCAGCAGCACCACGATCCCGGCATTCCGTCGCGCGTCGCCAACGGCCGCCGCGCTGCCCACACCCCAGACCCGTCCAATCGCCACCGCGACATCGACGGCAGCGCGATCCCCGATCGAGGGCAGGGTGACCACCGCAATTTCCGCCCCGGTCCGATCCCGAAGCAGCTGGATCTTCGCGGTGATCCTTTCGGCAATCGGTCCGGAAATGACCTGCGAAAGGTCGGTGATGTACCCGCTGGGCCGAGCTGGAAACAAGCTGTCGACACCGGTCTGGGCCAGCACGGCGCCACTCCAGGCAAGTTGTAGCCCAAGAGCGGTCAGGATAGCTTTGGCGAGTGAAGCGCGCATTCCCACTCCTGCTCCTTCTCGGCGCCCTGGGCTGCCGAGAAACTGTCGTGGCCATTGAGGTCATGATTCCGGACGCCACCGGGCAGCTCCGGCCGGCGGCCGGGGTGACGGTGATGGCGCTGCCGTACGATCGGGACAGCCTCATGGCCAGCATGGAGAATGAGGCTCCAACCCCGCGGCCTCATACGGCAGAGCTGGACAGTCTGTTTCAGGTTTTCCGGGAACCGTTTGCGCAATCTACCCAGTTGGCCATGCTGATGGAGCGGCTGCAAGACTCCCTCCAGCGGGTCCCGGACGACCCGACCGCAGCCGGCGGCCGTCGCTCCATCGAGGACTCCCTGGCGGCGCTGGGCCGCGCCCGCGAAGAGGCCAGCCTTCGCCTGAATGCCGTCCGGGTGCTGGTCGGTCCCCGGATCGACTCGCTGCGCGCCGAAGTGCGTGCCTGGGAGGCGGTGGCCTTCCGGAATTGGGCGGCGACGACGAGCGCACTCACCTCCGGTCGCCTGGTAGCGGGCATTACCGACACCACCCGCCATGACGGGACCACTCGCTTGTATCTGCCGCCGGGCGGGCGAGGCTGGTGGGTGTATGGCCGGTCCTTCAACTCCGGCGACCCCAACTCTGAATGGTACTGGAATCTCCCGATTTCCGGACCGCGGCTTGTCCTCGACACTTCCACCGGCCGACTCCGGCCCCGGTATTGATCATGCGCCCTGCCATTGCCCTGCTGGCGTTGATGCTCACCGTCAGCGGCACTCTCCATGCCCAGACGGCGGCCCAGCTGGCCGCCCGTACCAAGGGTGTGGCCTCGGCACCAGTAACGGTGTACGAGATGTCGGATTTTCAATGCCCGTTCTGCCGTCGGTTTGCCAGCGAGACCTTCCCGGTCATCGAGCGCGAATACATCGCCACCGGCAAGGTCCGCTGGATCTTCGTGAACCTGCCGCTGACCTCGCTCCACCCGAACGCTGTTCCCGCCGCGCAGTTCGCGGCCTGTGCGGCTCGGCAGGGCAGGTTCTGGCCGGCCCATGACCTGCTGTTCCTCCACCAGGACACCTGGGCTCCCCTGCGCAATCCAGGTCCATTCCTGCTCTCCCTGGCCGACACCCTGAAGCTCCCCCGGGCACCGATGGCAGCCTGCCTGGAGAGTCCCCAGACGGTGGAGGAGATCCGGCTCGATGCGGAAGGCGCCCGTCGCGCCGGTGCCCAATCGACCCCGACCTTCTATGTCGAGGGATTGCTGGTGACGGGCGCTCAGCCGATCGGGCTGTTCCGCCAGCTCTTTGACTCCCTCCATACCGCCAAGCAGCGGCGTCCCTGACCGCTAGCGCAGCGCCAGGAACACGTCGTACAGGGCGTGGGTCCAGGCGGTGATCCCAAGGCCACGGGTCAGGTAGAGCCCGCTGAACAGGAGACCCGCCACCGCCCGGAAGGTGAACGATCCCAGTTCCCACGGGTCTCCATAGGGACCAACGTAATGAAACTGCGAAAAGATCAGGGCTCCGAGCACCGCGGCAAAGACTCCGGACGCCCCGGCCCCCCAGCCGAACCCGCGCGAGGCCAGCGCCACCAGCCCCGAAACCAGCAGCACCCTGAACAGCAGTTCCTCGTAGATCCCGGCGCCCAGCGAAATCGTCAACTGGGTCGGCAGGTCCATCCCATCCAACCCGCTCTGGACGGCCCGCGCCATCATCGGTATTCCACCTGGCAGCAGCCAGGAAGTGAGGATGCCGGCCACCAACCCCAGCAGCAGCGCGTAGACCACTGATTCCACGAGCATCCCGAGAAAGACCGCTCGGCGTGGAGCACCGTGCCGCCGCCAGTCCCGCACCGCCAACCCTGCCCCCAGCCCAAGCAGCAGCACCGCAAACACCGTCAGCCCAGCCCGTCCACCGAGCCAGATGAACAGGCTCTTGAGCAGGACATCGGCGCCGTTTCGCATCCCCGCAATGGCATCACCGGACAGGGTGAACGCCATCAGTTCATACAACACCAGCAGCGGCAGCGCAAAGAGGAGACTGTGCCGCGGAGCGCGGGAGTCCCGAAAATAGGTCTGCAGGGTGGAGGGCATGGTGGAAAGGTAGACGGGAAGGACGGAGAAGGCAGATAGGGCGGGAAGCACGGGTGCGACGGAACTTTGCGAGAGCCCCACTGGCCCGCCGACCCGCTGGTGCAGATGTGCGTCGCGCCGCACAGGATTCCCCGAACGGCGCGACTCGTGGTCATCGAACTCGGGACGAATCTCCCGGCTCGTGTTTCCTTACCGCGACCAGGCGATCGTTGCCCAGGCCGAGTTCGGATGACGACTGTCACTAGACAATGGATCACCTCCTTCATCAAGGGTGGCACAATGGGCGGACCTCACTACAGTAGGAAATCCCCCTTGCGGACGCAAGAGGCCCGGGCGACCCCCTATAATTCATCGATGGGACTTCCCTCGCCGCCATACCGGTTCCTGGCTAGTCTGAGCGCCACGATCCTCCCTGTCATGGCGTCAGTGGCAGGACAGAAGGTGGCCCGCAGCATTCGCGCCCGCCGAGGAGTGGTGCAGCGAATGGAGGCTTGGGGGCAGCAGCAGCGCGACCTGCATCGGCCACTGCTCTGGATGCATGCTCCTTCGGTGGGCGAAGGACTCCAGGCCGAGGCCGTCCTCCGAGTGCTGCGCGCTCGGCACCCCGATTGGCAGTTGGTCTACACCCACTTCTCCCCGTCCGCCGAGCTTCTTGCAGCGCGCCAGGAGGCCGACCTTACCGATTACCTGCCCTGGGACACTCGCGCCGCCACCAGCCGTGTGCTCGAGGCGATCCGCCCGACCGCACTCGTCTTTGCCAAACTCGACCTCTGGCCCGAACTTGCCTGCCAGGCGGCGGCCCGGGGAACCCAGGTCGGCCTGGTCGCAGCGACCGTAAGTCCGGTCAGCAGCCGCCTGCGCTGGCCGGCCGTAGGGCTGCTCCAATCCGGCTATGCATCGGTCAGCGCGGCTGGCGCCATCGCCGAGGCAGATGCCTCGCGCCTGGCGCTCCTTGGTGTGCCCCGCGACCGGATCGAGGTCCTCGGCGATCCCCGGTTCGACAGTACCCTCCAGCTCATTGGCGCAACCGATCCCGCCGACCCGGCCCTGCGATTCCGGCAGGGGACTCCAGTTCTGGTGGCCGGATCCACCTGGCCCGCCGACGAAGCGGTGCTCCTCGAGGCGTTCGCGGGAGTCTTGCGAGTCCATCCCGAAGCCCGCTTGATCCTGGCACCGCACGAGCCCACCTCGGCCCATCTGGTCGGGATCCGAGCCAGGGCGAAGCAGCTGAATCTGGGCGACCCCGTCCGCCTGGATGAGGCGGCCCCCGACGCCCGATTCATCCTGGTGGATCGCGTCGGGGTCCTGGCCAGGCTCTATGGATCGGCGGCGCTGGCGATGGTGGGAGGCGGATTTGGCACTGCCGGGCTGCATTCTGTCATTGAGCCGGCGGGCTGGGGCATCCCGATCAGCGTGGGTCCCCGATGGCAGGGCAGCCGCGAGGCGGGCTTGCTGGCGGAGGCCGGTGGGGCAGTCGTGCTCGACGGCTCCAACCCCGCCCGACATCTGGCGGCGTGGTGGAACCAGATGCTGTCAGATCGGGGAGCTCGGGAACATCAGGGGCGATCGGCGGCGGCGGTCATCAATGCCGGCCGCGGCAGCGCGGTCCGGCAGGCGGAGCTGGTGGAGCGGTTGATGCGGATCGATCAGCGATTCCGGACGGCGACACCCTCGTAGGTGACGGTGCGCGGCACCACCACGCCGAGCGTCAGCGCTGAGATCAGCAAATCGCTCCATCGCGAGCTGACCCGAATCTTGACACCGGTGATGATTGGGGTGTCGATCGCCTGGCTGGCCAGGGCGCGTTGCAGTGAGCTCTTGGCGACGGGGACAACCCCCCACAGCAGGTGGATGCTCTTGGTCGTCAACGAGAAGGCGTCGCCCTGAAGCGGTTCGCCGGCCGGGCTGGACATCGTGGCCGGGACGCCGAGGCGGGTGGCGTCGAACTGCTCGACGCACCCGGTGGTTGCGGCGGCGATGGTAGCCACCAGCAGGAAGCGCACACGCTGGTTGCTCATAGACCTATCCGGAGAGAGTAGCCCAGGCCGACGCTCCAGACGGAGACGTCGGCGCCATCGTTCAGCACCCGGTCATACATGCCGCGGATGGTGATCCCGTTGATGAAGCCGAGATCAATACCGCCGCTGATCGCCGCGTCCGTCGTCGTCCCCCCGGCCCCATATGCGCCGGCCTCCGAAACGCGGGTCCACTGGACCCGCGGGGCCAGCCACGGCTTGAGGGACACCACCGGGCTGGCAATCGTCAACCCCAGGCCCAGCCCGAGCGGATAGGAATAGCTGGTAATTTCGCCACCCTCGACCGAACTGCCAGACCACCGGCCCACCCCGGCCTGCAGGGTGGCGGAGAATGGCACCAGCGGCCCGCCGATCAATCGGAAGTTGGCAGTGGCACCAACGGACGTTTGCGCGTCTCCCCCTTCAATCGTGCTCCTGGCCACGGTGGCGGTCAGGCCCAGCAGGCCGAACCCGATCCCGGCGCTGGCACCGTAGGTTGTGCCCAGCCCTGAGGCATCGTTCGGCACCCCGATATCGGCAGCGATCAGGAGTCCGCGAGGGGCACCCGCGTTGCGAACCGGCAGCCCGAGTGCCTGGGCCGCCGCGTCGGCCGGGAAGGCCAACGTAACGGCGAGGACGAAGGGCGCGATGGAACGGAGAACTGGCATGGAGTACACCTAGCGCAGGAAGGCGACGCCGAGCGCCACGCCGTCGTAGTCACCCATGGCGCCGGAGACTCGCACCTCGAGCCGGCGAGTCACCTTGACGTCGATGCCGAAGCCGACCCCGAAGATGACATCGCCATTGCCCCCGATGACCAGAGCCACCACCGGGTGAAGATACGGCGTCAACTGGACCTCACTGTCCTCAATGAGGATCCGGCGCGCCATCGAGAACCCCGCCGGCAGCAGCAGGCTGCTGTTGTCGCCGGTCAACAAGCCGGCGCCAAGGGTCAAGGCGCCATCGAAGGGGAAGTCATCGCTGTGGTCCAGCATTCGCTGGCGCCAATCCACACCCAGCAGGAGCCGGGAGTTGCTGTTGGTGTAGTCCCGCACCCCGACCCGAAAACCAAGATCGGCTGTCCCGAGAGCCATCCGGTAGTGGCCTTCGATGGCGCTGCCAGCGCCGGGATCCGAGAAGGCCACGCCAAACTCGGACTGGCCATAGGCGCGGTACGGCGCGGTGAAGACGGGGGTGCCGAGGGTCTGGGCGTCGGCGGTGGTGACAACGGCAAGCGCTGCCAGCGTGGTGGCAATGACACGACTGCGGACGGTCATTCAGGCTCCTTGAACGTGTTCGGCAACGACCCGCACGACGTTGTCCACCACCTGCAGGAAGCCGCCCGAGACCGTGAACTGGCTCGCCTGCTCCTGGTGCCTGACGGTCAGGACGCCCGACCCCAGGAGGGTCATGAATGGCGCGTGGTTCTGGAGGATGCCGACCTGCCCGTCGTAGGCGGGTGCAACAACGGCTTCTGCTTCCCCGTCAAAGAGAGACGCCTCAGGGGAAATCACCGTCACACGCATCAGCCGACCACCATCTTCTGGGCCGCCTCGACCACGTCCTCGATGGCGCCCTGCATGTAGAACGCCTGCTCGGGGAGGTGATCGTACTCGCCGGACAGCACCGCCTCGAAGCTGCGGACGGTGTCCTCGAGCTTGACGTACTTGCCAGGGAAGCCGGTGAACTGGGTGGCGACGAAGAACGGCTGGGAGAGGAACTTCTGGAGCCGGCGCGCCCGCGCCACCACCAGCTTGTCGTCTTCCGAGAGCTCATCCATGCCCAGGATGGCGATGATGTCCTGCAGTGCCTTGTAGCGCTGGAGCGTCTGCTGCACCCCGATCGCCACATTGTAGTGCCGCTCGCCCACGTACTGCGGATCCAGGATTCGGCTCGACGAATCGAGCGGGTCCACCGCCGGGTAGATCCCCAGCTCCGAGATGGCGCGGGAGAGGGTCACCGTGGCGTCCAGGTGGGCAAAGGCGGTGGCCGGCGCCGGATCGGTCAGGTCGTCGGCGGGGACGTAGATCGCCTGTACGGACGTAATGGATCCCTTGGTGGTGGAAGTGATCCGCTCCTGCAGGTCTCCCATCTCGGTGGCCAGGGTCGGCTGGTATCCCACCGCGCTCGGCATCCGCCCCAGCAGCGCCGACACCTCGGAACCGGCCTGGGTGAACCGGAAGATGTTGTCCACGAACAGGAGCACGTCCTGGCCTTCCATGTCGCGGAAGTACTCGGCGATCGTCAGTCCAGACAGGCCGACCCGGAGGCGGGCGCCCGGCGGCTCATTCATCTGGCCATAGACCAGCGCCACCGAGTCCAGGATGCCGGCCTCCTTGAACTCGAGGTAGAGGTCGTTCCCCTCGCGGGTCCGCTCGCCCACGCCACAGAAGACCGACCGGCCGCCATGGCCCTTCTGCACGTTGTTGATCAGCTCCTGGATGACGACCGTCTTGCCAACGCCGGCACCGCCGAAGAGGCCGATCTTGCCGCCCTTGACGAACGGCGCGATCAGGTCGATGACCTTGATGCCGGTCTCGAACAGCTGGGTCTTCGGCTCCAAATCGGTGAACTTCGGAGTCGCGCGGTGGATCGGCCACCGCTCGGCACTGGCCGGGATGGCGGGACCACCATCCACCGGCTCGCCCAGCACGTTGAGGATGCGCCCCAACGGCACGTTGCCGATCGGTACCGTGATTGGGCCGCCGGTGTCGACCACCGCCATGCCGCGGGTCACGCCGTCCGTGCTGCTCATGGCCACCGCCCGGACCTGGTTCTGTCCAATGTGCTGCTGCACCTCGGCGACCAGGTTGACCGGAATCGGCCCGGTGGTGTTTTTGATCTCGATCGCCGAGTAGAGATCGGGCAGCTTCTCGGGGGCGAACTCCACGTCCAGCACGGGCCCGATGACCTGGATGACGTGCCCGATGTTGGCGGCGGCGGTGGCAGTGCTCATGTCGGTTTCTATCCTGTTCAAGTCGGCCGGCTGTGAAGGGAGCAGCGAGAAGGGAGAAGGGAGAAGACGGTTCCGGAGCGCCAGTTCGGCCCCGACCCGTCTCGTCTGCGCCTGTCCCTCCAGCGGTCCCGTGTCCCCTGTATCAATGTCCACTCCAAATACTTCTCACTTCCAACTTCTCGCTTCTCGCTGCAAACTCACCCCTGCAATGCCGCCGCCCCGCCCACGATCTCGCTGATTTCCTGAGTGATCGCGGCCTGGCGCTGGCGGTTGTAGGTCCGTTTCAGCACCTCAAGGATTTCGCCGGCGTTGTCGGTCGCGTTCTTCATGGCGGTCCGGCGGGCGCCGTGCTCACCCGCCGCGGTCTCCACCAGCCCGCGATAGACCGCGTTGCGGACGTAGAGCGGCAGCAACTGCTGCAGGAGCTCCTCGGGATTCGGCTTGAGCAGGTAGTCCGGCCGGCGGGTCCGCTCCGCGGGCGCATCGACCGGCAGCAGCCGGGTCGTGGTCGGCGGGGTGGAGAGGGCGCTGGCAAAGTGGCAGTGCACCATCTCCAGGAGACCGAGCTGCCCGGCCTCGAACTCCTGCAGCAGGGACTCGACCACTGATGCAGCATGCTCGGCCGTGGGCTTGTCGCCGATATCCTGGCGCTCGGCCTTGAGGGGACGGCCCAGATACTTGAAGAACCCGGCGCCCTTCTTCCCCACCGCATGCAACTCGACGGTGTACCCCTCGGCCTCGAGCGCCGCGATCCGGCGACGGGCTTCCTTGATCAGGTTGGAGTTGAATGCCCCGGCCAGGCCCCGATTGGAGGTGACCAGGATGAGCGCCGCGCGGGAGGGGCCCCCCTTGGCGGGCGGCGCCGGCCGGCGCAGCAGCGGAAACTGCTGCGCCAGCTCCGGGGTCACCAGGTCGGCAATGACACTGGCCAGCGCCTCCGCGTAGGGACGGGCCGAGATCACCCGGTCTTGCGCCCGCTTCAGCTTCGAGGTGGAGACAAGCTCCATCGTCCGCGTGATCTTGCGGGTGTTCTGGACGGAGTTGATCCGCCCCTTCAGCTGCCGCCCCTTGGCCATTACTCGGGCCGGAAGAGCGGCTTGAAGGCGATGATCGCGGCCTTGAGCTCCGCCGAGATCTCGTCGGTCAGCGCCTTCTTGACCCGGATCCCCTCGAGCATTTTCGGGGCCTGGGCCCGCAGGTACGCCAGGCAGTCGCGCTCCCACTGGCGGACCTGCTTGACCGCCACGTCATCGAGGTGCCCGTTGGTCACCGCGTAGATCACCGCGACCTGCTCCTCGACCGGCATCGGCGAGTACTGGGGTTGCTTCAGGATCTCCACCAGCCGGGCGCCGCGCGCCAGCTGCCGCTGAGTCGCGGCATCGAGGTCCGACCCGAACTGGGCGAACGCCTCCAGTTCGCGGAACTGCGCCAGCGACAGCCGCAGCGGACCGGCCACCTGCTTCATCGCCTTGATCTGCGCGTTGCCGCCGACCCGGGACACCGAGATGCCGGCGTTCACGGCGGGGCGGACGTTGGAGAAGAAGAGGTCGGTGGTCAGGAAGATCTGGCCGTCGGTGATCGAGATGACGTTGGTCGGGATGTACGCCGAGACGTCGCCGGCCTGGGTCTCGATGATCGGCAGCGCGGTCAGCGACCCACCCGGCTTCTTGATCCGGGGATCGAGCGAAATCACGCCCGGATCCTCGGAGATCTTGGCAGCGCGCTCCAGCAGGCGGCTGTGGAGGTAGAACACGTCGCCCGGATACGCCTCGCGCCCTGGCGGGCGGCGCAGAATCAGCGACAGCTGCCGGTATGCGGCCGCCTGCTTGGAGAGGTCGTCAAAGACGCACAGCGTCGCCCTCCCCTGCTCGTACATGAAATGCTCGGCGATCGAGCAGCCGGTGTACGGGGCGATGTACTGCAACGGCGCCGGGTCGGAGGCGCTGGCAATCACCACCACAGTGTACTCCATGGCGCCGGCTTCCTTGAGCCGCTCCACCACGGTGGCCACCGTCGAGCGCTTCTGCCCGATGGCCACGTACACGCAGACGACGCCCTGGCCCTTCTGGTTGATGATCGTGTCGATCGCGATGGCGGTCTTGCCGGTGCCGCGGTCGCCGATGATCAGCTCGCGCTGGCCGCGGCCAATCGGGATCATCGAGTCAATCGCCTTGATGCCGGTCTGCAGCGGCTCCTTGACGGGCTGCCGGACGATGATGCCCGGCGCAACCATCTCCACCGGCCGGGAATCGGTCGTGGCGATCGGGCCGAGGCCATCGACCGGCTCGCCCAGGGCGTTGACCACCCGGCCAAGCATCGCGTCGCCGGTGGGCACGGCCAGGAGGCGCCCGGTGCAGCGCACCTCGTCGCCCTCGCGGAGCTTGAGGTAGTCGCCCAGGATGACGGCGCCGACGTTGTCGGCCTCGAGATTCAGCACCAGCCCGGTGATCACTTCACCCGACACCGACGACGTGAACTCGAGCATCTCGCCGGCCACCGCACTGCTCAGGCCGTAGACGCGGGCAACGCCGTCGCGGACTTCCAGCGTGGTGCCGACCTCGGCGGACTCGACAGAGCCCAGGTTGGCGGACTGGATTTCCTTGAGGAGGACATCCTTGAGTTCGCCCGGGCGGAGAACGGAATCGGTGGCCATGGGACTCGCGATTGAGGCAGAAATGAAGGGGTTCCGGTATAGCTTGTGAAAGTTATCACAAGCTTACGGGTCGGGCAAGGTTGGAGACCGGGGAATAGGGAATGGGGAATGGGGAATCGTGACGGGCAGGGATAAGGGGACACTCGTCTGCCAGGGAACCCTCACCCCTATTC
>JAWXBA010000302.1:0-4086 GCA_034439775.1 Gemmatimonadota bacterium | reverse complement strand
CCCCTACCTCCCCCGGGCCAGCTCCGCTTCTGCCGCGACATACCCAAACGACGCCCAATTGCCACCGGCCAGCACTCGGCGCCAGACCTGCCGCGCTTGTTCCACCCTGCCATTGTAGAAGTGCCAGTTGCCCAGGCCGTAACCGGCCGAAGCCTCCTGGAGGGCGTCGCCGCTGAAACCGAAATCGACCTCTGTCAGCAGCCCCTTGTTGAGCAACAACAAGCGATGGTACGCCGTGTTTTCGATGATATTCATATCGGCGGTAATCGGCTCCAATACCCGGGCCGCTTCGGCGTCGCGGCCCAGCCGACGTAGCGTCATGTAGAGCCAGTAGGTAGACGCCACCTGCATGTCTGGATTGGTCGCCTTCCGGACATCCTCCTGCCAGATCGGCAGGGCCTTGGCAAAGTCTCCCTTGACGTAATGGGCCAGGGCCAGGTGGTACCAGATATTGGACTGCAGCGTGCTGGTGGGAATGCCCCGGGCATTGGGAAGGCCGTCGGGCTCCACTTCGTCGGGCTGGCCACGGACCAGCTCCACCGCCCGGTCAAAGTCGGCAATCGCCAGGTCGAACTCGCGGACCGAGAGCCAGCGGTGGCCCCGATGCCGGTACATCCGGGCATCGGTGGGGTGCATGCCGATGCCGGTGCTGAAGACGGCAATGGCGTCGCGATAGCGTCCCAGGTACGCGGTCCGCCGCCCAAACCAGATCAGGGCGTCGGCGCTGCGCGGGTTGGCCACCACCATTCGCCGCGCCTCTTCCAGTCGGGTCATGTGTCCGGTGCGCACCGCCTCCGACAGCTCGGCTGCGAAAAGCGGCTGGCCGGTCAGCGACACCGCTTCGGCGCCGCTGGGGACGGGGCGTTGGGCCCAAGCGACACTGGCGGGCAAGGCGGCGACTGCCATTGAAAGCAGAAATGCGGCGGGGAGGCGCATGCGGAGTCCTGAGCGTGAAAGAAGCGGGGTCTCTGGGCTGAACCTAGGATAGCTGAAAGGGATCGCTTCCGCAGCCTCCTGACGCCCACGCGGATTGGCGGTATCTTCTCCAGCATCCCGCAAGCCAGTACCCCAATCCGGAGTCGCTGCATGACCCGTCGTCCTTCGTGCCTGGTCGTCGCCACCTTGCTTATTGCTCCCGCCGGCCCAGCCGTGGCCCAGACCCCCGCCGCCGAGCGTGCCACCCCCGCCGGGAAGCCACTGCCACTGGTGCCGGACCGGACCGCCCGATTCACCACCTCGCAAGGCACCTGGATTTCACTCGACGTCAGCCCCGATGGGCGGACCATCGTCTTTGACATGCTCGGCGACCTCTACACGATTCCAATGGCCGGCGGTACGGCCACTCGGCTGACCCAAGGCATGGCGTTCGACATGCAGCCACGGTACAGCCCCGACGGCCGGCGGATCACCTTCGTCTCCGATCGCAGCGGTGGCGACAACGTCTGGCTCCTTGACGTGGCCAACGGCGACACCACCCAGATTACCAAGGGCAACGACAATCTCTATGTCTCGCCGGAGTGGACCCCGGACGGCAACTACATCGTGGCGGCGCGCGGCGCCGGGTTCAGCCCCAGCAAACTGTGGATGTACCATGTGGACGGCGGCAGCGGCATCCAGTTGATTCGCGAACCCGCCACCCGGAAGACGCTGGGCGCCGCCATGACCCCCGACGGGCGCTACATCTGGCACGCCCAGCGCACCGGCGACTGGGACTACAACGCCCAGCTGCCCCAGTACCAACTGGCGGTGTACGACCGCCAGACCGGCACCCAGACCACCATGACTTCACGGTACGGATCGGCGTTCCGCCCGGCGATTTCCCCCGATGGCCGGTTCCTGGTCTACGGCACCCGCTACGACACCCAGACTGCGCTCCGGCTTCGGGAACTCGCCACCGGCGAGGAGCGCTGGCTGGCCTCGCCGGTTCAGCGTGACGATCAGGAATCGCGGGCCTCGATGGATGTCCTCCCCGGGTATGCCTTTACCCCGGATGGCTCGGCGATCATCGCCTCCTACGGCGGCGAGATCTGGCGGATTGCCCTTGCCGGCGGTCGGGCGACCAAAATCCCGTTCACCGTCAACGCCGAAGTCCCGGTCGGCCCGCTGGTGAACTTTCCGTTTCGAGTGGCCGACGCCCCAACCTTCGACGCCCGGCAAATCCGCGATGCGCTCCCCTCGCCGGATGGGCGCCGGGTGGCGTTCACGGCGCTGAGCAAGCTGTACGTAATGGATCTCCCCTCGGGTACCCCTCGACGGGTCAGCAGCCAGGATGTCGGCGAGTTCATGCCGACCTGGTCGCCGGACGGGCAGTGGCTGGCGTACGCCGCCTGGTCGGCCAATGGGGGACACCTGATGAAGATCCGGCTGGCGGCGGGCAGCCAGCCGGTGCAGCTCACCCAGGTGCCGGGGTTGTACCAGCAACCGGCCTGGGCGCCGACGGGTAATCGGATCGTGGCGGTGCGGGCCGCCGCACGGGTGTACAACGAGTCCAACAGCCCCAGCGGGTCGGGGCAGGGCGCCGAATTTGTCTGGGTGCCGGCCGCGGGCGGTGCGGTCACCGTCATCGCGCCAACCGCCGGACGAGGCGGGCTGCACTTTACCCGCGACAGCACCCGGATCTGGGCCTACGGCGGGGGCACCGGGCTGGTCTCGTTCCGCTGGGACGGTACCGATCAACAGGTGCACCTGCAGGTCACCGGCTTTATGCCCATCGGGCGCAGTGTGTCCACCGATGACGACGCGGACGTACCACACCGCGCGGGGCTCCATCCCGGCGACCACCAGGAGCCGGCGCCCGTGGCGCCGCCGGTGAGCGACGTGCGCATGGCGCCCACCGGCGATCAGGCGCTCGCCTTTGCCGAGAATCAGATCTACCTGATCACCGTCCCGGTGGTGGGTGGCACGCCACCCTCGGTGTCGATCGCCAACCTTGCCAATGCTCCCGTTCCCGCCAAGCGGCTCAGCGATATCGGCGGCGAGTTCCCCGCCTGGGGCGCCTCCGGGCGGATGGTGCACTGGTCGATCGGCAACGCCTTCGTGAGCTACGACCTGGACCGCGCCAAGACGCTGGAAGACAGCGTCTCCGCCGCCGATCGGGCCCGCCGCGCGGCAGGCGACACCACCCGGGCCGATTCGGCCAGCCGAGCGCGGGCAACGTATAAGCCGGTGGAGACACGGATCGCGATTGCGGTTACCCGGGACACGCCGCGGGGGACGATCGTGCTCCGGGGTGGCCGTGCGGTGACGATGCGCGGGACCGAGGTGATCGAGAACGCCGACATTGTAATCCACGACAACCGGATCGTGGCGGTCGGCGCACGGGGGGCGGTGCAGATCCCGGCCGGGGCCGCAGTGCGCGATGTCAGCGGCACCACCATCACCCCTGGTTTCGTGGATGTCCACTCACACATGTGGCCGGCCCGTGGCATCCACTGGACCCAGCCATGGATCTACCTGGCCAACCTGGCCTACGGCGTTACCACCACTCGCGACCCGCAGACCAGCACCACCGATGTTCTTTCCTACTCCGATCGGGTGGACAGTGGCGAAATGCTCGGTCCCCGGATCTACTCGACCGGCCCCGGCGTCTTCGGCAATTATCAGGGTGAGCGGATCCGCGACCTCGATCATGCCCGCACTATCCTCAAGCGCTACAGCCAGTACTGGGACACCCGAACCTTCAAGATGTACATGTCCGGCAACCGCCAGCAGCGCCAGTGGCTGATCATGGCCGCCCGGGAACTGGGGCTGATGCCGACCACCGAGGGTGGTCTTGATACCAAGCTGGACCTGACCCATGCGATTGATGGCTACCCGGGGATTGAACACAACCTCCCGGTAACTCCGGTGTACCGGGACCTGATTGAACTCTTCCTGACCTCGCAGACCACCACCACGCCGACCCTGCTGGTCAACTATGGTGGACCGTGGGGCGAAAACTTCTTCTACGCCACCGAACAGGTCCACGACAATCCCAAGCTGCAGCGGTTCACGATGGATGGGGAGCTGGACAGCAAGAGCCGGCGGCGTGGGGCGGGGTGGTTCATGCCAGAGGAGTACGCCTATCCGAGGCACGCCGAGTTCATT
>JAWXBA010000301.1:0-6655 GCA_034439775.1 Gemmatimonadota bacterium | reverse complement strand
TGCCCGCAGGCGGCATTGATGTCCAGTCCACGGCTCCGGCGCACCACGGCTTCCACACCCTGGTTCTTGAGCCGGTCGGCAAAGGCCCGGATCCGGGCCGGAGGGGTCGGCTCCAGCGGCTCGCCGCCGCCGGGGTGCAGCGGCAACAGGTTCACCATGGCGCCGAGCCGGCGGGCCAGGCACACCAGCCGGTCGGCGTCGGCGTTGCTGTCGTTGCGGCCGGCAATCATCACGTACTCAAAGGTGATGCGCTTCCGGAATGCCGTGGCGGTGTCCAGCACTTCCTGCAGCGAGTACTTCTTCTCGATCGGCATCAGCTTCTGCCGCGAGACCGGCTCCGAGGCATGCAGCGAGATCGCCAGCCGGAACTGTTCCGGGCGGGCGGCCAGCTTGAGCATCGCCGGCACGATGCCTACGGTGGAGACCGTGATGTGCCGAGCGCCGATCCCGAAGCCGTCTGGGTCATTCAAGGTGGTCAGGGACACGTCCACGGCGGGCCAGTTGAGCAGCGGCTCGCCCATTCCCATGAAGACGATGTTGGTCGACGCCTCGTCGGGGTTGGCCAGCGCCACCTCGCGCACCTGCGCCAGGATTTCCCACGGCGCCAGGTTGCGTCGGAACCCCATGGTGCCGGTGGCGCAAAAGCCGCACTTGAGCGCGCAGCCGGCTTGGGAGGAAATGCAGAGGGTGCGGCGGGCGCCACTCGGGATCAGCACCGACTCGACCGCTTCGCCATCGGCCAGGCGCCAGAGGTATTTCCGGGTGCCGTCCTGGGATTGCTGCATCGTGTCGAGCGTCAGCCGTGGCAGCGGGAACTCGGCCTCCAGCGCCTCGCGCAAGGCGCCCGGGAGCTCGGTGGCCTCGGACCAGGCGGCGACTGGCTTGGTCCAGAGCCGGCGAAAGATCTGGCCGCTGCGGTAGCCGGGGAGTCCCTGCGACTTGGCCCAGGCGGCGATCCGCTCCCGGGCTTGGGTGGGGGGCAGGTCGAGAATGGTATCGGTGGCTATCGCGGTGGCGGGCATGGGGGGAAGTTAACGCTGAGATCCCGCAATACCCTATGGCTTTAGGAGTGGATGCTTCCGCACCTGCTCGATGTCGTCCTGGTCCCGTACCAGCCCCAGGACGTAGTCCGCGCCGATTTCGAGCGGCACGAACAGGGGTGGCATCGTCACGCTGCCGAGCCAGCGGCCGTCAGGCTGGAATACATCCCAGCGGGTGTCACCGGATGGGGTCCAGATGCGGACCAGCCCCCACCGATCGGGTGCGTCCTCCCAAGGCTCATACTCCAGCACCCACAGATTGCCCTGGCGGTCCAGCAACATTTTGGAGAACGCTGGGAACTGCTCCGCAAACACCTGGGCGGCGGCCATCCGCTCACGGAGCGCCCGGAGTCCCTCTGGGGCTGGTTTGCCGTCCTCCCCGGGGGCGTTCGCCGACCGAGTCCTGTACTCGGCCACGTCCCCGGCCGAAACCGGGCGAAGCGCCCTTTCCAGGCGGACGATGCGCCTGAGCTCGCCGGCCTGGGAGAGGATGCGGATCTCGTACCGGTCGGAGAAGCCAGTGACAATCTCAGTCTGGCCGGCCACCAGATGCAGGCGGGGGCCGTAGGTGAGCTGCGACGGATACTGAGGATTCGATCCTGGGGTATAAATGCCGAGGGGAAACATCCCAATGCTGTCTCGCTGCCCTTGCGGTATCACCCGGAATAGCGGTACGGAGTCAATCCATCGATCCTGGGCGGGCTGCGCGACGGGGCCATTCCAGGCATACCCAATGTAGGATCCATCACCGAGAAAGGTCTGCGGCCAGATGAACGGACCGCTTCCTTCCTGAGGGGTATAGCTGGAGACCAGCTCGCCCTCTCCGGTAAACAGGTGGAACCGCCGGAGGTCCACGATGAAAATGGAGTCGGCCGGCAATGCCGCCAGGCTCAGGATCTGACGGAATTCCCCGGGTCCCTCTCCTCGGCGGCCGACATCCTTGAGGTGCTGGCCGCCTGGCCCGAAAAACCGAATCGAACTCGACCCCTGGTCGCCGATGGCAATCCGGCCGTCGCTGAGCTGGGTGGCGCCCATGACCAGGTAGAGCTGCTCATCGAGCGCGGCCTCTGCCCCACCCGCCCGGAACGTCGGGGTGGGATCGACCCGCCACATCTGTTCGAGGGGCAGGAGCGGGGTGCGATTCTCGGCAATCTGAATCCCGGCGCTGTCGCGCAGAACGTTGCCCGCACCGGATTGGGAGCCGGTGTCACAGGCCGCGATAAGCGCCACCAGCAGCCACACTTTCCCGCGCATGGCCTAGTTCAACCGCTGCTTGAGGAACGCCACCGTCCGAGCCCAGCCGTCCTTGGCGGCGGCCAGGTTGGCCTGCTCCTCCGCCTCGTCCCGCTGGGCTTTGGGGTCGTCCTGGGCTCGCAGGAAGCCGTGGACGGCGCCTGGATAGTTGACGCCCGTGTAGGTCTTGCCGCGGGCCCGCATGAGCGAATCTATGGCCGGCATGGCGGCGCCGATCCGTGCATCCTTCGAGCCGTTGAGCAACATCAGGGGAACTCGGATCTTTGCCAGCGAGTCGGCGTCAGGGGTGGCGGGCACCGCCGGTGCAGTGGCGGTAGCCGGGCTCCCTCCGCTCATGTAGGGCGCGCCGTAGAACGCCACCCCGCCGCTGAACCCGTTCACGCCGCCATGGACCGCATGCATCCAGGTCGTCGTGCCGCCCCAGCAGTAGCCGATCACAGCGTACTTCTGGGTGGCCGCCGGCAGGGTCATGGCCCAGTTGGCCACCGCGGTGATCATCCGGTTCCGCTCGACGCTGTTTACCCCGGAAATCAGCCTTCGGGCCGAGTCACTGGTCAGCTCCACCGAACTGGGGCCGCCACGGACCCTGGTCAGGAAGTCGGGGGCAATGGCAATGAACCCGTCGGCCGCCACCCGGTCGGCCACTCCGCGTACCCAGGTGGAGAGTCCGAAGATCTCATGGACGACAACCACCACCCCGGCCCGTGTCTGCCGCTCGGGGTAGACCACCCACGCCATGACCGAATCCGCCGACCCGGGCTCCAGCGCAATCGCCACCCACTCGGCGTGACGGTTGCTGGCGGCCAGCCGAGCCGCAACGGCGTTGTTGCTGGCGGGGATCCCGGCCATGCCCTGCTGGCTGGGGTCAAATGCGCGAGTGATGGGCGCGGCGCGGTCGGCCACGTTCATGTGGGCCAGATGCTCGTCCGGCGCTGCCTGGACCGGGCCACGATACTGGATGGTGCAGGCGGCCAGGAGGACGGACCCAACCAGGATTGCGCGACGCATGAGGGCCTCGGTGGGGCAGCGGGGCAGAGGGGGTACAGGGACAGGAGTGGGCAACCCAGAAAGAGTGGCACCATTCACGGCTCAGCGCCAGACCGAACGGGTTGTACGCTAGGGGTCTGGTACGATCAGCGAGCGCGATCGGACATCGGCAGTCAGGAAGAATCCCAGTGCGCGGTGCTCGGGGCGGGTCAGGTTGGCCACGTTGCCGCGGACGGAGGCCGGCGGAGTGGAGAACGGTGAGCCCCCGCCGGTGGCCTGATCGTAGAACGCGAACAGGTATTGATACGCCTCCTCGGTGATTGCCAGTTGGCGCATGCGCACCACCTGGCGCGGTTCCACCACCTTCTCATCGAACGGGAGGTATCCCGCCACCCTCTGGCCATCGTAGAACCGGTCCCGGCTGATGACCCGCCACTGATTGCCCGGATCGGTGGTGACCACCCGCTCGCCATCCACGAACATCTCCCAGAAATAGTAGTTCTTGATTCCTGCGGGGTCGGTGTAGTCCAGCACCGCCCGGAACCCCGAATCGCCGACCGCCAGGGTGGCCGAGCGGAACTTGAAGTAGAGTGAGTCGATCGCTGGGCCGTCAACGAGCGGGGAGATGGCGCGGTACTCCTCCCCCTCCCAGACGATCGAGAGGGTGTAGGTGCGACCCGGCGTGATGGCGGCTGTACCGACCCGGTACACTCCCGCCTCGTCCTCTGCGAACGGCAGCTCGGTACCCAGGTCGTCGGTCACCAGTACACTGGCTCCTGCGGCGGGTGGCGGCGCCCCCGTTCCGGAGAACGCGTCGGTGGTCGTGAGCCTGATCTGTTGGGCCAAGACCCCAGCCTCGAGTCGTGCCTCGACCACCAGCTGCCGGGGAGGGGTATCGAGATCCAGGTCTACGATCCGGGTGCAGCCAGTCGAGAGCGCGGCCAACAACGTCAGGGGCACGCGAAGACTGTGGGAGAGCACGTTGGCCATGACGCTAGAACTTGAACGAGAAGCTGACACTGGGCACGATCCCGAAGATGGCTATCTGGGTGGCGTCGATGCGGAGCGGATCGTCTTCCGATGGCTGGAACGAAATCGACTGCGCATTGAATCGATTGTAGGCGTTGAAGAGACCGAACTGCCACTGGGTGCGCTCCCCTTGGCGGGTAAAGCTCAGGTCCAGCCGGTGGTACATCGGCAGCCGATTGCCATTGCGGGGTCCGTACTCGGCCACCACGATGCCGTCGTACACGTAGCGGGAGATCGGGTAGGTCACCGGCAGCCCGCTCGTCAGCAGGAAGGTGCCGCCAAATGTCCACGTGCTGCTGAGCGGGTACAGTCCCACCAGTGTCAGGTCGTGGGTCTTGTCGTAGGGAGATGGGTAGTACTTCCCCTCGTTGATTCCCGGGTCGTTTGCACCGACGCCCGGCACACGCCGCTCCGAGCGGCCCAGGGTGTAGCTCACCCAGCCGGTCAGTCGCCCGGTCCGCTTCCGTCCGTACAGCTCCAGCCCGTACGCCCGCCCGTTGCCCTGCAGCATCTCGGTCTCGAGCCGATCGTTCAATGCGATGTCGGCGCCCTCGATGAAGTCGGTCAGGTTCCGGAACCACTTGACGTACGTCTCCACCGACAGCTCATAGTCGCCGCCACCGGTAGTCGTCGTCAGGCCAAGCGCCAATTGGTCCGACAGCTGTGGCTCCAGGTACGGGCCCACCGGCTCCCAGATATCCACTGGGGTCGGCGAATTGGTATTGCTGATCAGGTGCAGGTACTGCCGAGTCCGCGAAAAGCCGAGCTTGAGGCTGGTGGTGGGCGCCAAGCCGACCCGCACGCCAAGGCGCGGTTCCAATCCACCAAACCGGTCAAACGTGGAGCCATCTGGACGGATGGTGCTGTCCACCACCTCACCGCGCTCGTAGCGGCCCAGGGCCGGGTTGTATACCACCGGCGCGTCGTCGGCGTAGCGGTAAGTGGTGGAAGGGCCGCGGCGCCAGTAGCCGGCCAGCCGCAGGCCGTACTGCAGCGAAAGCGATGGCGAGATCTCGACCTGATGGCTGGCGTGGACCGCCGGAGCAAGCCCGTTTCGGGGGCTGGCGTCGCGAGGTTGCACCGGTGAATCGCCGACCGGCCGGATGGTGCCCGACCTGATGTCATGCCGGGCCAGCTCCCCGCCAAACTCCACGGTGCTGCCGTTGCGGATGTACCAGGTCTCCAGCACCTGCAGGTCCATGTTGCCGATGCGCGAACTCCAATTCACATCGAGCCCGCTGCCCAGGAACCCGATGCTGTAGTCGTAGTCGCTGATCGTCAGTGTGGCCTTCGAAAAGAGCCGGCTGCCCAGCGCCTGGTTCCATCGCAGGGTGCCCGACGCATTCCCCCAGCTCGACTGAAACTGCTCCGCCACCTCAAAGCGATCGCGGCCAAAGTAGCCCGACAGGAGCAAGGCGCCGGTGGAGCCGAGCCGGACGTTGGTCTTGGCGTTGAGGTCGTAGAAGTAGGCGACGTTGCGGTTGAGGTCCGGGTCGCTGGAGAGCTTGAGGAAGAGGTCGGCGTAGGTGCGGCGGGCGGCCACCAGGAACGAGCCGCGCTGGTCGGGAAGTGGCCCTTCGAAGGAGAGCCGGCTGGCCAGCAGGCCGACCGTGGCGGCGCCCTCGAACTGGTTGGCGTTCCCCTCGCGCTGGCGCACGTCGAGCACCGACGAGAGCCGGCCGCCGTACCGCGCAGGGATCGCCCCCTTGTAGAGCTTGATGTCGTCGATGGCGTCGCCGTTGAAGACCGAGAAGAATCCGAACACATGCGACGGGTTGTAGATCGTCGCTTCGTCGAGCAGGATCAGGTTCTGGTCGGTGGTACCGCCCCGCACGCTGAAGCCAGTCGAGGCGTCGCTCAGGCTGGAGACGCCAGGCAGCAGGGTCAGCGAGCGGATCGGGTCCAGCTCGCCCAGCACCACCGGCAGCAGCTTGACCGTGGCCACATCCATCCGGAGGGTGCTCATTTCCGGCGTGAGCGGGTCAATGTCGGAGGTGTCACGGCGGCCGGCCACCGTGACCTCTGCGAGGGTGAACGCCTGTGGGTCGAGCAGGAAGTCCCGCGCCAGCGATTCACGGAGTTCCAGGGTGTCGGTGAGGGGCTCGTACCCGATGGCCCGGATCTGCACCACCCGCCGTCCCGCCGCCAGGCTCAGGACGAAAAACCCGTCCTGGTTGCTTTCGACGCCGGCCCGTTCTCCCTCAGCCCGCACCTGGGCGTAGCGGACCACCTCCCCTGTGGCCCGGGAGCGGATATAGCCGCTCAGGCGCACCTGAGGCGGCTCCTGGGCGTTGAGGAGCCCGGGTGGCAGGAGGGCCAGGACCCCGAAAAGCCAGCGCAGGCGC
>JAWXBA010000300.1:0-10625 GCA_034439775.1 Gemmatimonadota bacterium | reverse complement strand
CAGCGGGTCGGAGCGCGCCGGCGCCGCAGCACGATCAAGGCGCCATGCGGCACCACGCCGCTGGCCACCAGGCTGGCGCTTTCGTCGCTCAGCTCGGCGCCAAGGTACTTGACCAGAAAGTCCTCCGGCGCGCCCTTGGTCCGGGTGGCGCGCAGGGCCAGCCGTTTCAGTTCGTGGATTGCGGTTTCCGGCGATGGGGCGAACGACACTTCATCCCAACTCTCCAGCACCGTGACCCGGACCGGAATCGCCGCGCTCATGGCGCCACCAACGAGGCCCGCGGCAGGGTGTGAAGGAATCGCGCCAGCGCCTGGTCAAAGAACAGGGTGGAGCCACGGACTCGCTGGCCTCCGTCCTCTGCAGCAATGGCGATGGCAACCTCCTCGCCGCCCTGGCCACGCAGTGTGAGGAAGCTGGGTCCCTCCCGCTCCGGATACGCGGCGGTGTGCGGTACCCGCTCCGAGAAGAATTGCTTGGCGCGGGCCAGGATCTCGGCGGGTTCGAGCGTGGTCCGGACTTCATGCACCATCGGAAATTTCTCCGGGGGAGGTCCGGTCCGGCGGGACCGGCAGATTGAGCATCGCAGGAAATATAAGCGGGATCACGACCGTTCGCCGATCCGGAATGCGGCGACGTCATGGGCTTGAAAGACGCGGTGCGGTGTCCCCCGGATCAAATCCATCAGCCTGGGCCGTCGCCGCAGCACCAGGATCAGCTCCCCGGGCGGCGGATCGCCCACGCCGGCCAGGGTCAGGAACGCGGGCAGAAATGCTCCCGGGGGTACCGGCACCCGCCACGATCGTCCGTGCCAGTCCAGTTCCACCTCGGCCGGCAGTCGTGCATGAGTCTGCTCGATGAAGAAGTCGTCATCGATCCGGAAGATTCCGCGTGCCGGCGAGTCGCCGTCCCGATAGAACTCCGGCGCGAAGGACTCGCCATCCACCCGGGCAAAGTTTTCTTCGGCGGCCCGATCGAAGGCCTCGAGGTCCGGCGCGTTGGCGCGCCATTCCACATGATGCCGTAATTCATGGGTCAGGGTCTCCCAGGATTCCGCGTCCCAGTCAAAGGCGGGATCCAGGTGGGCCAGGGCCAGGAATGAGCCATGGTAGAGCACCACCCGACTCTGGATGGCCTCCGGGGCGGCATCCTCGGTGGGGAGCGGAATGCACTCCCCGAGGGTGAAGATCCCGGGCCGGGTGGGATGCGGCAGGGTGCGAGGCGATACCGTCACCTCCAGGATTCCGTCCAGGAACTCCGCCGGCACCTCGTGGGCATGGCGGCGCACAAGGGAGCGAAACGCTTCCAGTTGCATGGACTAGCCGGCGCTGCGCTCCAGCAGCCAGGTCAGGATCTGGTCAAGGCCGATCCGCTCCTGGGACATGGTATCGCGGTGGCGCACCGTTACCGTGCGGTCGGTGGCCGTCTGGCCATCAATGGTAAAGCAGAACGGCGTCCCGGCCTCGTCCATGCGCCGATACCGGCGCCCGATCGCGCCGCTGTCATCGTAGAACATCGGCAGGTGCCGTCGCAGGTCATGGTACAACTCCAGGGCCAGCTCGGGCATGCCGTCCTTCTTGACCAGTGGCAGCACGGCGGCCTTGATCGGGGCAACCGCTGGATGAAACCCCAGTACCACCCGGATCTCGCCCTCCACCTCTTCCTCACGGTAGGCGTCGGCCAGCACCGTCAGCGTTACCCGGTCGGCACCCGCGGAGGTTTCGACGACGTAGGGGAGGTAGCGCTCGTTGGCGGCCTGGTCGAAGTACTCGAGCTTCTTGCCCGAATGCTCCTGGTGACGGCCGAGGTCAAAGTCGGTCCGGTTGTGAATTCCCTCAATCTCCTGCCAGCCAAACGGGAACTCGTACTCGATATCGTAGGCGGCCTTGGCATAGTGGGCCAGTTCCCCGTCGCCGTGGGCGTGCCAGCGCAGCTTGGCCGGGGTAAGGCCGAGCTCATGGTGCCACGCCATGCGAAGCCCCCGCCAGCGCTCAAACCACTCCTCGTCGGTTCCCGGCTTGACGAAGAACTGCATCTCCATCTGCTCGAACTCCCGGGTCCGGAAAATGAAATTCCCGGGAGTGATCTCGTTGCGGAAGGCTTTGCCGATCTGGGCAATGCCGAACGGCACCCGCTGGCGCGAGGAGTTGAGGACGTTGAGGTAATTGACGTAGATCCCCTGGGCGGTCTCGGGACGGAGGTACACCACCGAGGCACTTTCCGCCATCGGGCCCATGAAGGTCTTGAACATCAGGTTGAACAGCCGTGGCTCGGTCAGCTCGCAGGTGCTATGCTCCCCCGGGTGCTTGCTGGGCTTCTGGGGGCACTGGGCATCCGCCACCTTGTCGGCCCGGAACCGGGCCTTGCAGGTCCGGCAGTCCACCAGGGGATCGGTAAACCCGGCCACGTGGCCGGACGCCTCCCAGACTTTGGGGTGCATCAGGATGGCGGCATCGAGCCCCTCGATGTCGTCCCGGGCGTGCACCATGGCCCGCCACCAGCGTTCCTTGATGTTCTTCTTGAGTTCCACCCCGAGCGGACCGTAATCCCACACGGAACCGAGCCCGCCATATATCTCAGAGGACTGGAAAACGAAGCCACGGCGCTTGCAGAGGGAAACGAGCTTGTCCATCAGGGTTGTGTCGGCCATGGAGGAAAAGTAGGCCCCCCCCGTAGGCGGGACAAGGAAAGCCGCGCGCTCTTGCAACCTGCACCCCCTCCGCGCCTTCCGATGTGGCCCCCGCTCGACACAGCGAGCGTCAGACCCTTGCAGGACAACGTGTTACGCTCTGCGCGACATCGGCACGAGAAATGCCTCGTTTGAGCCCGTCTCGGGGAGGCGATTGTCATGCAATGTGTCAGTACCCGGCAGGCCCGTTGGTCAGCCGCAGGTTTTACCCTGGTCGAGGTGCTGGTGGTCGTCACGATCATCGGTGTCCTTGCGGGGCTGGCCCTGCCCGCGATCGACGTGACCCGGTTCAAAGTGGAGAGCGCCCTGCAGAGTATCGGCTCGACGCTGCAGGCCGCTCAGCGCGAATCGGTGGGTCGGCAGCATGATGTGGTGGTCAGCTTTGATGTGGCCCAGAATGCCATCGAAGTTCATTTCGACGCCAACAACGATGGGGTCCGCGACGGCACGGAGCGGGTCCGCTTCTGGTCCATCGATCCCGCCCTGATTTTCTCCCGTGGCCCGGCACCGGCCCGCGCTTTCGGGGGTGGCCCGGTCAGCTTTCCCAATGGGCCGAACGGGCTCCCGACGGTCACCTTTCGCCGTAGCGGCAGCGCCAGTGCGGCGGGTGGTCTTTACGTGACCTCGCGCCAGGCGGTCGCGGGATTGGCCAAGCGCCAGAACGACACTCGATCGGTCGAAATCGTCCGGGCCACGGGTCGGATCGAGTGGTTCCGGTACTCCGGCGACCAATGGCGGAGGGGATTCTGATGCGGCGCGGATCCCGGGCAGGCTTTACCCTGATCGAGGTGGTCATTGCGGTGACGATCCTGGGCATCGTGGCGCTGGGGCTCATGTCGGCCACGGCGCGCCTGACCCGGGGGGTCACGGACGACCGCGTCCGGACTGCCGCCGCCGCCAGCGCCGACGCCCAGATTGCCCTGGTCCGGAGCTGGCCCGTCTACGCCACCCTCGACGCCACCTACGCGGGGACGCTGAGCAACACCCCTCTCCCTGGCCTCAGCCGTGCCACCACGGTTGTCCGGACCGGCGGGGTCGGCCAGACCAACGACTACAAGCGGGTCACGGTGCAGGTCAGCGGGACCGGGCTGGCCACGCCGATCCGCCGAACCGTCACCGTCGCGGCCTTCTGATGAGGTCCATCATGCGGTCTGAGCGCGGTATCACCCTAATCGAGATGCTGATCGCCCTGGTGGTTTTCCTGGTAGTCCTGGTCAGCGCGATGTCCGCGATCGGGGCCCAGAACCGAGGGTTCAACAAGGGGCTGGAGGAGATGGGGATGCTCCAGAACCTCCGCTACGGGGTGCAGCAGATGGAGATGGAAGTCCGGATGGCGGCCGCCAACACGCCGGTCGCCCAGCCCGGGATTGTCTACGCCGGTGTCAACGCCGTCAGCTTCAACAGCGACCTGATCTCCAACACGCCCGGTGATATCTCGGCGGTGTACGTCGACCCCGATGCCCCCGCGGGCCATGTCAGTGCCATGACCACGGCGATGGCCGCGGCGATCCCCGGATCGAGCCCGGCCTGGACCTATCCGCTGGCCAATTTCCCGCTGAGCCCGGCCGAGACGACGACGTTCTGGTTTGTCCTTGATGCCGCCACTGCCCGCACCGACGACTTTGTCCTGATGCGCCAGGTGAACAATCAGGTGGCCGAACCGCTGGTGCGGGCCATTCTGGCCCCGACCGGCGGGGCGCCGTTCTTCAGCTACCGCTACGTCAGTGTGCCGGTGTCGGGTGCCACCACATTGGCCGCAGTACCGGCCGGGTGGCTGCCCCTGCGGCATACTGCTGCGCAGCACGGGATTGCCGCTGACTCCGGCGTTGCCGCCCGCATCGACAGCCTCCGCGCGGTCGAGGTGCAGTATCGGGTGACCAACCTGAAGACCGGCACCGCGGAGCGGATCCGGGCCATCAGCGCGGTCATTCCCACCCCGAACATCGGGCTCCGGAAACTGCAGTCGTGCGGCGACACCCCGATCTTCCTGTCAGGCGTGGTGGCCACCTGGAACGTGGCGACGGCCAACATCGACGTGACCTGGAGCGCCTCCGTCGACGAAGCCACCGGTGAGCAGGATATCATCCGCTACGTGATCTGGCGCCGGGCCGGCGCGGTGGTGACCTGGGCAGACCCACTGGCCTCGATTGCCCCCGGCACCACCACCTATTCGTTTCCGGACCCGGACGTCGTGACCGGCACGGCGTACCAGTACGCCATCGCGGCCCAGGACTGTACCCCGGCCCTTTCGACCCAGCGCCTCTCCAACACTGTGACGGTCCCGTGAACTGCCCCCAGGAGGATCCGATGTCCCCTGCCCCGCTGGCCAGGAACGAGCGCGGCATTGCCCTGGTCATGACCCTGCTGCTGGCCCTGGCGCTCAGCGCCCTGGTGATCGGCGCCACCGCGGTCTCCATGAACGCGGGGCTGATCCGGAACTACAGTGAACGCCTTGGCGGCGTGGACGCCGCCGCGCTGGCCGGCCTCGAGGAGGCCCGCAGCCGCCTCAATGGCACCCCGTCGCTCTATCCCGCCGACACTGGCTACGTGACGCTGGAAAACGCCGTCGTCGTTCGCGACGCCGCCGGCACCATCATCCCCGGACTGACCCGCTCCACCTGGGCCGGCCCGAGCGGCGTGGCCTCGGGTCAGTTCGGCGTCACCGGCAGCGTCATCAGCATGGTTACCGACAACAGCAACATCCGGGTGGTGCGCCGGATGGAGGTGAACCAGGAGAGCTTTGCCAAGTACTCCTACTTTACCGACAACGAGGGCTCCGGCATCTGTTTCGGCGGCGGCGACAACATCTACGGACCGGTGCACTCCAACGACGACATCTGCCTTTATTCGAGCGGCGCCTGGTTCCGCGACCTGGTCCGCACCGCTGGCACGATCGTCGGCGCCGGGTACGGGACGTTCACTGTGGGCTATCAGCAGAACGTCCCGATCATCCCGATGCCAACCCCGGCGGCGCTGACCAAGCTGGCGACCCAGGCGGCGCTCGGCAGCACCAGCTTTACCGGCTACACCTCCGGCAACACCGGCGAGGCCCGCACCCGGGTCGAGTTCGTGGCGGTGGACCTCAACGCCGACGGCGACAGCACCGATGCCGACGAGGGCTTTGTCCGGGTGTACCAGGCGGCCATCGGGAATGAGGACTACAACATCGCGGCGCGCTATGCCACGCTGGACAACAGCGGCAACTGGAACTGTGGTGATCGGTATTCAGGCAATCACGGCGGCGCGCACACGAGCTCCCTCCAGGCGGCCTATGTCCTGGTGGCCGATCACACCAGCAGCCGCCGAGACGATTCGGCCAACCACTCGAGTCTGCGCTGCTTCCTCGGCGGCGATCCTGCCCTCACCGGTGGGGTCTTTACGGTCACCACGCCTCGGCCCGGCGGCGGCACCGCGCTGGGCTCCTGGGTACCCTGGACCGGAACGGTCGACGCCCGCGTCACCGCAGCAGTCGGCGCCACTCAGGCGGGATACCTGCACCCGATTACCCGGGCGCTCAACCCCAATTTCAAGGGTGTGGTCTACATCAGCGGCAAGGTGATCGTCAGTGGCACGGTCCGCTCCCGGGTAACCCTGGCGGCCAGCAGCGACGTGATCATCGGCGACAACATCAAGCAGGCCACCGACCCGTCTGTGGGGCTGTGCGACGACATCCTGGGGATCGTGGCGGGGGGCAGCATCATCGTGGCCGACAACATGCTCAATGCACCGGTCCAGCGGCCCAACAACAACTGGACGCCGCATGTACGCCCGGTGGGCAATACCGATGAGTATGTCCAGGCAGTACTGCTGACCATGAACATCTTCACGGTGCAGAACTACAACACCGGGCAGACCAACCGCGAGAGTTGCAGCACCACCAACTGGGGGCGCGGCTGCCTCCAGCTGACCGGCGGCATCATTCAGCAGACCCGTGGCGCCGTGGGCACCACTGCCGGCACAGGCAACCTGAAGCGGTACGCCTACAACACCTGCGCCCTGACCGATCCACCGCCGTATTTCCCCACCACGGGGGTGTTCAACAAGAGCCGGATCTATGAGATCGACCCGGTCGGCTTCACCGCGGCGGCCTGGTTCGCGCTCTACCAGAACTAGCAGCGCCGTCAGACCGCAATAATCTGCTCCCGGTGGGTGCCGACGCTGACATAGCGGATCGGCGCCCCCGAGAGTTCCTCCACCCGATCGAGGTACGCCCGCGCCTGTCGAGGCAAGTCGGCCAGGGTGCGGGCCTCGGCGGTGGAGCGCTGCCAGCCCTTGAGGGTCTCGTACACCGGCTGCACCGCCTCCAGGGCCCGCACCTCGCAGGGCATTTCTTCCAGCCGCTCCCCGTCCACCTCGTAGGCCACCGCCACCGGCACCTCGTCGAAGGTGTCGAGCACATCCAGCTTGGTCACCGCCAGGCCGGTGAGCCCGTTGACCCGAACGGCATAGCGAACCACGAGGGCATCGAACCAGCCGCAGCGGCGGGGCCGGCCGGTCGTGGCGCCGAATTCCCCGCCCAGCTGGCGCAGCAGCTCCTCACGGGCATCGTCGGCCAGGGTCGGCAGCGGACCGTTGCCCACCCGGGTGGTATACGCCTTGACGACCCCGAGCACGCCGTCGATCGCCGTGGGACCAATGCCGGCGCCGACGGCCGCGCCCCCCGCCGTGGTATTGGAGCTGGTCACGAACGGATAGGTGCCGTGGTCCACGTCGAGCAGCGCCCCCTGGGCACCCTCGAGCAGGACCCGTCTGCCATCGCGGAGGCTGCGGTACACGAGCAGGCCGGTGTCGGCGGCCAGCGGCAGGATCCGCGGTGCAATCCGCTCGGCCAGGGCGAGATGTTCGGCGAGGCTGGTGCGCTCCTCCATGCCGGCCAACTGGAGCAGACGATTGGCCCGGTCCACGTTGGCTGCCAGGGTGCCCTCGAGGGCGGCGGGATCACGAAGGTCGGAGACCCGGACTCCCCGGCGCCCGATCTTGTCCTCATAGGCGGGACCGATGCCGCGGCCGGTCGTGCCGATCTTCTGGCTCTTCTCCCCGGCGGCATCGAGCAATTTGTGGTAGGGCAGGACCAAGTGGGCCCGCTCGGAGACATAGAGTCGGCCCTGCACTGCGATGCCCTTCTGTTCCAGCGCATCGAGCTCCGCGAAGAAGGTGTCCGGGTCGAGGACCACACCATTGCCGACCACACAAATGGTCCGGCCGTGCAGAATCCCTGAGGGGATCTGGTGGAGGATGAACTCCCCCGCCTCGGTCACGACGGTATGACCGGCGTTGGCCCCGCCCTGGTAGCGCACGACCAGGTCGGCGCCCTCAGCCAGGACATCCACCAGCTTTCCCTTCCCTTCGTCGCCCCACTGGGCGCCCACGACGACGATGCACGCCGTCTTTCCGTCGAACATCCCGGCCTCCTTGGCAGGCAGCAAAACGGCCCCTCGCGGGGCCGTCTCAGGTCCCGCCAAGGATACTTCCCCGGCGGCCAAAGTTCAATTGCCGCGGCTGTCCCGGGTCACGGCCTTGGCGGTTTCGGCGCTGATGCTCCCGGCGCTGGCCAGCTCCTGGACGCTCTTGGCAAAAGTGGTCATCCCACTCGCCCCACCCTTCAGCATGAGCTTCCGCAGCACCTCCAGATCGCCCGGCTCCTTGAGGGCAGAACGCACCTCGTCGCTGGCCACCAGAATCTCGACCGCTGGAACCCGGCTCTCACCCTCCGCAGGAGGGAGAAGCTGGAGCGAGATAATCGCCCGCAGCGCCTCGGAGAACCGGACCCGCCCGATTTCCAGCTCTTCCCGCGGGAGGGTGGCCAGCACCTGACGGATGGTGGTGGTCACGTCCGGCGTAGCCATGGCGGCGATCACGAGATGGCCCGCTTCCGACGCCTTGATCGCAGTATCCATCGCCACCGGGTCGGAAAGGTCGCTCACGAAGATCACGTCGGGGTCCTGGCGGAGGGCCGCCCGGAGTCCCACCGTGGCGGAATCGGTGTCGACCCCGACCTCGCGCTGGGTAATCGTACTGCTCAGGTCGCGGTGGAGGATCTCGATCGGGTCCTCGATGGTGATGATGTGCCGGGCCTGGTTCTGGTTGATGTGGTGCACCATGGCAGCGATGGTCGAGGTCTTGCCGCTCCCGCTGACGCCGGTGACCAGGATCAGGCCCTTCGGCGACTCCGCGATCTGGCCGATAACCTCCGGGAGGTTGAGGGTCTCCAGCGAAGGGAGCGTGAAGGGCAGCACCCGCAGGACGATCATGTACGAGGAACGTTGGCGAAGGATGTTGACCCGGAACCGGCCCACCCCCGACATGCCCCAGGAGCAATCGAAGTCCCGGAGCTCGTCCAGCCGGCTGCGATCCCGCTCACTCGACATCAGCCGCGACGCAATGGCCCGGGTCTGGTCCGGGGTCAGCCGCTGCTTGGTCAGGGGGACCAGGCGTCCATTGACGCGGGCCCGGAAGACGTCGCCGGCCTTGATATGCAGGTCGGTGGCGCCACGGTCCACGGCGGCCTTGATGATCTTCTCCATCGATGCGCCGGCCATCAGTCCCCCTTCGCGGGCAGAAAGCCCATCCGGTGCTCCACCTCAGCGATTGTCTCACGAGCGATCCGGCTGGCCCGGGCGGCACCCGTGGCCAGGAGATCTTCGACCTGGCCGGGGGACTGCCGCAGTTCGGCCGCCCGATCCCTGATCGGCCCCAGGTGCGACTCCATATTCCCGGCCAGGACCTTCTTGCAATCGAGGCATCCCCAGCCCGCACTCCGGCATTGCGCCGCCACTTCCTGCTGGACCGGCTCGGGGGAGAAATGCTGGTGCAAGGTGTAAATGTTGCACACATCCGGGTTGCCCGGGTCCTTGCGGGTCTTCCGCGCTGGATCGGTCATGGCCGGCCGCAGCTTCTGCCAGATCGCCTCGGGCGCTTCGAGCAGGCCCACGGTGTTGCCGAGACTCTTGGACATCTTGGCCTGGCCGTCGAGACCGAGAATTCGTCGCGCCGGGGTCAGCAGTGGCTGCGGCTCGGGCAGGTAGCCGACACCGGGCGCATATTCGGCATTCCAGCGTCGGGCAATCTCCCGGGTCAACTCAAGGTGCTGCACCTGATCCTCGCCCACCGGCACCATGTCGGCCAGGTACAGCAGGATGTCCGCTGCCTGGAGGATGGGGTAGCAGAGCAGCCCCGCCGGAATGCTCTCCAGCCGCTGCGCCTTATCTTTGAACTGGGTCATCCGCTCCAGTTCGCCGAGGGGCGTCACCGAGGTCAAGAGCCACTGCAGCCGGGCGTGCTCAGGCACGTGGGACTGGACGAAGAGGATCGCTCGCGCCGGGTCGATACCCGAGGCCAGCAGCGACACCGCCATGTCCCTGGTGCGGGTGGCCAGGGTGCTGGCGCTGGCCGCCCCGGTAATGGCGTGCAGGTCCACGACGCAGTAGATGCTGTCGTGCTGGTGCTGCAGTTCCACCCAGTTCCGGACCGCGCCGAGCCAGTTGCCGATATGCAATTCGCCGGTGGGCTGGATGCCACTGAAAATTCTCGACATTCCCTCAAGCTAGCGGGCCAGACCGATGCCAGCAAGATGAACTCCCCCTTGGACTTACCCGCGATCGCCGAGGCCGCGGCTCTGCGGGCGACGGCCTGGTTGCGCTCGGCACGTCCACCCGAAGACCCGGAGGAATGGGAGACCAAGGGTCGGCACGACTTTGTCACCAGCATCGATCGGGAAGCCGAGTCGATCATTACCGAGGCGCTCCTGGCCGCCGTCCCCGGCTGCCGCGTCATGGGAGAGGAATTGGCGCCGGATACCCCGACCGATGGGCTTGTCTGGGTGGTGGATCCGCTCGATGGCACCACCAATTTCCTGCACCGATATCCGCAGTACGCCGTCGCCATCGCGGCCGCGATGGCGACGGCGTACTGCGGATATCGGTGCAGGAAATTGGTGGTG
>JAWXBA010000299.1:0-2841 GCA_034439775.1 Gemmatimonadota bacterium | reverse complement strand
TCCGAGCCATCGCTTGAGTGACTGCTGGCTCTCGGTGGAGGCGTAGCCTGCGAGCAAGCTTGTGATGCTGATATCCTCGTCGAGGTCGGGCCAGTGAATGCCTTCGCCACGCCCGACGAGACGCCAGTTGGACCGTTCGACCGGACTGCCGGCCAAGAGCCGGGGGAACCAAGCCAGGGGAACGGAAAGCACCCGTGCGTCGAGCAGCTCGACGACCAGCAGGTCCTCGGTAATCTGGACAGCCTGTGCCCAAGGTGGGCGAAGTTCAATCGGTGAAGTAGTCATTCCACGCTCGCAGCAAGAGTTCCCGATTGGTGGTCACCAGACCTTCGATCAGTCGCAATTCCTTGGCGCCGTAGCCACCACTATCGGCAAGGCGCACGGGGTCGAGCCAGAACCTGCCGGCATTGGCGTCACGTTCGATGTGGACGTGGGCCGGCTCATGCCCATCGGCGGAGTAGAAGAAGAACCGATAGGGGCCATGGCGAAAGACTGTCGGTATGGGGTAAGTCTAAAGCAGGTAATCAGTTGACGCCAGCGGAGGCGGCACGCAGGAGAGTCGTCGGTGGGAACACGGTCGGAATGCGTTGATGGAGGTTACCAGGGGTGACCGCGGGGCACGGAGTCACCGCGTCCGCCGAACGACCTGCGGTTCTGCGGCAGGGCCTGGTACGACCACCGCCGAACTGCGAAGCTACGGCCCGGGAGCGGCCGCCGTCAGCCCTACCCGCAGCAAGCGCTTGTCAGCCGGCTATCGCCCGAGGATCACATCAATTCCATGAAGCACTTGGGCGACCTGTTTGGGCACGAGTCGTCCAACTCGGTCAGTCAAAAACTCTCGATCGATGGAAGTGATCTGTGATCCATTGGCAACGGAGTCCTTGGGCAAACCAGTCGCCTTGGCTGAAAGCAAAGTGCTGCCTGGTGCGTCCGCCCAGGTCAGGTTGCTCGTAAGGGGAACACATACGACGGTCGCAAGGCGACTCCGATTCAAGGAATTCCCCTGAACCACCACGACAGGGCGCCGAAAGCCCGGACCGGATCCGGCAGGCTCGGGGAGCTCGGCCCACCACACCTCGCCTTGGGCGATCTCTACCACTCGGTCCGCTCGAAGACTCGGCGCGTCGTCCGCATGCGAAACGGATCGGGCTCGGGCTCGCCGAGATGTTCCATGACCCGATTCATCGCCTCGGTCACCTCGTCGGGGGAGTGTCGCACCAGGTACTCCGTCAGTGCATCGGCGTAGAGCTGGCTGCGGGACTTCCGCGCCCGCTTGGCGAGTTGCTCGGCGGCGCGGAACACGGCGTCAGGAAGGGATACGGCTGTCTTCATACCATCAGTATAACCACGAAGGTCTCACCCGCAACAGTGTCTGGGCAAGTCCGCCCAACGCTCCGGTTCAGCGGCGGCGCGGCGCAGCGGACCGTCCCCCTCTCTGCATGCTGGGCCCCATCAAGTGTCTGCTCCGGCGCTACCTCTCCCCCGCCGTCACAGCCTACGAGATCCTTCGTTGCCCGGCCCCATACATCAGTGGGGGGTGACGGCTCGTGCTTGTTCAGTGGCACGGGACCTCGCACCTGGGTGGCGTTCGCTCACCATGCGAACCAGGAAGTCCTGCCCACCTGTGACGCGTTCCAGATTCTCACCGAACCCGTCCAATCGCTGGCGCATGTCATCGAGCTCAGCTTCGATGCGGGTGGTATCCGACTGCCCCGAGAGGAGCGTTTCCAAGGCCCGCATGCGCCTGCTGGTGCGATACCATGCCAATCCGAAAGCCGCGGCGGAGGCGATAGCTCCCACACTCAGCAAAGCATAGAATCTGATGATGCTCTCGATGGTCACAGCTGGGCTCCTTGCCGGTGGAAATCAGACAGCCGCCACACCTCGTCCGTCTGCGCTTCTGCTGCGAACGCTACGCCTTAGTGAGCGGGGTGGTCGCGTTCCGTCAGGAACAATGGAGCGAGCGCCCCGCGTTCGCCACTCCGATCTCCGGCGTTCGGCAGCAGCAAGCGCTCGTTAGCCGCCACCCAGCGCGTGGGGTTTCACTCGGGGCGCGATCGTAAGCGTCGCGCCACGAACGAGGAATCATCACCTTGGTGCGTAAAGATTCGGCCCGCAAGCTGACCATCGGTGAGCGCGGCCCATCCGCGGCCCGTCATCGGATCCATCTCATCCTGACCGTCCCATGTGAATTCAATGGCGATCGCGCCGTCACGTTTGACCCGACGATAGTCGATTGTTCCGCTGACGGCGCCGAACTGGAACTCACCGCGCTGACCTCGCTCCAGCGCAATGTACGCCGGCACCTCCATGTCGAAATAGTCTGCATCGTACGCGTCCATTTGCGTGATGCGCCATTTGCCAAGGAATGCATTGCGCGTGGGAGCGCTCCGTGACGTTGAAATCGGATGAACCTCTCGCAGTTCGTGCGGCCTAGTGTATGGACCTGCGAAGCCAGGCAGCCTAATCCGACAATGCAGCGCAGCACGCCGCATAAACCGGAAAGGATGCGGAAGCACTGATCTAGGGGAGTCCCACGGATCAAGTCTCCCCGATTCTCCCCGGATTCTGTTGGCTAATGAACCCGGCCCTCCCGATCGGTCGGCAGCATTTCCCGGCATATGCTGCAGGCAGCAGCAGGTCGCCGAATTCGGCGGCGAGCCCCAGGCTCTTCGACACCCCGCTCACCCCAACCCTACCGCCCAATCCGTCCCTCCGCCAGACCACTACAATCCTTGGAGTCCCCATCCAAACACCCCCTCCAGGGCTATCTATATGCCAATCCTCAACATGCCGCGTTTCCGCGCGTATCTTGGGCGGAAATACTCGCAGGCGTTCCAC
>JAWXBA010000298.1:0-10306 GCA_034439775.1 Gemmatimonadota bacterium | reverse complement strand
GTCGCGCCGCTCACGTGCGCGCAGCGCGCCTACGCAGTCAGGAAGGAGCAGCCCGAGGGCGGTGTGATCCTGAACATCGGCAGCGTCAGCGGCTGGGAGAGCTCGCCATTGAGGCAGTTGGCCCCGGCGCAGCCATCGTTCTCCATGCCCTGCGGGTCGGTGGCCAGGATGCCCGGCGGACGCGGCACCACGCGGGCGTTCTGGAACGCGATCAGGAACTGGTTTCGGCCGATGTAGCCTTCCGAGGCGTCGAAATGGTCGTCGCCCGGGTTGTAGGAAACCAGGTACTTGCTGTCGACGGCGCCGCCGAACCACTCGAAGCTGTCGTCGAGGCCGTGCATCGCCTGGATGTGGTCGAGCGTGGTGCCGCTGCCCACGGCGGCGAGGGTCAAGGTGTTGAGCTCGACATTGGGCGCGGCACCGAAGCCCGCGAATTCGATCCGGACGTAGCGCAGGGTGCCACTGTTGTCGGCATTGTTGGTACCACCAGAGTAGTCCACCTGGGGGTTGGCTGCGCTGGTACCGGTGCCCTCCAGGATCACGGGGGAGCCCCGGTTGATGATCCCGTCGCCGACGATGATCACCCCGCCCCAGTCCCCGGCCAGGCGCTGACCGGCCGGCTGCGAAGAGGTGAAGATGATCGGGGCGGCCTCGGTGCCACTCGCCTGGATCCTGGCGCCGCGGAGGATGAAGAGCGAGGAGCCCAGGGTGTTGAAGTCACCCTTGATCGTGGTGCCCGCCTCGATCGTCAGGGTGGCACCGTTGGTGACCTTGATGAACCCCTGGAGCAACCAGACCTTGTCGCTGGTCCAGGTGGTGTTGGTGGTGATGTTCTGGGTGACCGGCTGTACCGGGACCGCCTGGGTGGTCACGGTGACCGCGGCACTGTAGTCGGACACTTCCGGACCCGAGACCGCCGCCACCCGGTAGGAGTAGGCGGTGGTGCTGGAGAGACCGCTGTCCGTGAACGGTGAGGAGGCCGGATTCCCGACCACCGCGAAGTTGGCGCCCGCCGCACCGTCGGCGCGCTGCACGCGGTATCCGGTGGCGCCGGTCACCGGGTCGAAGCTGATCTGCGCCGTGGTGTTCGAGGTCGCCGTCGCGGCGACGTTGCCGGGAGCGGCCAGCGGATCCGGCTCCGGCTCGATGGGGTCGGAAGTGCAGGCACTCGCCAGCATGGCTGCTGCCAGGGTGCTGAGCGCCAATCGGGAATGGAAAGCCACGCGCATCGTTCGACCTGTCCTTTCGAGGGGTGAAAATCTCGCGCTGACGATTCCAGTGCCCCGCCAGCCCATGAGAAATACCCCCCGACCATACCCGTTCAATCTCGATTCCGTCACATCAACGTCACGGTGCTCAGGGCTGCCAGGAGAGCCCCAGGTTCAGGGTCCGGCCCGACCGGTAGTACTCCCGGGTCACGGTGCCCTGGATGACCTCGTACGGGGCATCCAGCAGGTTCTTGAGGTCCGCCTTGCCGCTCAGCGTCCCGAACACCGGGAACCGCAGCGCGAAGTCCACCACATGCCGGGGCTGCTCCAGGATGTCCGGCAACGGCGCCTCGGCGGCGCTCGTCAGCCGGGCGCCGACGACGTTGTACAGAGCGGTGGCGCTGAATTGTCCGCCCGGCGAGGTGTAGGTCACTCCGGTGTTGACGACGTACGGTGCCTGGCCCACCATCGGGCGCTTGTCGTTCACCTTGCTCGCCAACCCGCTGCCGATCTCGATCTCGCTGTGCATGATGGTGAGGTTGACAAAGGTGCCAAAGTTCCGCAGGGACGCACCGAGAATGTCCAGTCCCTTCCGGACCTCCAGCTCCACACCGTAGTTCGTGGCGGCCTCGGCATTGACGAAGGTCACCTGGCGGGTGCCCGACGTGGCCAGGTAGATCCGTTCGATGGGGTCGGCAAACTTCTTGGCGAACAGGCCCACGCTGATCACTTCTGTCGCGCGGGGATACCACTCCCAGCGGAAATCGTAATTCTGGATCAGGGCCCGGCGGAGATTCGCGTTGCCGACCACGTTCTCGCCGCCGAGAACCTCACGGTACTGGACCGGTGACAGCTCGCGGTATTCCGGGCGGGACAGCGTGCGCGAGGCCGAGAATCGCACGACCTGATTTTCGCCGAGCCGGAAATTGATGGCCAGCGAGGGCAGGATATCATCGTACTCGGGGCTGCTGGTGACCGACGCCCCGGAAGTCGGCGTCGTGATGACGGTGGTCGTGGACCGCTCGTAGCGCGCCCCACCGACCACTTCGATCGTGCCGGTCACCGGAATCTGCGCCATGACGAACCCGGCCCGCACCGTCTCGGTGGCCTCATACGACCCGCCGGTTCCAAGCGCCGTGACGCTGAACCAGGTGTCGCCGGGCTGGCTGAAGCGGCCGTCAAAGATCTGCTCCGCCGAAAGCTCCCGGGCCGTGCGGGGAAGGTTCGACGCAATGCTGAACGCCGCATTGCTGGCGGAACGATCACTGGTCCGCACCGCTCCCCCGAACTTGATTTGCACCGGGCTGTCCATCCGGCCGAGCAGGATCCGGTGGCTGATCTGGAACTCAGAGCTGGTTTCCCCGAGGTCCCCATAGGTCCGCACCGCGCCCTCGCTGGACGCCGCCAGCCAGGCCGCAGGCCGGGCCGCGCCGCTCGGATCAGGATCGAGCGAGTAGACCAGTTCGGACCGGTCCGGTTCCCGTCGGGCCACGGTGGACCGCGAGCCCGACCAGGTCAGGAATTGCCGCGCGGCGATCTGATGCTCACCCAGCAGCTGGGCGCTCAGGACTTCGCGCTCAACATACCGGAGACGGTCGATCTGCAGGGGAATCCCGAGGTTCTCATCTTCACCCAGTTCGGACTTGGCTTCGTTGTCCGAGGTCCGGGTATACGAGGTGTTGAGGGCCAGGCGGGAGTGGCTGCCCAGGTACGTGCTCAGGCTGACCAGGCCCCCGAGCATCGCGCTGGCACGCCCGGTCGATCCTGCGTACTGGTCGGTCGCGAGCTGGACCGCCGGGTTGCCGGTGGGCTTGGCCACCGCCCGCCGCTCACCCGAGCGGATCTCCTGCCCGTAGGAATAGCTGCCCGACACCAGGTAGCCGAAGCGCTGCCCGAAGAACGGGTCGCTCCCGCCGATCGACAGTCCCATTGAGCTGCTGGGAGCCGCATTGCCACGAGGCGCCGTCCACACATTGCGGAAGGCAGCGACGATGTTGTTGACCTGGTCCGAGCTGACGGCGGCGGAGGGATTGCCAATGGCGTTGACTGCTGCGGGCATCTGCCGGCTCCCGGCACCGAAGGTAAAGCGCTCGGCACCGGCGCTGGGTGCCAGGAGGATCGCCTTGCCAGTGACCGCGTCCCCGCCCCCGAGGCCGAGCGAGAATACCATCTTCCGTTCGGCAGGGAATTCCCGGGTCTGGATGTCCACCAGGGCGCCGGAGAAGTCTCCGGCGAGGTCCGGCGTGAAGGTCTTGGCCGTGGTGATGGTCTGCAGGATGCCGCTGGGGAAGAGATCCAGCGGCACCACCTTCCGCTCCGGCTCTGGACTCGGGATCCGCGCCCCGTTGAGCGAGGTGGTCGTGTAGCGCTCACCCAGCCCCCGGACGAAGATGAACTTGCCCTCCTGGACCGTGACGCCGCTGACCCGCTGTACGGCGGCGGCGGCATCACCGTCAGGGCTGCGGGAAATCTCCTCCGCGGTGATCGAGTTGACGACGTTGACGCTGGCGCGCTGATTCCCCAGCGCCTCCACCGCCGAGCCGCGCTCCGCCTCGACCGACACCACCACCTCCTCCAGCTCGATCGTCTGGGACGCCAGCGAAACATCCTGGGTCACGACGCCACCCGGAGCCAGGGTGACTCCTGTCACCGTCTTCCCGGTGTAGCCGATCATCCGGGCCCGGACCGTCATCACCCCAGCAGGCACGTTCGTGATCTGATACCGCCCCTCCAGCGTGGTCTGTGCGGAATAGGTGGATCCGGCTGCGATCACCTCCACCGTGGCGCCTGCCAGCGGGTGAGTTCCGGTTGCATCAAGCACCCGGCCGGTCACCCGTCCGGTCTGCTGCGCTGCCAGCGGAAACACCACCGTGCTCAGCAGCACCGCCACCAGAAAACCACGCGCCAGATTGCTCATGTGCCCCACTCTCGGTCCGAAGGTCTCCATGGTCGGCACGCTCATCGCGCCGAGCCTGCCAGTCGATCCTGAAAGGTCCCCTGGGCGAGTACCGCGTGGCCCACAATTGTGCAACGGCTATGTAACGTCGATCCGGCGGTTGGAGTCGCGGGGAACGAGCCGGGAGTCGATGGGTGGTGGGAGAGGGGGGGCCACCCGGGCTGGAAAAGCGAGGAAGTGGGGGCGGTTCAGGCGATGCGGTAGCCAACGAAGGGTGGTCGGCCGGGCATCGTCCCGGCCGGACTGAAGCTGTTACTCCCGGTGCCCCAGGCGCTCCGTGGAGTAGGTCTCCGGCGGGGCATTGGGCTTGACCCGCACGCTCTTGGCCGGGATCCCGACGTTCACATGGTAGGGCCGCACATCCTTGGTGGCCACCGCGTTGGCCCCCACCATTCCGTTTTGGCCCACCTTGACTCCCGCCAGGACCGTGGCGTGATAGGTGATCCGGACATCTTCCTCCAGCACCGTCTGCGCACAGGTCACGTCCTTCTGGTCCACGATGCTGTGGGTGTGACTGTAAATATTCGCGTAGTCGGCCACGCTGACCCGGTCCCCCATCACGATCCCGCCCCGGTCGTCGAGCAGCACGTGCCGGTGCACCACCACGTCATCGCCCACTTCCATGTTGTAGCCGTAGGAGAACTCGGTGTGCTGGAAGCACTTGAAGTTCCTGCCGCAGCGGCGAAAGATCCGCGGCGCAAGCAGCCGCCGGAACTGGATCCCCAGGTCCACGTTCTGGCCCGCCAGCGGGGTCCGGTCGAAGGAATACCAGAGCCACAGCAGCGGCTTGACCCGTGCAAATGCCGCAGCGTCCACCTCGGCGTAGTACTCCGGCTCGAGGGTGATGTTGGCGGGGTCGAGCGCCAGGAGCGCCGAGCGGGTGGCCAGCGCGGTGGCTGGATCGGCCACCAGCGCCTCGTAGGCCCCCAGACCGGGATACCAGATGGCGCAGAGGGTGCGCCGGCAGATCGACCCCCAGTCGGCGTCTGGTGCCCCCAAGGCGGTGTCGAGTTCAGCCAGCCAGGCATCATTGGCTTTGGCCACGGCGGCAGGCAGGGCGATGGGCTTGAGGGGACGCATCGGCATGGGGCACCCGGGCGCTGGAAGCGAGCAGGAGGAAACAAGAGGCCAGAGGGAAGAAGTAAGAGGAAATGTCTGGGAAGGGAATGGCATCGTCTCGAAGTCGCCATCGCCGTCGCAGGGGGGGCTTCGTCAGTCCCGGCAGGCCGCCAGGATGCTCTCCGCCAGGTCGGCCACCCCGAGGCCGGTGCTGCTGCTGGTCGCGTGCATGTCATCCAGGGTCAGGCCTAGCTCGTCGGCCCGGGACCGGATGGCGGCATGCCGCCGGGCCTGACTCAGCTTGTCGACCTTGGTCAACACGGTCAGCACCGGGCGATTGTTCTCCGCCAACAGGTCCTGGATCCGGCGATCATCCACCGAGGGCGGGTGCCGCACATCGAGGAGCCAGACCACCCCCCGGAGGGTGGTTCGCTGGCGCAGGTACGTGTCTACCAGCGCCCGGTAACTCTCGCGGTCGCGCTTGTTGGCCTTGGCCCACCCGTAGCCGGGCAGGTCCACCAGGTACAGCGTCGGCAGGCCATAGACATTCAGGTATTGGGTCTTGCCCGGCGTGGCGCTGACCCGGGCCATTCCCTTGCGCCCCACGAGTGCGTTCAGCAGGCTCGATTTGCCGACATTGGACCGCCCCACGAAGGCGATCTCTGGTCGGACAGGATGGAGGGGTTGGGCCGGGTCGGGAAAGCTGCCGAGGAACTCGATCGGCAAGGCCGCCAGGGGAGCCGTGATCAGGCTTCGCGCTTGGCCCGGGGCCGTTCGGTCACCACGATCGGGTCGGTCCCGTTGAGGATGGCATCGGCGGTAATCACCACTTCGCGCACGTCGTCCCGGTCGGGCAGGTCGTACATCAGGTCGGTCATCACGTTTTCAAGGATGGCGCGCAGGCCACGGGCCCCGGTGGACCGCTTGAGCGCCTTCTTGGCCACGGCGCGGAGTGCTTCCGGGTCAAAGGTCAGGCCGACGTCCTCGAGCTCGAACAGCTTGGCATACTGCTTGGTCAGCGCGTTCTTGGGCTCGAGCAGGATCCGGACCAGCGATTCCTCGTCGAGTTCCTGGAGCGGGACCATGACCGGCAGGCGGCCCACCAGTTCGGGGATCAGCCCGAAGTGGAGCATGTCATCGGGCTCGACATGCTGGTACGGGTTGCCCGGGGTCGTCTCCACCGCCTCGGCGCCGATGGAGGTCGGGGTGAACCCGATCTGCTGTTTGCCCAGCCGTGCTTCAATGATCTTCTCGAGCCCGTCAAACGCGCCACCGCAGATGAACAGGATGTCCTTGGTGTTGATCTGGATGTATTCCTGCTGCGGGTGCTTCCGGCCGCCCTGCGGCGGCACCGAGGCCACCGTGCCCTCGAGGATCTTGAGCAGCGCCTGCTGCACCCCCTCGCCCGAGACGTCCCGGGTAATGCTCGGGTTCTCGGACTTGCGGGCAATCTTGTCGATCTCGTCGATATAGACGATGCCGCGCTCGCACTCACCAACATTGAATTCGCCGGCCTGGAGCAGCCGGACCAGGATGTTCTCGACATCCTCGCCGACGTAGCCGGCCTCGGTCAGGGTCGTGGCATCCGCAATCGTGAACGGGACGTCGAGAATCCGCGCCAGGGTCTGCGCCAGCAGGGTCTTGCCCACGCCGGTCGGGCCCAGGAGCAGGATGTTGGACTTGTCCAGTTCCACCTCGCCCGCAGGGCGCACGCCCCCGGTGTTGATGCGCTTGTAGTGATTGTAGACCGCCACCGCCAGGGTCCGCTTGGCACGCTCCTGGCCGATCACGTACTGGTCGAGGACTTCCTTGATCTCCGCCGGGGTCGGGACCTGGGTGATCCGATCGACAACTTCGCGCTCCTCATCCTCGGCCAGGATTTCATTGCAGAGGGTGATGCACTCGTTGCAGATGTACACCGACGGGCCCGAAATGAATTTCCGGACCGAATCCTTCGATTTGCCGCAGAAGGAACACCGCAGGTGCTTGTCGCTGGACATCAGGCCATGCCGCCCATGCTGGGAGATGCCGGAAAACTCACCGCCGGGGTCCGGGGCGTCAAGAGGCCACCGGCGCCAGGGTCCGGGGGACAAGCACGGTGTCGATCATGCCGTAGACCTTCGCTTCCTCGGCGCTCATGAACCGGTCGCGATCCATGTCGCGCTCGATCGTCTCGATTGGCTGCCCGGTGTGCTTGGCATACAGCTCGTTCATCTTGCCGCGCAGGTACAGGATCTCGCGGGCCTGGATCTCGATATCCGAGGCGGTGCCCTGGGCCCCACCGGACGGCTGATGGATCATGATCCGGGAATGCGGCAGGGCGCTCCGCTTACCCGGCGCGCCGGCCGAAAGGAGAAACGAACCCATCGACGCCGCCATGCCCATGCAGATCGTGTTGACCGGGGCCCGCAGGTGTTGCATGGTATCGTAGATGGCCATGCCGCTCGAGACCACGCCACCCGGCGAGTTGATATAGAGGTAGATGTCCTTCTCGGCGTTGTCGGCCTCGAGGAACAGCAACTGGGCAATGATGATGTTGGCCACGTCATCGTTGATCCCGGCGCCGAGGAAGACAATCCGGTCCATCAGGAGCCGTGAGAAGATGTCGTAGGTCTTCTCGCCGCGGCTGGACCGCTCGATGATGTATGGTGGGTACAGCGTCACGATGTCGCCTCGGTCACGGTGGATTGCGCCAGGAGCCAGGCCCACGCCTTCTCCTCGGTCAGGGAACGCTCGATTTCCGGCAGCCGCTTGGCTTGTTCCAGCGAGGCGTAGACCTGCCCCACCGGCACCCCGCGGGTCGCGGCAATGGCCGCCACCCGTTCGTCGACCTCCCCCTCCGTGGCACGCAACTCCTGGGCCTCGGCTACCGCCGTCAGGACCAGGTCGCGCCGCACCTGCGTCTCGGCCACGGGGCGGAACTGCGCCGCAAAGGCGTCGTACTGCTCGTGCGGAATGCCATAGGATTGCAGCAGCCCGTGCATCAGCCGGTGCACCAGCGATTCGGGGGCCGGCACCTGGTTGGCCTCCACGATCTGCTGCAGCAGCGACTCCCGGACCTTCGAGTCGGCTTCCCGCGCCGCATCCCGCGCCAGGTCCTCGGTCAGGGCGGCCTTGAGCGCTGCCAAGTCGGCGAACTCACCCACCGAGGCGGCAAAGCCATCGTCGAGCGGCGGCAGCTCCTGAAGCTTCACCTCGTGCAACTCGATCCGCACCCGGCGGCTCTGGCCCCGCTTCGACTCGTCGGCATGATCCTCGGGAAACCGGATGTCGGCCTCGGCGGATTCCCCCGGACTGAGGTTCATGATCGCCTCTTCCAGCGCCGGCAGCGCTCGCCCATCGCCGAGGACCATGGTGTACGGCTGCGGCGCGGCGTCGGCCCCCTCATCCAGCGAGGTGACGTCCACCCGGACCATCTGGCCCGGCGCGGGCTTGGTACCCTCAACCGGCAACCAGGCCGCCTGCTTCTCGCGCAGCGACTGGAGCTGCTCCTCCAAATGCTCGGCAGTGACCGGTGTCACCGTGCGGGTCATCGTGAATCCGCTGGTCCGGTTCAGGACAATCTCGGGCCGGACCTCCACGAACAACTCGAATTCAAGTGGCTGGCCATCCTCGAACTTGACGTTCCGCACCGAGGGGTCGCCGAGGGGCTTGAGCTCCTGGCTGCTCCGGGCCTCCTCCCACCCCGCCCGGATCACGTCCTCCAGGACGTACTGGCGGATCTCCTGGTGGAGCCGCTTGCGGACCACGGCCTCGGGGGCCTTGCCCGCCCGGAAGCCGGGCAGCCGCACCCGCTTGGCATAGGTGGAGACGGCCCGGGCCTCGGCGTCGCGCACCCGGTCCACCGAGACGGTGACCTGGAGGGACTTCGAGGCGGGATCTTCTGCTGTGGTGGTGACGGTAATATCGGTCATAGAACGCACAATCTACCCCGGGCCGTGGAGGCCCGGCAACGTGTGCTGCTGCTGTGGGGGGTCAGTTTGCGGGCAGCGTGGGGGCTTCCTGGACCGTCAGCGCCGGGGCAATGGCCTGAACCACCGTCTTGCAGATCCCGGTCGCCAGGGGGACCCCGGCGCCGACTCCAAGGAGGAGCAGGTTGGCGGCCAGCCAGGGCGAGGTCCATTTCTGCACCATGGCCCGGCTCCGGTTGCCCAGGAAGGCCACGAGGGCCACCCCGTTGATCACCACGAAGGCGCCAATGGCAAAGGTGATCGCGACACTGCGGATGGAATCGAGGACGGAAACAAAGGAAAGGTCCAAAGCACACCTCCTCGGGGACGAGGGGCTCCCACAATGGCTGGGGGCCTGTGAGCGATCCTGCGTGGGACGAAGTGCTTGCGTTTGCAGGGATTGCCTCCAAGGGCAACGGTCCCGGAAACGGAACTTCCCATGCGAACGGCGGGAGTTGAACCCGCACCCCCAAAGGGACAGGATCCTAAGTCCTGCGCGTCTGCCAGTTCCGCCACGCTCGCATTGTTTGCGTATTGCGTCCTACATTACCACCGGATCGGCGAATGTGGGAGTGCCGTTTCAGTCTGAACCGTTGGAGCGGTGGTGCACCTGAACTAGATTACTCGCTGCGGGATTATCCCGCGACGATTTCCTCAACCGATCCTGGGGCCCATGTCTGGTCAGTCACGTCGTTACATCGTTCCTACGGTGCTTCTCGCCTCCCTCGCCGTCGGCTGTGGCTCCGGTGATGACACCCGGGTTACCAACCTGACTGTTGGCATCTCCAAGGACAGCGCCATTACCGCCATGGGTGGGGAACGGCCCAGCAGGATCGATCCGTATCTGACCGGTGGCCAGTATATCGAGTCGATGCTGTACATCCGGCAGGGCGGCGAGCCCACCGGTCCCGATTCGATTCCGGACCGTGAGCGGACCCCCGTCGTTGTCATCAATGGCTTGCTGACGGGCTGGGGCTGGGGCTACTGGGACTCGGTGGCCAGCGCCAATAACATTCCGGTGGCTCCACCGAAGTAACGAGTGGGCAGGATGACAACGGGCCCGGAGCGCATCGCGCTCCGGGCCCGTGTCGTTGGGGACTGGACGGGCCTACTCTTTCCCACCCACCCTGACC
>JAWXBA010000297.1:0-4850 GCA_034439775.1 Gemmatimonadota bacterium | reverse complement strand
GTCCTATCCCGTGACAACTTACGCTGACCCACTCGCTCCGGAGCCCCGTGGACCAGCTGGAACTGATCGACCGGGTACGAGCCGGCGATCCCGAAGCCGAGCGTCGCCTGTATGACGCCAATGTCGACCGCGTATACCGCCTGGCCTACCGGATGACCGGGGACAGCGACCGCGCCGCCGACTACACCCAGGACACCTTCATCCGGGTCTTCAAGCACCTGGACGGGTTCCGGGGCGACGCGGCGCTGTCCACCTGGATCACCTCGATCATGATTTCGGTGATCTACAACGGCCAGCGGAAGGTGAAGCGGCTGCGGGAGCGGGAAACCGAACTGGGCGGCGCCTCCGACGTGGCGATCCCGACTCGGTCCCCCGACCCCGACCTGAAGGAGCGGCTGGCCAGTGCGGTTGACGCCCTCCCCGACGGCTACCGCACGGTGTTCGTGATGCACGATGTGGAGGGCTATACCCATCAGGAGATCGGGACCGCCCTCGGGATCCAGGAAGGAACGTCCAAAGCGCAGTTGAGTCGGGCCCGGGCCAAGTTGAGGCTCGCCCTGGCCGCCTTTGCGGGAGATTGAATCATGATGGACGATCAGCAGGACGAGATGCTTCCGGGGCTGGCAGCCGAGTACCACCAGCCCCCCGCGACCCCGCGCGAGGAGATCTGGGCGCGGATCCAGGCCCAGCGGGCCGACCCACCCGTCGATTCCCCGGTGCTGCCCTTTCGGCACCGGGCCGTGGGGCGGCTTCGGTCCCCGGCGGCACGGGCGCTGATCTGGGTTACTGGGGTGGCGGCATTGCTCGCCACCGGGATCGGGCTCGGCCGATTGATCCCTCTCGGCAGCGACCCGGCCCCGGTGGCGGTGACAGCCGATGGAGGCGCGACTCCAGACCGGGTGGCCAACGTCATGGGCATGGCGGTGCGACAGTACCTGAGCCGCACCGAAACGCTCCTGGTCGGCGTCCGTGCCGGCGACGAGAGCAGCCAGTTCGCAGGCATGGCGCGCGACCTCCTCGGCATGACCCGGCTGCTGCTGGACAGCGAGTCGCTCACTGACACGGCGACCCGGACCCTGTTGGAGGACCTGGAGCTTCTGCTGACCCAGTTGGTGGTACTCCCCTCCACCCAGAACCCCGATCAGGAACGCAGCCTGATCACCGCCGGCATGGCCGACCAGAATCTGATGGCCCGACTGCGGAATGCTATTCCCTCCCCCCTTGGATCGGCTCCGGCCGTCTATGGAGAACTCTAGATATGACGCGCACCTCAGTCCTGGTACTCGCCCTGCTCCTCCCGGTATCGTCGCCCGTCTCGCCGCAGGTCCATGCGCTGGTGCGGGAGGGCCACCCGCACCGGAGCGCCGTCACGCTCCAGCAGACCCACACCGGGCTTGAGCAGTACGCCTCCTCCTGGTCCACGCCGCTCGACGGCCCGCCGGCCTTGACGCCCGATTCCCAGGATCCGGCCGACGGGCTGTATCGACAGGCTCGCGAGGCGCTGAATCGCAGCGAGTACGCGCGGGCGGCAGAACTGTTTGCCCAGATCCGGTCGCGCTATCCCCGTTCGGCCCATACGCCCGACGCGTATTACTGGGAGGCATTTGCCCAGCAGCGCCGAGGGTCGGCCGAGAGCCTCCGCCAAGCGCTCGAGTTGTTGGCCCTCCAGGAGGAGCGGCACGCTGATGCCGCCACCCGGCGGGAAGCGCGCACCCTGCAGATCCGGATTGAGAGCGCCCTGGCCCGCCGCGGGGATGCCGAGAGCGCGGCCTCGATGTTCGAGCGCGGGGCGATGATCGCACCCCCCACCCCACCGGTTCCTCCAACGCCGATGACGCCACCGACCCCGATGGTGGCACCAACCCCGCCGACGCCCCCCGTTCCGCCTTTCCCGGGCTCGATCTCGACCCGGTGCGAGGGGGAGGATGAGGAGCAGGTGATGGTGCTCAACGGCCTGATGAACATGGACGCCGACCGGGCGGTACCCATTCTGGAGCGGGTCATGGCGCGCCGCGACGCCAGCAGCACCTGCCTTCGGCGCAGGGCGCTCTTCCTCCTGGGGCAGAAGCAGGGCGACCGGACCGAGCTGCTGCTGCTGAACGCCGCCCGCAGTGATCCTGATGCCGAGATCCGGGAGCAGGCGATCTTCTGGCTGGGGCAGAGCAGCAGCCCCCGCGCCGCAGCCGTGCTGGACTCCATCCTCCGCACCAGCACTGACACCAAGATCCAGGTGCACGCCATCTTCTCGCTTGCCCAGATGAACCGCGCAACTGCCGGTCCGGTGCTGCGAACCTATGCCGGGCGCACCGACGTGGACCGCGAAGTGCGCGACCAGGCTGTGTTCTGGCTGGGACAGAGCAACAATGCCGAGGACAGCCAATTCCTGCGCGATCTCTATCGCCGCGAGTCGGACGAAGGCGTCAAGGATCGGATCCTGTTTTCCGTGGCCCAGAACTCTCGGGACCGCGCCGCCACGGGGCCATGGCTGTCTGCCATCGCCGCCAACACCCAGGAGCCGATCAAGCTCCGGAAAAGTGCCATCTTCTGGGCCGGGCAGTCCGGCGCGCCGCTGGCCGACCTGATCCGTGCCTACGACCGGATGCCGGACCTGGAGATGAAGGAGCAGGTCATCTTCGTGCTGTCGCAGCGTTCGGAGAAGGAAGCCACCGACAAGCTCATTGCCATCGTCCGGACCGAGCGTGTGGCGAAGCTTCGGGAGCGGGCCATGTTCTGGCTCGGTCAGCGGAACGACCCCGGGGTCCCCGAACTGATGATGGAGATCCTGGAACGGCGGCCGCCTTCCCAGTGAGGTCAGCGGGTCAGCTGAACGGTACCACATCGACTGGAGAGGATCATGCAGAGAGTATTCGGAATCGCCGTCGTCGTGGGGTTGGGACTCATGCCGACAACGGCCCTGACCCAGACGCTGGCCCAGCAGGCCGCCACGACCCGCGAGGGGACGATCCGGTTCAGCTTTGCCGCCCGCGAGGGGGTCTGCGGCCGGGATGACGGCAGGGTCTGGGTGGACTCCCGGGGAAGGGAGTGGGAGTCGGAGTGCGAGGAGGGACCAGTCCGGATCGCGGCTGATGTCGAGGGTGGGGTGGTGGTCCGGTTCAGGACCTGTGTCGGAGGCCGGTGGCGGGACACTTCCGGTCGAGTGGAGGAGCTGGGAACCGTCGGGGTCGGGCCGGCCACCGCATGGCTGGAGGCGCTGGCCAGTGCACCGGGGGTGGAGTCGGGAGATGCCGTCTTCCCCCTGACACTGGCCGATAGCATCGCCCCGGGGCCGGCGTTGATCCGGATCGCCAAGTCCACCTCGGCGCCGGGGCGCTCCCGCGAGGGTGCAGTATTCTGGTTGGGGCAGGTTGCCGGAACCGCCGCCACCGCCCACCTCGAGGAAGTCGTGATGAGCGATGACAACCGCAAGCTTCGCGATGCCGCGGTCTTCGCGCTGAGCCAACTGCGCGACAACGAGGGGGTCCCCTCCCTGCTGCGACTGGCACGGACCAACACCGACCCCAAGGTCCGCCGTTCAGCGTTCTTCTGGCTCGGTCAATCGAAGGATCCGAGGGCCCTGGCGCTGTTCGAGGAGATCCTGGTCCGGCCGTAGCGACGCTGCGACCGCCCAGGCCCCAGCGGCAGGCGCAAGATGATGGTGGGTGTCAGCACCGCACCCGGCAACGTCGCTCCATCCTCGCCCCGCTTTTCCCATTGGCTGTTGGCGACATAGAAGAAATCGTCTCCCACCACCGCCCCGAGGGTCGGCTCATCGGCGGCTGCGGTGTTGCGGTCCAGCACCTCGAAGGCGAGTACCCGACGTTCGGCGGGGTCGAGCCGAATCCGGATGACCCGCGGGATGACGCCGCCATTCTGGATTGCAATCAGGTCGTCGCCATGCCGGGCCAGCCCATCGATCCCGAGCAGCGTCATGCCGGCGGGGACATCCAGGGGGCCCACAGATCCTGTCGTATGGTCGATCCGAAGCAGCCCGTGGCTGTAGTCCGCCACAAGCAACCCAGCGCCATCGACGGTCTGCACCATCCCCTGCGGGGAACGCAGCAAGGGATGGGTCGCAAGCAGCTCGGCGCCGCCGGCCCCTGGAAGGACACGCCAGATTGCCTGTCCCTGGGTATCCGAGGCGTAGATCGTCCCATCATTGGCGAGCACCAGGTCACCAAGCATCGCCCCGCCACGCTCCCCCCCGACCGGAACCCTGGCCACGACCCTGCCGTCAGCGAGGCCGACCTGAACCAGCTCCGCGCGCCCCGCCAGCGTCGAGTCGTACCCTTCCATCTGGGGAATGGCGTTGGAGGTGAGCCAGAGCGAGCGGCCGTCGGGCGACCGATGCCTGGACGGCCGAAGCCCCCCTGATGGCATCGAAGGCAGGATCTCGTTCGACCGGATGCCGGGCGCCGAGCGCCGCCAGGCGGTCCAGGGCCTGCACTGCCACGGCGGTGTCGCCAATACGTGCGGCCATGGTGGCGACCAGGGAGTGATAGGCGGGTTGGCTCGGCCAGGCGGCCGCGGCCGACCGCGCTGTGGCCATACCAGCATCCCGTTCGCCTGCCCTGAACTGATCAAGCGCTACCTGGTAGCGCTCCCTGGCCACCGCCGCCGAATCGGCGACCGGGTGCGACCCGGGGTGCTAGGCCAACCCATTGGCAGCAAAGAGGATAGTCAGGATGAACGCCAACAGGACCGGGGCGGCAGCGCCGGGATGGCGAAGATTCTGGGGCATTCCCCCCGTACGATCAGGAGGGTCACCCCGGTTTCGGCCGAACCAGCTGGGGTGGATGTGCGGGGAGGCTGAAGGCCGGCGTCTCCCAAGGAAAGCGGGAATTGGACAGGCT
>JAWXBA010000296.1:0-9231 GCA_034439775.1 Gemmatimonadota bacterium | reverse complement strand
GCGTAGCGGCGCACCCGGGTGCACCCGGGTGCACCCCTGTTGAACCCCGGATCCAATGGGACCAGCGGGCGCACACCGTGCGCCCCTATTTGCTGTCCCGCAGCGCCTTCCGGGCCCGCGCCAGCAGGCTCAGCGCATACCCGAACACGATCACCGCGGTCACCACGTAGGCCGCGATCATGTATCCCTCGTTGGCCGGCGGGCTACCCTGCATGGCGCGCCTCCTCGGCGTCGGCCAGCAGGGCCATGCCGTAGCGGGTGATGGTGAATCCCAGCGAGAGCACCGTGAAGACCAGGAACGACGTCAGCAGCGTCCGCAGCATTTCCGGCGGAAGTGACGGCGAGCTGGGCTTGAGCACCACCGGCAGCGGGTGGATGCCGGGGAACAGGTAGACGGTCAGGTGCACGAACGGCACCAGCAGCATCCCCATGATCCCGACCACCGCGCTGAAGCGGGCGCGCTCCGCCGGATCCTGGAGGGCACTCCGGAGCGTCCGGTAGCCAATGAAGAGGAAAAAGAGGAACAACGTGAACGTCAGCCGCGGTTCCCACTGCCACCAGACGCCCCAGATCGGTTTGCCCCAGATCGGCCCGGTGGTCAGCATCACGCAACTGAACATCAGCCCGACCTCGGCTGAGGCGGCGGCGAACCGGTCCAGTCGCTCATCCTTGAGCCAGAGGAACAGGATGCTGACGATCCCGACGATACTGAAGGCGAGGAGCGCGGACCATGCCGCAGGGACGTGCACGTAGAAGATCTTCTGCGCGGCGCCCTGAAACCGCTCAATCGGCGTGAACTGCAGCGCCATCACGTAGACCGCCACCAGCCCCAGCAGCGCCACCGCGGAGATGGTCATGCCACGTCGGGTGGTGGCTCGGGCCGATTCGAGTGATCCCATCATTCATCCAGGATTGCGGGAAAGAGCAGGATACAGAGGGTCAGGAATGCCACATCGTACAATGCCAGCAACCTAAGCCAACCCCAGATTTCGCTCAACGGCCGGTGCCCCAGGAGCCGCACCGTGGCCTGGACCGCCCCGATAATCGGCGGCACCAGAAACGGCAGCAGCAGAATCGGCAGCATGAGCTCCGCATACCGGGTGCGCACGACCATGGCGCTGAACACCGTCCCCACGGCCACGAAGCCAATGGTCGCCAGCAGGGTGACCAGCAGCAGCATGGGGAGGGAGCCGCCCAGATCCACGTTGAAGAACAGCACAAAGAGGGGGAAGGTGACCGCCTCCACCACCAGCACGAAGACCAGGTTGGCCAGGTACTTCCCCACAAAAATGGCCCCGCGCCCGACCGGCGCCAGGAGCATGCCGTCCAGCGCCCGGTTCTCCCGCTCCAGCATGAAGGCCCGATTGAGCGCCACCACCGCCGCAAAGGTGAAGGTCACCCAGAGCACACTCGGGGCGATGACCACCGTCGACACGCTGGCCGGATCGCGGGCAAAGTTGAACACCACCAGGACCAGGGCGGCAAAGACCACCGCCGAGAGAAGGGCGGTGCGGGTGCGCCACTCCACCCGCAGGTCCTTGGCCGCGATCAGCAGCGCCACCCGGATCGATTCAGGCACGCACGGCCTCGGTAAACCGCGGTTGGAACGCCTCGAGCGAGGCGGGCCGCTCCTCCTGGATGGCCCAGCCACCCCGGACCATCACTGCCACGTGGCTGGCAAGGTCCCATGCCTCCACCGGGTTATGGGTCACCACCACAATCGTGGCACCGGCGACTCGCTGCGCCGCCAGGACGCCCCGAACCTGGTCGGCCGACGCCGTGTCGAGTCCGGTAAAGGGCTCGTCGAGCAGGATGATCGAGGGCGTGTGCAGCAGCGCCCGTGCAATCGCGACGCGCTGCACCATGCCGCGCGACAGGCTGCGTACCGGGTCGTTGGCGCGCTCGGTGAGCCCGACCTGCTCAAGCGCTGCCCGCGCCACACCCGCGGGATCGGCGAGGCCGTAGAGCCCTGCCGTGAAGCGCAGGTTCTCCGTGGCAGTCAGGTCATCGTAGAGAAGGGTTTGATGGGAAATCAGGCCGATCGACCGCCGCAGGTCGGGATTGCCGAGCAACAGCGAGCCATCGACATGCACCGCCCCGGACGTGGGACGCACCAGCCCGGCAAGCATCCTGAGCAAAGTGGTCTTGCCCGCTCCGTTGGGCCCGAGCACCAGCAGCAACTCACCCCGGTCGAGGGTCAGGCTGACTCCCCGCACGGCGCGAGCGGCGCCGAATCGGCGCTCAAGACCATGTGCGGCCAGGCGTGGCGCCGAATCGAGAGGCACGGCGCAATATAAGCTGGCCCGGTCAGCTCAGGAGGGCGTGTCCTGGATCAGGAAGAGATCATCAAGCTTGGTGAGGACCAGCAGGAAGCGCACTTCATCGGAGACCCCGCGCAGCACCACCTGGAGGCGACGTTCCTCGGCGCGATGCTGGATCAGCATCAAGGTGCCCAGACCCGCAGAGTCCACGTGCCGGGTGAGCGCCATGTTGAGAATCAGCTGCCCATTGCCCTCAGGGAGTTGATCGAGCAGCGCCACCGCCACGCGCCGGAACTCGACCCGTGAGTCGAGCCCCAGTTCGGCCGGGACCGCAAGTAGCCGCGTAACTGCGTGTGTGGCGGGCATCCCACCTTCCTCCCCACCCGACGAGCCTGCCGAGCCGCGCTCACCTTCGGGTGCTGAGCCATCTCGCCCGGGCGGAATTGCCCGGTGTTGCGAGACCTCTGGCTGTGCGGCCCCGGGTCACCCCGGGTGTGCTCTTGTCGGGCGAAGTCAATTGTAACGGGCCGGATTGTGGCGCCGGTCCCACGGATCAGGGGTGCAGGTTTTGGGCCATGTGGGTGGGTGCCGGGTTTCGGGTGCCGGGTGTCGGCGGGTTCCCCGAGCCGCCGATACGGCAGCTCTGCAGCGGTCCCGGTCAACCATGGCCAGCAATCGTGGTGGCTCGCCCCTTGACCCGACTCTCCAGCGGGGCCAAGGTTGGACTCCGCAGCCGCTGGCACCCGACACCCGAAACCCGGCACCCGTCCATGAGCGATCAACTCTCCACCCTCCTCTCCGAGCAGCGCCGGTTTCCGCCGTCGGGGCAGTTTGCCGCCCAGGCCAACGCCCAACCGGAGCTGGCGGCTGCCGCGGCCGACGACCGCCTGGCATTCTGGGAGGCCGAGGCCCGCCAGCTGGAGTGGATGACGCCGTGGTCGCGGGTGCTCGACTGGCAGCCACCGCACGCCAAGTGGTTCGTGGACGGCAAGCTGAACGTCAGCGCCAACTGCCTCGACCGGCACCTGACCGGAGCCCGGCGCAACAAGGCGGCCATCGTCTGGGAGGGTGAGCCTGGGGATCGGCGGGTGTTGACCTACTGGGACCTGGCCCGTGAGGTCCAGCGAGCCGCCAATGCGTTGAAGGCGCTGGGGATCCGCAAGGGCGACCGGGTGGCGATCTACCTGCCGATGATTCCTGAGGCTGCGATCGCCATGCTGGCCTGCACCCGGATCGGTGCGGTGCACTCGGTCGTCTTCGGTGGGTTCTCCGCCGAATCGCTCCGCGACCGGATCAACGATGCCCAGGCTCGGCTGCTGATCACCGCCGACGGCGGATACCGCCGGGGCACAATCCTGCCGCTGAAGCGGATCGCCGACGAGGCGGTGGCCGAGTGCCCGAGCATCGAGAACGTGATGGTGGTCCGCCGTCGGGTCGGTGGCGAGGGAGACGAATCCCACACCCGGATGCACGATGGCAGGGATCACTGGTGGCACCGCCTGATGGAGACTGCTGCCGCGAAATGCGACCCCGAACCGATGGACAGCGAGGACCTGTTGTTCATCCTCTACACCTCGGGCACGACCGGAAAGCCCAAGGGAATCGTCCACACCACCGGTGGCTACCTGACCCAGGTCACCACCACCACCAGGTACGTCTTTGACATGAAAGAGGAAGACGTCTTCTGGTGCACCGCCGACATCGGCTGGGTGACCGGACACTCCTACGTCGTGTACGGCCCACTGGCCAATGGTGCGACAGTCCTGATGTACGAGGGCGCACCGGATTGGCCCGAGCGCGACCGGTTCTGGGAAATCGTTGCACGGTATGGCGTCACCATCTTCTACACTGCCCCGACCGCGATCCGGGCGTTCATGAAGTGGGGGGCACAGCACGCCGACCGCCACGACCTCTCCACCTTGAGGCTGCTCGGCACCGTCGGGGAGCCGATCAATCCCGAGGCCTGGATCTGGTACCACAAGCACATCGGGGCCAGCCGTTGCCCGATCGTTGACACCTGGTGGCAGACCGAAACCGGTGGCATCATGATCACGCCGCTGCCGGGCATCACCACCACCAAGCCGGGCAGCGCCACCACGCCGTTTCCCGGTATCTCGGCGGAACTGGTGGACGCCAAGGGCCAGCCGATGAGCCACGGCGGCGGGTTCCTGACGCTCACCGAGCCGTGGCCAGGCATGCTCCGGACCATTTACGGCGATGACCAGCGCTACCAGGACACCTACTGGAGCCGTTTCCCAGGGCGCTACTTTGCCGGCGATGGCGCCAAGCTGGATGACGATGGCTACTGGTGGGTGCTGGGGCGGGTGGACGACGTGATGAACGTGGCCGGGCACCGGATCGGCTCAATGGAGATCGAGAGCGCCCTGGTAGACCACCCTGCGGTGGCGGAGGCGGCGGTGGTCGGCAAACACCACGACCTCAAGGGCCAGGCGGTGGCGGCATTCGTCACCCTGCGCGAGGGCACCCCAGCTACCGCTGAACTGCGGGATGATCTCAAGGAGCACGTGGCGCGGAAGATCGGGGCCATTGCTCGGCCGGACGACATTTTCTTTTCCGCCGACCTGCCCAAGACCCGCAGCGGCAAGATCATGCGCCGACTGCTCAAGGACATTGCCGAGGGCCGGGCGCTGGGCGACACCACCACCCTGGCCGATCCAGCAGTGGTGGCGAGGCTCAAGGAGCAGTACGAGGGCGAGGAGGGGTGACTGCCGGGGAATTGTACTGTTCCAGTGCGGGGATGGCTCCCAGCATGGTGAGCGGGAACTGTACAGCGCCGTTGCGGGGGTAGTTCCCATTATGGTGAGCGGGAAAAGCATGTACGGCCGTTGCCTCTTACCTCGTTTGGAGCTGGCCTTCAGTTGGGATACTGTTGTTCCCTCTCACCACGCCCGGAGCCGTCCCTCAAGCTGAACCGAACAGTTCCCGCCCACCGTGCTCAGAGAGGTCCTGAACGCGGGCTGTGCAGTTCCCGCTCACCATCCTCGGAGCCGACCCTCAAGCGGAGGCGTACAGTTCCCGCCTACCACACTGGGAACGGTCCCTTGGACGGGGCTGGACAGTTCCCGCGTCAGAACTGAATTTGCGCCCCCAGCTCCACCACCCGGTTGGGCGGCAGGCCGAAAAAGGTCGTGGCGGAGCGCGCATTGTTGGTCATGAGCACGAAGAGTTTCTTGCGCCAGTAGGGCATCCGCCGGCTGAGCAGGTCCGAAGCGCTGCCGGTGCGCGGTCGGCCCTTCATGGCGATGAGCGTTTCCCGGCCCAGGTAGAAACTGGTTTCCATCATCGACTGGGTCCGGCCATGGGCCCGCATCTGCGCCAGGAGTTCCGGCACATCCGGTGACTCCATGAACCCGTAGTGCCCCACCACCAGCCAGAAGCCCGCACCCAGCTCCTTGATCTCCAGCCGCTCCTCCTCGGGAACCTGGGGTACTTCCCGGGTGACGATGGAGAGCAGCGTCACCCGCTCATGGAGGACCTTGTTGTGCTTCAGGTGGTGCAGCAGCACGGGAGGCACGCCGGTCGGGTCGGAGGTCATGAAGATGGCGGCTCCCGGCACCCGGACCGGCTTGCGGCGAACCACATCGGCCATGAAGAGCTCGAGTGGCAGCGCGTTCTCCTGGAGCCGGGCGGCCAGGATCCGGCGCCCCCGCTTCCAGGTGCTCATCAGGGTAAAGACGCCGGCCGCCACCACCAGCGGCACCCAGCCCCCGTGCGGCACCTTGGTCAGGTTGGCACCAAAGAACGCCAGCTCAACCAGCAGCAGCGGCACCACCACCAGCAGCACCTGCCACCACCGCCACTGCCACCGTTCCCGGGCCACCGCGGCAAAGAGCAGGGTGGTGGTCATCATCGTGCCGGTGATCGCCACGCCATAGGTGTTGGCCAGGCTGCCGGCATCCCGGAACGTCAGCACCAGGGCCACGCAGGCCACCATCAGCGCCCAGTTGACCTCGGGGATGTAGATCTGGCCCTTCTGCTTGGACGAGGTATGGATGATGGTCACCCGGGGCGAGTACCCGAGCTGCACCGCCTGCTGTGTCAGCGAAAAGGATCCCGAGATCAGCGCCTGTGAGGCCGTGATGGCCGCCGCAGTGGCGATCGCGATCATCGGGTAGAGCCCCCAGCTCGGCACCAGCCGGTAGAACGGGTTGGCAACGGCCGAAGGGTCCGTGAGGAGGAGTGCACCCTGCCCGAAATAGTTGAGGACCAGCGCGGGCATCACCAGCCCAAACCACGCCAGCCGGATCGGCCGCTTGCCGAAGTGCCCCATGTCGGCGTAGAGCGCTTCACCGCCGGTCACCACCAGCACCACGGCAGCCAGGACCGTCACTCCCGCGAGCCCGTGGCGCAGGAAGAAGTCCATGGCATACCACGGATTCATGGCGCGGAGCACCGCCGGCTCCCGGCTGATCCCGGCCACCCCCAGTACCGCGATGCAGATAAACCAGACCAGGGTGACCGGGCCAAAAATAGCGCCGATTCCCGCGGTTCCCCGGCGCTGGACCAGGAACAGCACCACGATAATGGCCAGGCTGATCCACATGACCAGTGGCTGCAGCGCCGGGGCCGCCACCGCCAGACCGTCCATGGCGCCGAGCACCGAGATGGCCGGGGTGATGATGCCATCGCCGTAGAGGAGCGCGGAACCGAGGAGGCCGGCACTGATCAGCAGCCAGCGACGCCGGGTCCGGACTTCGTTGGGGCGGAGCAGTGCCAGCAGGGCGAGGATGCCGCCCTCACCGCGATTGTCGGCCCGGACCATCACCACCAGGTACTTGAACGCCACCAGGACGGTCAACGACCAGAAGATCAGCGACAGGACGCCGTAGATATTTGCCGCCGTCAGCGGCACCCCGTGGTTCGGGGCAAAGCATTCCTTGAGGGCGTAGAGGGGGCTGGTGCCGATGTCGCCGTAGACGACGCCGAGCGCCGCGAAGGAGAGCGCGGCAAGCTGCTTCCCGGTGGGGGCTGCCGCGCCGGGGGCGCTCAACCCATCGCCCCCCGGAGCCGGCGCAGATCGAGCAGGCTGAGGCCGAACACCACCAGGATGATCACCGCCGACGCCACGCACCAGCGGCAGACCGCGCCGATCACGAAGAACTCGAGATACTTGAGGTAGAGCGTAAACCCGACCGCCCCGCCGCTCAGCCCGGCCAGGAGCACCGATGGCCCCAGGGCGTCGGCTTGCGCGGGAGCCGTCCCAACCAGCGCCACCAGGAGCAGCACCGCGTAGCCGATCACCCCGATCAGGGCCACTTCGACTCCAAGGAACACGCTCTCAGGACTGGTCTGGACCGTTTCGCATCCGCCGGTTCCGCACATCATCGTGCCGATGATGCCGATCTTGTACAGCCACAGGTAGAGCGAGATGAACAACCCCGCCAGGCAGAGCAGGGCGATCATCATCCGGCGGGTCACGGGGTGGCCGCTGCCGCGGCCAGGGAATCCACAATCTGCCGGATCTGTTCCGAGTTCAGCCCGTCGGTGTACAGCCGACCGTTGATCAGGAAGGTCGGCGTCCCCGACACCCCCAGGCGCGCCCCCTCCTCCAGGCTGGCCTGGATCCGGCCGGCATACCGCGCCGATCGCATGCAGTCGTCGTACCGGGCCGCGTCGAGCCCGATGGCCTCGGCATAGCCCCGGAACACCCCGTTCGCCCCGCCGCGGTTCCAGGCGGCGAAGCCGGTGTTGATCTGCTCAAACTGGGCTTCGAATTTCCCCTGCTCGTCGGCACAGGCGGCGCTGTGCGCGGCCAGGCGGGCGAACGGGTGGATCTGGTCCAGGGGGAAGTCGCGGTAGCGCCACCGCAGCTTGCCGGTATCGATCAGGCGCGCCTTCACGTCCGGAAATTGGATCGTGGCAAACGACTGGCAGGCCGGGCACTGGTAATCGGCGTACTCGGTGACTTCCACCGGCGCGTCCGGGCTGCCAATCAGGTAGCCGCGGAAGCCTGCGGTATCCGCCGCGAGCACCGTCACATCGACCGGGATGCTCACCGCGCGGCGCGACATCGCCAGGTAGGCCAGGCCGCCGGCACCGAGCACGGCGATGCCGCCGAGCAGCAGATAGAAACGGTTCAATCCGGGCTGCTGCTGTTTCGCCATGGTTCATCATCCTCGGAATCGGAGGGAAGGAAATCCGGCGGCGAGGCCGCCTCGTCCACGATGCGCCGACTGTCGGCGATCTCAGGGGTATCGTAGGTACTGCGCACTTCCCAGGCAAAAAGTTCGGACCGGGCTTCACCGAGGAGGCGCATCAACTCCGGGGCGTGATCCTGCAGCCGCCCGGTCCGTTGGGACTCGTGGATCAGGTCGGCCAGCCGACGCAACAGCGCCTGCAGCTCGCGGGCCCGGCCATCACCATACGTCTCTTCAGTCACGGCCGCCAATGCCTCCGCCCGCCCGGGCTCTCCCCGGATTGGCCGGGGCCCGGAGCAAATGTAATGGAACCAGCGGGGTCCGGCAGCGGTTCTGGGTTGGCCGCAGGCCGGGAACCTGCTATCTTTGGACGATAATCGCATCTGGTGTGTGTAAAACCATGGAAGGAAGTGCATGTCGAATAACCGGACCCGGAAGCCCAGCGGTCGCGCCCCGATGGGGCCCTCCGCGCAGGAGCAGGCCCGCGATGAACTGTTCAGCCACATCCTTCGCTGCGGTGTCCTCGAAGCTGACGAGGTACACCAGAAGGATTGGATGGACGACACGATGCAGTACCTGTCAGATCGCTACACCGACCTGAGCCCGGAGCAGCTGGCCGAGGTGCGGGTGCTGGGTGAGCGCTACTGCCAGCCAGTCGTGACGCGGACGCCACAGGTCGAAACGGTCGTCGCAGAAACCGCCTGATCGCTCCCGCTTCCCTGGTCATCAGAGCCACCCTGCAGTTGCCGGGTGGCTCGTTTCGTTTCGGGACCGACTCACCTTCGCATCGATCGCCACCGCCACCCTGCTGC
>JAWXBA010000295.1:0-3195 GCA_034439775.1 Gemmatimonadota bacterium | reverse complement strand
GGAAGATTAGCGCTTGAATCTCAGCTCGGCCGGATCGCGCGCCCGGTTCGTTGCGCGGCGCGCTGGCCTTTCCTGAGAGTCACCGAACCGTTCACGATCACGGCCTCGATACCGGTCGGATAGCTGAACGGCTGCTCGTATGTCGCGGTGTCGGTGATCGTCGCCGCGTCAAACACCACCACATCCCCCGCCAGACCCACTGCAAGCCGACCGCGATCGCCCAGCCGTACCCTGGATGCCGGCAGCGCCGTCATCTTGTGGATCGCCTGCTCCAGCGTCAGGGCCTTCCGTTCGCGGACATACCGCGCAATGACTCGGGGGAACGACCCGATGCCCCGCGGGTGGGGGCTGCCGCGCCGGGTCGGTCCATCGGTGGCAAAGGCGCCGCCGTCGCTGCAGACCATGCCGACCGGGTGGGCCAGGATCCGGTCCAGATTGTCCTCGCTCATGGCAAACCCGACCATCCCGATCGAACCGCCGTTGCGTGTCATCATCGCCATCGTCAGCGCGTAGGGTTCCTCGCCCTTCGAGGTCGCGTAGGCACCCAGGCGCTTCCCTTCGGCGCCGCGATCTGCGCCGGCGCGCACGCTGGCAATGTGGATGTTGTCCCACCCGCCAATCAGCTCCACCTTGGCCAGCACTTCGGTCTTGATTCGATCGCGGGTGCCCGGCTCATCGAGCCGTGCCAGGAACGCCGCCATTCCCCCATCCCGACTCCACACCGGGAAGAGACTGGTGAGGCCGGTCTGGTAGGCGATGTACGGGTAGCGATCGAAGGCCACGTCGAGCCCCTCGCGCTGGGCGGTGGCCACCCGCGCAAAGACATCGTCGAGCCGCGCCCAGTTGCGGGGGCCCTGCGTCTTGAGGTGGGCAATCTGGAGTGGGCAACCGGCGCCGAGCGCCACCGCGACCGATTCATCAATCGCGTCGAGCAGCCGGTCGTCCTCGTTGCGCATGTGGGTGGAGTAGGGAAGTCGACCTGCAGCCAATGGCCTGCAGAGTGCAATCAACTCCTCCTGCGAGGCAAATGCGCCCGGGGTGTATTCCAGGCCGGTCGAGGCCCCACAGGCACCCTCCTTCACTGCCGCCACGACCATCGCCACCATTCGCGTCATCTCGGCCGGCATCGCGGGGCGGTCGTCCAGCCCCACCACCGCGCCACGTACCGTGCCGAGCCCGATCATCGAGGCCACGTTGACGGAGGGACGGAGGCGGTCGGCGGCCGTCAGCGCCTGGCCCACTGAGCGAGACGAGCTGCCGTCCTGGCCCACGATGACGGTGGTGATTCCCTGGCGGACCACTGACTCCATTCGGGGGTCCTCCTCCATGGTGCCGTCGGCATGGGAATGGATGTCGATGAATCCCGGCGCCACCGCCAGCCCTCGAGCTTCGATCTCCACGCTGCCCGTCTCGGCAATGCGGGGCGCAATCGCGGCGATTCTGCCGCCGGTGATGCCAAGGTCGGACTCGATGGCGGCCGCGCCAGTCCCGTCGAACACCATGCCGCCACGAATGATCAGGTCATGCGCCGCTCGGCGGGGGAGCCAGGGGCCCAGGGCGGCCAGACCAGCGGCGGCGCCGGTGCTGGCGATGAAATGGCGACGATTCCCCATGGCCCCTCCTGGTGCTCTGGTGTTCCTGGTGCAGCGTCGGACCCTGCTTCAGGAAGGTATCCGGCAGCTGTTGGGACCGCTATGAACGCCTCGATGCGCGCTGAAACCACCCTGGTTTGCGAGATTTCGGTTACCGCTCGCGTCTGCATCCGGCCGACGTTCCCTGGGTGCCTTGCCAACGCCTTCCCGCCGAGCCGATACTATGGCCATGCCTGCGACGCATTACTTCACTGCGGCGGACCTGTCCGCCATACCAGGAGACGGCAACAAGTACGAGGTGGTGCACGGGGAGCTGCTGGTGACCCCGGCTCCGCGAATGCTGCATCAGCTCGTCGTCGGCCGGTTGATGTACGACCTGGCGAGCTACCTCAAGGTGCATCATGTCGGGGAAGTGTTCCCCGGCGGGGATGTCCAGTTTGCCGACGACAGCTTGGTCATTCCGGACCTGCTGCTCATCGACCTCGCGTCGGCCCGGACCCTCAAGTGGTCCGAGATCAGCCTACCGCTGCTGGTGGTGGAGGTGCTGAGCCCCTCGAGCACCCGCCAGGACCGATTCACCAAGCGGCGACTGTACCAGGAGTACGTCGTGCCGCTCTACTGGCTGGTGGATGCCGATGCCGGCCTGGTGGAGGTGTGGACTCCGGAGATGCAGTTCCCGGTCACGGAGCAAGCGGAAATCCGGTGGCATCCTGCCGGTGCGGCGGAGCCGCTGGTAATCCAATTGACGGAGCTGTTCCGCACGCCGTAGGGGCGCAGCCCGGTCCATCTCACTGCTCGCCGGTTCACCGGCTCACCTGGCCGAGCCGCGGGTTTACCCGTGGACTACACTCTCCGCGGGGTCGCAACCTCACCCGCCGGGCACCCGCGCCCCCAACGCCTCCTCAATCTCCGTAAGCCCAACACTCGCCGCCTCCGGATCCTGCACCACCCGCCGCCACGGCCCCGGGCTCTCCCAGTCGAAATCGCCCATCACCAGGATCGGAGTCCCCTGCTGTGTCACCCGCAGTCCGTCCCCCGACACCTCCCAAGTCTCCACCCAATCGTAGAGCCACGCTGCGTCGTCCATCAGGAGTCGAGCGCAGGCGTGGCTGGCCGGATATCCTGGCAGGGCATACTGGTGCAGGGAAATGCCGCGGTGGTTGATGAAGTTCATGGCGTAGGGGAGGATCCAGGTCGGGTCCTCGGTGCTCCGCTGCAGCCTCCCCTTCCAGGTAATGTGCTCCAGCCCGTTGGGGGTTGGGGTCTCCTGCTTCCCGGTGCTGGTTGGGCCCCACCGCACCAGATTGCCAAAGGCGTACGCCGCCCAGGCCTGGACCCGCTGATTGACGATCAGGAACGTCGAGTCCGCCGCCGCCGCCTCCAGCCGAGCCGGGAATGGCTGGTACACCGCTGCCCCACCGCCCGGCCCGTGGAGGATCAGCGAATCGCCCACCCGGACATGCGCCGCATCGATCCGGTTGAGCCGGAACACCTCCCCCACCGCCTCGAGGCCCAGGGAGTCGCTCACCAGGAGCCAGTCCTCAGGTGATCCAATGTGTCGGAACATAAATCGGGGCGGTGGCGGGGCCACCACCACAGGGGG
>JAWXBA010000294.1:0-9333 GCA_034439775.1 Gemmatimonadota bacterium | reverse complement strand
TCGTCAAGGCTGTCGCCAAGCCTGTCGTCAAGGCTGTCGCCAAGCCTGTCGTCAAGGCTGTCGTCAAGCCTGTCGCCAAGCCCAAGTCCCAGGCCAAGCCTGTGGCAAAGTCCAAGGCCAAGCCTGCGGTCAAGGTAGCCAAGAAGGCCAAGCCCGCCGCGAAAAAGAAGGCCCCCGCCCGCAAGCGGTAGGGTTCAAGTCCGGAAACCGTCCAGTAGTCCTGTCAGCCGCTGCGCTGCGTCGTTCAGGCGTGCCGCGGCGGTGGCCATTTCCTCGGTAGCCGCAGCCTGCTCCTCCGCTGCGGCGGACACGGAATCCCCCGTTTCGGCATGCTCGGATGCCGCCCGCGAAACCGCCGCAGTGTATTCGAGCATCGCCGCGATCCCCTGACGTGCCGCCGCGGCGTCCTGGACCACTCGACCCGCCACCCGGTTGGCCTCAGCGATCCCCTTGGCGATCTCTGCCAGCGCCGTGGCAGCCCGGTCCGCGGTGGCCTCGATGCCGAGCACAGTGTTGGTGCCGGTCTCGAGAGTGGCAGCGGTGGCATGGACCTGCCGCTGAAGTGCTGCCACCGCCCGGTCTCCCTCCTCAGCCACGCTCTCGCACAACTCCCCCAGCAGCCGGATTTCCTCTGCCACTGCGGCGACGCCCTGCCCGTGAGTCCCCGCTCTCGCCGCCTCAATGGAGGTATTGACGGCCAGGACCCCCAGCTTGGTGGCCAGTTGGCGGTCACGCTCGACGATCCCGCCAAGGCGGTCGGCCTGCTTGGTGGCCTCGCGCACCTCGATCGCCGAGGTGCGCACCGTTTCCCGGAGCGTCAGGAGGGTGGCTGAGGCTGCCAGGACATGATCGCGGTGATCGTCCGCCATAGTGGCAATCGATTCGGCCACGGCAGTGACGCGCTGGGCGGCCCGCAAGGTGGCGGAGCCTGACTCCCGCAGCTCTCCAAGCCGGATATCGGCCTCGCGAAGCGCATTGACCTGCGAGTCGGCTGCCTGGGTCATCAGGACCATCGCCTCGGAGACTTGGCCACTGGTCGCCGCCAGTTCCTCACTCATGGCGCTGAAGTCACTGGCGCTGGTGCCGATCTCGCGTGATTCCTGGGCGATCGCAGCCAGGAGGTGCCGGATCCGGCCTCCCATGGTGTTCATGGCACTGCCGAGCGCCGCCAGCTCGGCGGGCATGCCGGACAGGTCGGCGGCACGAAGGTCGCCAGCGCTGAATCGCTGGGTGGCGGCGACGAGTCGGGCCAGCGGGCCATCGACCGACCGGATGGTGCGCCACGCACTGGTCACCCCGATGACCAACGCCAGGAAGAACAGCGCCCACAGCACCGTCCGGAGCCTGGCGGCGGTCTTGCGGAGGTCGTCGGCCTGGGTAAGCGCCCGGGACCACTGGAGCCCGCTGAGTTTCCTGACTTCGTTGAGGACCAGCGCCGCCTCCGCGTCGGCACGGGATTCCGCTGCCGCGGCGCGTTCCAGTTCCCCGAGAGCCTGCCAGGCCATCGCGGTGGCGTAGGCCACCTCCATGCGCGCCTGGGCCTCGCTGATCCGGTTGAGCTGGGCCTGGTCCTCCGGGCCCTGGCCCTTGAGGAGTCGCAGTTGCCGATGCAGTTGGTGGGTCGAATCGGTCAACGCGGAGAGGGCGATCTGGTCGTCGGGGCCGGGCTGGCTGAGTTCCCGATCGGCGAGCCGGATCTGCAGGGTGATGGCATCGGTCATCGCGGCCCTGAGCCGGCCGCCGTCGACCAAGGACCCGACCGCCTCGGTGGTGGCGCGGTCCAGGTTGGACATCGCGGTGGCGCTGACCACCGCGAGGACCAGGACCAGGGCCAGCAGGAGTGCCATTGTGGCGGCCAGGCGACCGCGGAGACTGGTCCCCCCCCTCATCGGATGACCACCCGCTCCAGCCGGCCGCCCCGGACCACCGCGATGCCGACCGACCGGCCGGCCAGGTCTCCCTGGTCCGTGAACCCAATCGTCCCGGTGACCCCCTCGTATGATGCGGTGGTCTGCCCGACAGCCGCGATCGCCGCCCGGAGGCGCTGGCGGTCGGTACCGACCTCACGGATGGCGACGGCCAGCAGGTGGACGATGTCGTAGCTGGCCGCCGCAGGCTGGTTGGGGAGCGGGAGTTCGGGGTAGCGGAGTCGCCAGGTCGAGAGGAACTTCTGGATGCGGGGCTGGTCTTCCGTCGGCAGCCAGGCGTTGGAAATGAAGACCCCCTCGCCCACCGGGCCATCCCCCTCCAGCCCCTCCAGGCCATCGCCGCCCAGTACGGGCAGCGCAATGCCCCGGGCGCGTGCCTGTTCCAGGATGATCCGGGCTTCCTCACGGCTCCCTGCCACCACCAGGGCCTGGGCCTGGCCATCCCGTGCCACCAGATCGAGGTAGGGGGCCACATCGGTTCCGGGATCGAGGAACGGGAAGGCCCCGACGATGCTGCCTCCGCGACGCTCGAAGGTCGCGGCGAATGCCCCCTTGATGCCGCGGCCGTACCCATCGTTGAAATACAGGACCGCGACGCGTTGGATGCCCAAGCCCGCCCAGGCCCAATCGGCCAGCGCACGACCATGTTCCAGGTCGGTCGGGCAGGCGCGGAAGAGGTGGGGGCCGAGGGCGGTCAGTTCCGGGGCGGATGACGAAGGGGTGACCACGGCGATCGGGTTCTGCCCGCTGCCATAGATGGGTGCCGCTGCCAGCGTGGTGGACGACCAGACGTGGCCGATGACCGCGACCGCCGTGCTGGCACGCAGGGTACCGGCCACCGCTACCGCGCTATCGGAATTGCCATGGTCATCATACGCCGCCAGCTCAAGACGGCGGCCCCGAAGCCCCCCGGCGGCATTGATTTCGTCAATCGCCAGCTGGGCCGCCTGGACCATGGTGGCCCCGGCAGGGTTGGCGAATGGGCCGGAGAGCCCAATAACGATCGGCGGCGGGTCGGCGCAGGCGCCGAGCAGCCCAATGCCGATGGCGAGACAGAGGTGGCGGAATGGGCCGGCGGCTTGCCGATCTTCGGCGCTGGCGGCTGCAGCAGGTCTGATCGTGGGCACGGCGGAGGTTAAGGCGGGATGCCCCGGCGGGGCAAGCCTGCCAGCGCGGCTCAGGGAGACGGCAGGCTGTCCAGCAGGCGTCCGTCGAGCAGGCTGACCGAGGCAACCAGACCACCGGCCTCGCGGCGCACCGTCAATCGCAACATCTGGCGGGCGCGGATCCACTGGAAACTCTCCTGGCCAGGACGTCGCTGGGGGTCGACCTCACCATAGGCGTTGACGAGCGTCGCGTGCCAGTCCGCGACCTGCTCCGCGGGGAGCCGGGCTGAAACCAACGCAATGCCAACCAGTCCATCGACCAGTGACACCGTCAGGGTGGCCACCTGGCCGTCGAGAGTGGCCTGGGCGCTGCAGGCTTCGATCCGGGGTTCGCGGGTGGGTCGACAGCGCAGCGAGGTGCCGTGCCTGACCAGGACCGAGTCGGCCCCGGCACGGGTCATGGCGGCGCGGAGTCCCCGGAAGGTGAGCGGGGCCTGGGACGATTGCGCCGAGACCGGAACGGACCCGCCGACCACCAGCGCTGCCCAGGCCAGCACGATTGGAAGCCAGCGGGTGGCCGGCGTCACGGAGAGTACCCCTGGCCGGGGTGCTCCCCGAAAGTGCAGCCGATCAGGCCTTGCGGACGTTGGCGGCCTGGAGCCCCTTGGGTCCGTCCACGATATCAAACTCGACGGCGTCTCCCTCGGCGAGCGATCGAAACCCCTCCATGGTAATGGCGGTGTGGTGCACGAAAACATCCTTGCCACCTTCCTGCGCGATGAAGCCAAACCCCTTTGCATCATTGAACCACTTGACGGTGCCATTCGCCATTGCCACAACCTCGCCGTGGGGGAGCCACTGGCCCCGGGAAATCCCTGGCCCGCATGGCCAGGTAAAAAAAACGCCGTCCGGGACAGGCGCCGGGCGGCAGATGCAGCAATCAGCGGAAAAGGGACCTCAACGCCAGGACCATGATTCCCAAGCTCAGGCCGGATTCTGGATTTGTCAATATCCTACCGCAGGGTTACCCCGGCGACCCGGAGTTCGTGGCTCAGCAGGCGCCGTTTGCGCTTGACGCCCCCGCCGTACCCCACCAGCGTCCCGCCCGAGCCGACCACCCGATGGCACGGGATGAGGATGGCCAGATGGTTGGCCCCGGTCAGCTGCCCGGTGGCCCGCGGGTGCATGCCAGCCTCGCGGGCTACCTCGCCATAGGTACGGGTCTGGCCAAAGGGAATGTTGCAGATGGCCCGCCAGACCGCCTCCTGGGCGGGGCTTGGTGGGAGCCAACCCGGGAGCCAGTCGGGCCAGTGGAACGCCTCGGGTTCGCCGGCAAAGTAGCGGTCCAGCCACTGGCTGGTCCGGGGGCAGCTCCCCGGCGATACCGTCACCGCACCCCGCGCGGTCGTAATCCGCTCGATCCAGCGCAGGTGGAGTGCTCGCCGGGGAAACTCGACGACCAAGGGGCCTTCGGGGCACTCCACCAGGGTGAGCGGTCCGATCGGCGAGGAGTAGGTCGTCCATTGCAATTCCATAGGCGCCTCCGCGGCTCCCCAAAGCTAATCCACCGCAGTAGCTTACCGGGATGATTGAACCGGGAACGCTGGTGGTCCGGACCTTCCTGGACCGCGCCGAAGGGCTGAGTCATTTCTTCCTCCGGGCGGGCGAGGCCCCCCGGCTGATCGCCTATGACGATGTGGCTGGCTGTCCGGTCGAGACCGCCCTCGGTGCTCTGGAATGGACCGGAGCGGTCGGCATTCTTCCCGATGACGACCAGGTGCACGCCGCTCGACTGACCACCGAGACCGCGGCGGCGGTGGTGGAGCGGCGGAACGGCGACGTCCGGCAGTACCTCTACCTTGGTCCCCGCCTGGACCCGGTCAACATGGACACCTCGGAGGGGAGGGTGTTGTTCGCGGACCCGGTCGGGGTCAAGGCGGTAGAATTCCAGCAGCGGGCGCATGCCCTGGCGTTTTTCTTTCGCGCCACCGGCGGGGTGGGGTGCATGCTGTCGCTGATGGGACGCCGGGCACCGGAAATCCGGCATCTCCGCCGCTGGTTCGGATCGATCCTCCGCGAACTCGACCTGCCCCGGCAACTGGTCGGCGGCTGGTTCGCCTCGAGCGCGGCGGGGGCGCTCTTCGCGGGGACCGAGGACGAACCGTCCTTCAAGTACATCGAGGTAGGAACCGAGAGCTAGGCCCGCTCGGGGCAGGGGCCGGGGCAGCAGAAACGGCCGCACGGGAAGACCCGTCGCGGCCGTTTCTCACGCTCAGGAGCGAGGGCGCTGGGCAACAAGCCGGGTCGCGGTCCGGCCGGTCCCAAAGCACCCCGAGGCGCCAGATCGGGGTGGGCAGGGCACGCGACGTACCCCGCCATACATACACTCCAATATCGGGTCTTGTCAAAATGTCGCAAGTGCCTGAGTTTATTCGGGTTACGCTGTTTCAAATGGGCCTGATGTGGAGAGGTAACCGCCTAATTTACAGGCAGTTTCACGCGGTTTCCACGTGGTGTGGATGATGTGGATTGGTACCAGATGTGGGAATGGGGATTAGGGAATAGGGAATGGGGGGATGTGCTGGCGGATCAGAACCGAGCGATGATCAGAACTGGAAGCATCGACCCCGGCATCACCCTCACGGGGAGCCTCGGCTGCCCAATGCAACAGTCTGTCAAGGTCTGCACCATTCCCGATTCCCCGGCCTCCTCACCCCCCCCAATCGCTCCGTCCCCGATAGACCTTGCGGTTCTCCAGGCTCCAGATGCGCCGCGTGCTGATCGATTCGCCGTCGTTGAAATTCTCCGGGCTGGCGACTGCATCTGCCATCGCCGCCGACTTGGCGCTGGCATTGTCCGCAAAGTGGAGTACCTCGGCCTCCAGAGTCATGGGCAGGACCGGCGCCCCATACTCATGCCGACCGTGGTGGGAAAGAATGAGGTGCTGGAGCAGCAGGAACTCTTCATCCGAGCATGGTGGCGACGCCGTGTCCTGCACCACCCGGTCCAGCATCTGGGCGCCCAGCACCACGTGGCCGAGCAGGGCGCCGGCGTCGGTCATCTCGAAGTGGGTGTCCCAGCGATACGATTCGAGTTTGCCGATATCGTGAAGCAGCACGCCGGCCAGGACCAGGTCGCCGTCGGCGCCACTCGCCCGGCTCACGGCCCTGGCAATGGTAGCCACCTCGGTGGTGTGCTTGAGGAGGCCGCCAAGGAGGGCGTGATGGCCTGAAATGCTGGCGGGACACTGGCCGAACCGCTCGCGGAATTCAGGGTCGTCGAAGAGCAGGGCCAGCACGGCGCGGAGCCGCGGGCCGCGGATCTCACCCCGCCATCGATCGAGGACCTCCCAAAAGGGGGCCGGGTCGTGGATGGCGGGGAGAAGCTGGCGGGAATCGACCGCGTTGCGCGGCAGGATCCGGAGCGAGGTGACCTTGAGCTGGCGGCGGTCGCGATAGAGCTGGACTTCGCCAATGACCTGGGCCACCTGGCCCTTGCGCAGGCCGGCCACGAGGTGCTGGTCGCCGGGCCAGAACGGTGCGGAATCCAGCCGTCCGGACGCATTTCCAAAGCTGAGAATGGTGTGGGCCGTCTCGCCGCTGCCGCGACTCGCCACCTCGAGAATGACCAGGGGGCTTTGGACGCGATCGCCGGGTGCGAGCTCAGGGAGGGAGGGTGCGGCGGCCATGTCGCAAAGATAACGACCGACCGAAGGGTCTGGCCCAGGGGCGGGTTGCACCGGGGTCACCGGTGGCCAGCCGTAGCCGCGGCGGTGCCGTGACGATAGCTTGAACAGATGCTTGATGCCCATCCGACACCTCCAGAGTCGCTGGCCGAGATGGAGCGACGGCACATTGCCCGGACGCTCGGCTACACCGGGGGGAATCGGCGGGATGCTGCCCGCCTGCTCGGGATTGCCCGGTCGACACTGCTGGCCAAGATTCGCCGGTATGGACTGGATACCGTCACGGCAGGATCCGAAGGCGGCCCAGGCGCGAAATGACGATCCGGGTCGAGGCGGTGCCCCGGGAGAGGATGTAGGTACGGTTGCCGACGCCCAGCATGAAGCCGCGGGAGTCGAAGGTCATCGGCGTGGTGGGGCCACTGAGGGAGACGGCGTCGGCGTCGGCCCCTGGGCGGGTCCAGGTTGGGGTGAATGTTCCCCCGATCCAGGTCCGCTGCTGATAGGCCGAGGCAGAAACCACGAGTTCGCTCCGGGCGCCGGCCAGCCGGGCAGCGGTCCGGGTATCGGCATGGGCTGCGGCCAGGCGGCCCACCTGGAGGGCCACCAGCGCCCGGTCCCTGGCCGCAATCGCCGCCGGCGCGCCGAGGGCGAGCAGGATGGCCATGATGGCCATCGCCAGCAGGAGTTCGAGCAAGGTGGCGCCGCGGGTCATGGTCCACGATAGCCACCGCAGGCTGGCGGTGGGTAACCGAAACTGTTCGAACTGTATCCTCGTTATGCATCACCGCGGCTAGGCCGCGTCCGTCGCCCGGGATCCGGGTGGATCTGTCGTCTGAGGTATCTCTGTCTGGAGGGGACTGATGGGAACCGTGCTTTTCTTTGTCGTCCTGGCCGCCCTGGTGTTCTGGATGATCGGCGCCTACAACACGCTCATCAAGCTCAAGAACCAGGTGGTGAACGCCTGGAAGCAGATCGATGTCCAGCTCAAGCGCCGGCACGACCTGATTCCCAACCTGGTCAACACGGTCAAGGGGGCGATGGACTTCGAGAAGAGCGCCCTCGAGGCGGTGATCAACGCCCGGGCCCGGGCCATGGGGGCCGAAGGGGTCCGCGAGACCGCCCAGGCAGAGGGGATGCTGACCCAGGCGCTCGGCAAGCTGTTCGCACTGGCCGAGGCGTATCCCGACCTCAAGGCGACGGGGAACATCGGCCAACTCCAGGAGGAGCTGACCAGCACCGAGAACAAGATCGCGTTCGCCCGGCAGCTCTACAACGACACCGCGACGCAGTACAACACCGCGCAACAGCAGTTCCCCACCAATCTCATGGCCGGGGTGGCGGGCGCCTCCGTGGCGGATCTCTGGGAAATCGAGGACGCCGCTGAGCGGGTGGTGCCCACGGTCGACCTCTCCTCCGGGCCTCCCAAGGCGTGAGCGACGCGAATCTCTTCGCCCAGCAGGAGCAGAATCGCAGGCGCTCCTTCTGGCTGGTGACGGGATTCATCGTGTTCTTTGCCTGGATCGGGTTCGGGGGAGACCTCGCCTGGTACCTGGCCACCGAAGGTGCACCCGCCGGGAGCTACCAGCACGTGGTGCCGTGGATGGGGCTGATCTTCGTCGTGATCGCCGGCGGGATCGCGTGGTACGCCTGGCGCACCGGCCCGCAGAAGGTGCTGCTGGCCGCCGGGGCGTGGGAGATCATCACCCCCGACACACCGGAGCGAGAGCGGCTGGTCAACGTGGTGGAGGAGATGGCGATCGCCTCGGGGCTGCCGCGCCCACGAATCTGGGTGGTGCCCGACGAGGACCCCAATGCCTTTGCCACCGGCCACGACGAGCGGGACAGCCACGTGGCGGTGACGGAGGGGCTGCTCAAGCTGCTGGGCCGCGATGAGCTCCAGGGGGTGGTGGCGCACGAAATGGCGCACATCCGCAATTACGATGTGCGGCTGATGACGCTGCTGGCCGCCCTGGTCGGGGCGATCGCCCTGATGTCCGACGTGGGCCGGAGGTTTTTCCGGTATGGGGGGCGGGTCAGCGGGTCAGCAGGTCGGCGGGTCGGTGGAGGCCGCGGCGGTGGGAAGGGTGGCAAGGGTGGGGCGCCGGTTGTCCTGGTTGTGCTGGTGCTCTGGCTCATCTCGCTGGCCTTGGCACCGCTGATCAGCCGCCTGCTGGCGATGGCGGTGAGCCGGAAGCGGGAGTTCCTGGCCGATGCCACCGCGGCGCAATTCACTCGCAACCCGATGGGGCTGGCCAGTGCCCTGGAGAAGATCGAGGCGGTGGGAACACCGACCCATCGGATTACCAGTGGTGCCGCCCACCTCTGCATCGTGGACCCGCTGGGCCGCGCCATCAACAACCGGAGCGGTCGCCTGGCGGACATTTTCGGCAGCCACCCTCCGATGGCGATGCGACTGTCGCGGCTGCGCGGGATGGCGTATCAGGAGGCGAAGCGGGGAGCGGGGAATGGGGAATAGGGAATGGGGGCTTGGGGCTGGCGAGTGCTGTGATGCCAAGCAGGGGCACCGCACAACGGCCCCGTCAGATGGCGGGGCCGCTGTGGTATTGCCGGGATTGTCGCGACCGAGACCCTACTTCATCCAGCTGTCCTCGAC
>JAWXBA010000293.1:0-4965 GCA_034439775.1 Gemmatimonadota bacterium | reverse complement strand
GGGGCCTCGTTCAGCACCTCGATTGGCCCGCTGACCCGGCCGGTCCTGATTGTCGTGGCGCTGGTCATCCTGGCCGGGTTGCTCCGGATGCTGGTGCAGGCCGCCCCGCAGGACCGACTGCGCGTTGCCGCGCTGGCCTTGATCATGGGCGGCGCGGTGGGCAACCTGCTCGATCGCCTCGCCTCGCCGCTGGGAGTGGTGGACTTCATCGATATCGGCATCGGGGGCACCCGGTTTTTCATCTTCAACGTGGCGGATGTGGGCGTCTGCGTCGGCGCCATTCTGCTGGCGTGGACGCTCTGGCAGGAGGACCGCCGCGAGGTCCCCGCCGAAGGCGTCACCTGAATGCAGTGCCGCAGCCTCCAGCGCCAACTTGTTCTGCTGTGCGCGCTGGGTGGGATGGCACCCGCACTGGTCACCGCCCAGACCATCGATCTCCGCATTCCCCGGGACCCCGCGATCGTCAGCGGCGTCCTCCCCAACGGCCTCCAGTACTTCATCCGGCGGAATACCCGGCCGGAGGGGCGGGCGGAACTGCGGCTGGTGGTCAACGCCGGTTCGGTCCTGGAGGATGACGACCAGCTTGGCCTGGCCCACTTCGTGGAGCACATGGCGTTCAATGGCAGCCGCCATTTTGCCAAGCAGGAGTTGATCCACTATCTCGAGTCGATCGGGATGCGGTTCGGTGCCGACCTCAACGCCTACACCTCCTTTGACCAGACCGTCTACCAACTCCAGGTGCCCACCGACAGCGCCGGGCGCATGGACACCGCCTTCCAGATCCTGGAGGACTGGGCCCATGGCATCAACTTCGAAGGCGTCGAGGTGGAGCGGGAGCGCGGCGTGGTGGTGGAGGAATGGCGGGGGCGTCGTGGCGCCGACGCCCGGATCCAGGACGCCCAGTGGCCGGTCATCTTCGGCGGCTCGCGCTACGCCGACCGACTGCCGATCGGCACAGTCGCTTCGCTGCAGGCAGCCGATTCGACCCGGCTGGTCCGGTTCTACCGCGACTGGTACCGCCCCGACCTGATGGCCGTGGTGGCGGTGGGTGATTTCGACCCTGCCGCGGTCGAGGCCCTGATCCGCAGCCATTTCAGCGGCCTGGCCATGCCGCCCTCTCCCCGCCCGCGCGCCACCTTTCCAGTGTCGCCCGCCGCGGCCCCCCGCGCCGCCATCGTGACCGATCCTGAGGCGCTCCAGACCAGCGTCGGGGTGCTGACCATACTCCCCCTGCGGGACGACCGCTCCGTAGCGGCCTGGCGACTCGAGCTGATCGAGCAGATCCTGGCGCGGGCCCTCAACACTCGCCTGGGCGAGATCAGCCAGCAGGCCGATGCCCCGTTCCTGGCCGCTGGTGGCGGGCGAGGCTCGCTGGTGGCCACCGCCGATGCCTGGTCGATCAACATTCTCGTCCAGGACGACGCGGCGGCCCAGGGGCTCCAGGCCACCCTGGCGGAGGTCGAGCGGGTGCGACGCTTCGGGATCACCGAGGGCGAACTTGACCGGGCCCGGGCCGACATGCTCCGCGGCCTGGAACAGCTCGACGCCGAGCGCGCACAGCAGCCGTCGAGCGGGTTCGCCGGGGCGCTGGTCAATCACTTCCTGTCCGGGCAACCGGTGCCGGCGATCGAGTGGCGATACGCCACGGCCCAACAGCTGCTCCCCGCCATCACCCTCGCCGAGGCCAACGCGGTGGCCCGCGAGGGGACGATGCCTGGCACCCCGATCGTCCTGGTGGGGGCGCCGGAGTCGGCCGATTCCCTGCTGCCGTCTGAGGCGGAGCTGCTCGATATCTTTGCCACGGTGCGGGGCCAGACGCTGGTGGCGTACACCGAGACGGTGGACCACGACCCCCTGGTGCCGGACCCTCCGACACCCGGCCGTGTCGTCCGCGCATCGGTGGACAGCGCCCTCAACCTCCACGACTGGACCCTGTCCAACGGCGTGCGGGTGCTGGTCAAGCCGACCGATTTCAAGGATGAACAGATCCTGATGAGCGCCACCAGCCCCGGGGGGCTCTCGCGCAGCGAGGATCCCGCCTCCCTCAGCAGCCAATTCGCCTCGGCGGTGGCGAGCCAGGGCGGGGTGGGCCGGTTCAGCGCCGTGGATCTGGAGAAGGCACTGGCCGGCAAGTCGGTCGAGCTCTATCCCTCGATCGGCCTGACGGAGGAGGGGCTCGGTGGCCAGGTGGCGCCGCGCGAACTGGAGACGCTGCTGGAACTGGTCTGGTTGTACTTCACCGCGCCCCGGGCCGATACCGCAGCGTTTCAGGCCTTTACCCAGCAGGTCCGGGCGTTCACGCAGAATCGCGGCGTCAGCCCCGAGGTGGTGTTCCAGGACTCGCTGCAGGCGACGATGTGGCAGCACCATCCGCTGTCGGCGCCGTTTACTCCTGATCGACTGGGCGAGTTGGAGTTGTCCCGGTCGCTGGCGTTCTATCGCGATCGTTTTGCCGACGCGGGCGACTTCACCTTCACCTTCGTGGGCAACGTGGACCCGGCGGTGCTCCAGCCGCTGGTGGCGCGCTGGCTCGGCGCCCTGCCCGCCACCGGTCGCGACGATGCCTGGCGCGACCTGGGAATGCGGAAGCCCGACGGGGTGGTGCGCCGGGAGGTCCGCCGCGGGATTGAACCGGTCAGCCAGACCTCGATCATCTTTCACGGCCCGATGACCTGGTCGCGCGCCGAGCGCTTTGCGCTCGATGCCACGCGGGAGGTCCTGAACTTTCGCCTGCGCGAGGCGCTGCGCGAGGCGCTCGGCGGCACCTATGGCGTCGGAGTGTCTGCGGGAGCGCAGCGGATTCCCCTGCCCGAGTACACCTTCAGCATCCAGTTCAGCGCCGATCCGGTGCGGATCGACAGCCTGACCACGGTGGTGTTCGAGGAACTGGAACGGTTGGCGGAGTCGGGAGCCACCCCGGATGAGGTGGCCCGGATCACCGAGACCCGCCGGCGTGAGCGCGAGGTGGCACTGCGGGAGAATGGCTTCTGGCTGTCCCTGATCGAGAGCACCGCACGCGAGGGGGAGTTCCTGGCAGAGGCGCTGGCGGAGCAGGAGCGGTTGATCCGCTCCCTGACCCCGGAGTTGGTGCGCGCCGCCGCCCGCCGGTACCTGGACCGGTCCCGCTACCTGCACGTGACCCTGTATCCTGAGTCCGGAACGATTCCCTGATCCTGGAGGAGCTGTGAGCAGCACCGCCTTTCCGCGCCCCGCTGCGGATGAACACGCGCCGTATTACGGCAAGTATGTTGCCCTCGTGCCCGACGACGACCTGTTGGAAACGATGGCCCAGCAGCTCAAGGACTCGTGGAACCTCCTCACCGGGATCAGCGAGGCACAGGGCGATCATGCCTACGCCGAGGGGAAATGGACCATCCGTGAGGTGGTGGCGCATGTCATCGACACTGAGCGGATCTTCGCCTATCGGGCCCTGCGGATTGCGCGGGGCGACGTCACCCCGCTGCCAGGGTTTGACGAGAATCTCTACGCGCCGGAGAGCCTGGCCGCAGGACGGACCCTGACCGATCTGGCCGAAGAGTTTGCGCTGGTCCGGCGCAGCAACCTGGCGTTCCTCAAGTCGCTGACCCCGGAGGTGGCCGCACGGCGCGGGGTCGCCAGCAACACGCCGGTCTCCGTCCGCGCCATCGCCTGGATCATGGCGGGGCACCTGGTGCATCATCTGGGAATCCTGCGGAAGCGGTACCTGGGAAGTGAGAAGTAAGAAGTTAAGAGGTAAAGAGCGGGACGCGAGGACTATCAAGCGAGCGGTGGGAAGTGAGAGGCGAGGGCCGGGGAGCGACTTCTCCCTTCTCCCTTCTCACTTCTCACTTCTCGCTTCGTTACGGAAACATCCCCAACCACGCCACCAGGACCCGCGCCGCCGCCGCCGCGAAGGCCAGCCGGTTCGGCCCGGTGTCGCGCACCCCGGGGAAATGCATCTCCAGCTGCACCGCGCTCACCGGTCCGCCGGCCTGCGAACCATGCCGTGCGGTGCTGTACCCGCCATTGAAATACTCCGCCGTGCCCGGTGAGGGCGCGGTCGGGCTCGGCACCGACGAGTAACCCTCGGCCTCGAACCGCGCCCCCAGACTTGCCGGACCGCGCAGGAGATCGGCAAACGGGGTCACGCCCTGGGCGGCCAGGCTCCGGATGCTGCTCTGCAGGGCATAGCCACCAGTGTTCAACTCGAAATCAGGCCGGTTCAAGGTGCTGGCACCCAGGAGGTAGCCCCATTCGAGGCGGGGAATGGCGTGCCCGTGCCCGTGGAGGTCGATGTAGAACGCATGGGGCCAAGCCGAAGCGGCGGCCATGCGCGCTGCCTCGATGAAGCCGTGAAACTCCCGCCAGGCACGGACTGCCGCCGGGTTGCCGGCCGCTGCCTCGATCACTTCCCGGTTGGGGTCGAGCTTGGTGCGCCGCAAGCGCGAGATGATGAGATGCGGCCGCCTGCCACTCGCCAACTCGATGGCGCCGCCCACCGCGCGGATCATGGGGTCGGTATTGGTGTCGGTCGCGGTGGTGCCGACGGTACGATCGGGGATTTCCGCCGGTGTCAGCGCACCGCCATGGGGCGCGCTGAGGACGAAGGGTCCATCGCCGACGATGAACTCGATGTAGTCGTTGCGTCCGAAGTGGGTCGTCCCCGGAACCAGGGGTGTACCGGTGGCGGTGAATCCGGTGGACAGCGCACCAACCGAGGCGGAGAGCCCCTGCGGGGAGCCCGGCACCGGGCCCATATGCCAGGTGGTGGCTGCCCGGCCGTCCACACCGGTCGTGGCGGCCTCCGTGGCCACCCACCCACCGCCGGTAGTGACGGTGAACTGGACCGATACCCCGGCCAGCGCCTGGCCCGCCGCATCGCGGACCAGCACGGCGGGATCGAGGGCGATGGCCGTGCCTGCTGCCGCCGACTGCTGATTCCCCTCCACGACCGCAATGCTCGCTGGCATGGGGGCTGGCGGTGGC
>JAWXBA010000292.1:0-17560 GCA_034439775.1 Gemmatimonadota bacterium | reverse complement strand
CCCCTGCCCCCCCCACGGTGACGTCCGTCGTCACGATCGGGCTGCAGGTGCTTGCGATGGGGCCGAGGCTTCCGCAACTCGGCCTGCAACCCGGGGAGTGAATCCGCCAGGATCGGGGGATCGTCGCCCCGCGCCACCACAAACCTGGTCGGGCGGTCCAGCGGCGGCAGGTCCGCCATCGTCAACTGTCGCGCCTGACCCTCCCGCAGCCGCAACCGCGCCACGGCGTCACCGTTGCGGTCGATTTCATACTCGATCGGCACCGTATCCCCCTTGAGGCGGACGGTCGCCGGCAACGCCTCCAGCGCCGCCCGCTCGGCGGCCGATACGAGCGCGCCCAGATCGAGCAGCACCGGGGTCCGCTCGAACACCGTCCAACTGTCCACCTCCTGGAGTTGCGCCACCAGCAGTTCCCGCAGCGCGGCATCACTGAGCGCGGCCAGGCCACCGCCAGATCGCAGATACAGCTCGCGCGCGCTGCGTGCCTCACGGCGGATCTTGCCCTGATCGGGGTGCTCCAGCCCGCCCTCCAGGAGCCCGTCGGCCAGCGCAGTCCTGGCCGCCGCTCGGAGCTCCGCCGGGATCTCGCCCTCCAGCGGCTCCATCCCGGTTTCCAGCTCAAAACCGAAGTAGTGGCGACGCCGCTCCACCGCCAGCCGCTGCTTGCGGCGCGGCCCCGTTACCAGCACTCGCGGCTCGCCCCACTTGGCGAATCGGCGCACCAGGTCGTATCCCAGGGTGGTCCCCTCGATCGAAGCGCGCGGGGTGCCGAACCGATCGGCAAAGTAGCGCAGGTTCCCCGCCACCGCGCCCCAGGCACCGGCCATCGAACTCCGGGAAATGCGCGCCTCCTGCCCGTCGGCGGTGTGCTCGTCGATCACCAGGTCAAACGGCATTACCTCTGCCAGCAGTACGGCGAAGCGGTCGCGGAGCTCCTTGTCGGCGTACGGCAGCGTGGCTGGCAACGGCAGCTCCAGCGCCCGGTAGACAGCGGCAGTCCCAAGGGCGGCATCCTCCACCGACTTGAGCAGCACGCCCCGGCGCTCGGCCCACTCCTCGACCGCCGGCTCGAAGAGATGCCGAGGCAGGCCGTACACCTGACCCAGAATGCCGTGCTGATTCACCGCCTCGGCGTAGAGGTTGTAGGCGGTCAGGTGGTCGCTGCCGTTGGCCACCACCCCGTGGAGTTCCCGCTCGTCACGGGTCATCCGGTGCAGCGAGTCGATGTTGGCCGCCACCGCCACCAGCGGCACCAGGCCGGGCTCGGCCCGGACCAGCAACTCCGCCCAGGGTCGTTCGACCGGAAGCGCCTCCACCTCACGGCCGTAGTCCGTCAAACGGCCTGCCGCAATCAGCCCACGATCCGACAGCAGCCGCACCGCCCGGCGGTACGCCACCTTGTCGAGCGCCACCGGCAGGTCCAGCTCAGTGGCGTCCACCCCGATCGAGGCACAGGTGATCGCCACCCGCTCGGCATCGCCCGCCAGCTGGAACTCGGGCGGGGTCGGGCGCAGCGCGGCAAAGTCGAGCGCGCGATCGCTCAGGATCGTCACCTCGCCCTTGGCCACTCGACCATGCACGCGTCCCGCCATCTGGAGGATTTCGTTGGCGCCAAGGTAGAGGCGGTGCAGCACGTTGCGGCCGCGATCCACCACGTTGCCATACCGCGCGTCGTAAATGACCACGGTATCCAGGCCCGGAAGGTTGAGCGCCGACTGCCCCGCGGCGGTCATCGTCAGCAGGAACGGCTTCTCAACCTCGCCTTCGAGGAAGGGACGGATCGCCCGGATCGGCTCGCCACCGTGGTAATACGCGACATTCAGCTTGGGCCACTTTTCGCGGAGATCCCGCGCCAGCATCTCCACTTCCTTGCGGGTGGGCACAAAGACCGCCACCCCGCGTTTGTCCCGGATGATGCGACGGATCGCCTTCTCATCCAGGAACTCCTTGGGATCCTTCGGCACCACCCGCACCGTAGCGGCCAGTGCCGGGTCAAAGGCGCTTGTTTCCAGCACCTCGCGGCTTTCCAGGTACTTGGCGTAGAAGGCGGGGTCCACGGTGGCACTGAGCCAGATGTAGCGCACCCCGGCGCGCTTGCCGAGTGCCAGGCAGAGCTCCAGTTCGGCGGAGGTCTGGTGAATTTCGTCCACTACCACGGTGTCGGCGGCGGTGATCAGGTCGTCCTGGAACCAGCGCCTGGCGATGCCGGTGGTAATGATGACCACATTCCAGGTGGGGGTCTCCGGGGTGGCCTCGCGCTCGCGATTCACCACACCGTAGCGGAGGGATTCCTGCAGGATCGCCTCGGCGATCGGCCGGATCGCCAGGGTCTTGCCGGTCCCGGTTCCCGCCACGATTCCAAATGGGGTGCCGGCTTCCGCCCAGGCATGCAGGGTGGCGCCATGCTCGCGGGCCAGCACGGTGTCGACATGGACACCCAGCGCCAGCTCGATCGTTTCGCAGGCGGCGCGGGTCGGGGCAATGACAATGACGCGGCCGCGCGGGTGACGCGCGGCCCGGTAGGCAGTCGGATCGGGGGGGAGGGCGTGGTCGCGGGCGGGATGCATCCGGCTCAGCGGCCGTTCAAGGGCAGCGCGCGGTGCCCGCCGCCACAAGTTCCACCAGGTCCACGATATCGGCCACCGTGGAGCGGCCGCGATCCTCGGCCCGCCAGGCGGTGATCACCTCGACCTGGTTGCCGGTGGTAATCCCGGCCTTGAGGTCGGCCACGACCTTCCGCAGCGCGTAGGGACGTTCCACCCAGCAGCCCCGCTCCTGGCCAGCCTCGTCGAGCACCACCACCGTCGGCGTGGCGCCCCGACCATCCTCGGTCTGGTGCGACTGCATGACGCCGCCCCCGACCGACGAGTTGATGATCCGGAGCTCCAAGGTGGGGACCTGCTCTACCAATCGCACCAGATAGGGAATCGTGTTGGCAGAGTCGCCACACCAGTCCTCGGCCACCACCAGGAACCGCCACCGGCCAGGGATCGCGCTGGCCCGGGCCACCTGATCGGCCGCGGGCACGCCGTTCTCGTAATTGTCCAGCCAGGTCTGGCGGCGCGACTTGGCGGCCTCCAGGAACTCACCCCAGGTCTTCCCATGGCTGTACAGGATCGGCAGGCTGTCGGAGGCCACCGGAATGCGGGGGGTGACGCTGCCCTGGGGCGCCTGGGTACACCTTACCGGGGAGGCGGCAAGGCTGAGGGCGAGGATGGCGGTTGAAAGCATGGCTGGAAGATGGTCGGCCGAAGCGAGAGTCGGAAGGCCGGAGCGCCGGCCTCCCGATCCCCCTGCTCTGACCGCGGCCCTGCCTGCGGTTCAGTTCCGGTCACGCCGCCATCCTCGGTCGTGGTCATCGCCGTAGCGATCGCCGAGGACGTAGAACTTGTCGCCGTGCTCGCAGAGCGTCACCGGTTGGAGCCCCGACCGCCAGCGCTGAAACCCGTACTGGTCGGACCGGGGCTCCCACCAGGCGGCAACGTGCCGATTGTCATGCCGAGCATGGGAGCGCTGGGTGTTGGCCCGGAAGTCCTCCACGATGGTGACCCGTCGGGTGTCGCGGCGTTCCACCACGATGCGTTCCCCAGGCCGGCGATCCCGCTCAACCACCATCACGCGCTCCCGCCGCTCGGGACGCCGCTCGCCAATCAGGATACGGCCCAGGACCGGCCCGGTGCGAATCTGGACTTCCGCTCGCACGTCCTGGGCAGCGGCCGGAGCCGCCACCAGGATGAGCATCATGGCGGGCACGACGAGGCCGGCGAAACGTTGGGCAGTCATGGAACACCTCCGGAGTGGGTTGCAGGTTGACGCGCAGCTCACACCAAAGCGACCCTCGTGCCATTTTTGCAATCTGTTGTTCGACAACAGCTTACAAAAACGCGCTTTCACTTCGTCTCACAAAGTGTCTACTTTCACGGACACTCAGTGGACAGATTCTGGACCCCTTATCTTTCCACGTCGGCCCGATCCCCGGGCGTTGGGCCCTGCGACCGCCCCTATCCGGAACTGCCGTGAACAATTCCTTCAGTGTGACCGTGGCCAAGGAGTACCTGACCTTTTCGGCCGCGCATTTCATTACGCTGGCGGGCCACCAGTGTGAGTCGCTCCATGGCCACAACTATCGGGTCGGGGTCACGGTGTCGGGCTCGGTGGACATGGCGAGCGGCTTCGTGGTGGACTTTGGGGTGATCAAGCAGATCGTCAAGCCGCTGATCGCGGCGGTCGATCACCGGGTGTTGCTGCCCAGCCGAAACGCGAAGCTGGAATTTCGCGATGAAGGGGAGCTATTGGTCGTGATCTATCGGGGGGCGCATCGGTTCACCTTCCCGAGCGCCCACGTGGCACTGGTTCCGGTGACCGACACCACCGCGGAACTGCTGGCGGAATACCTGGCACGTCGGGTGGGAGCGGCGCTCTCCGCCGAGGGGTTGGCGACGGTGGCAGAACTGCAGCTCGAGGTGGAGGAAAGCGTGGGGCAGTCGGCGGGCTATCGGATTGGGCTCGGTCTCCGGGGCTGATTTCCAGCCGATTTAATCCGCAGATTTCGCAGATGCCGCCGATTGATCCCGTGGCGTGTCTGGATTGACTCGAGCACGCCATCGGACTTGATGCCACTCAATCTGAGGTACCAATCGATCAATGCGGTGGGCAAACACCCCACTGGGAATTGGAGGAGAGGTGGGGGGAACCACAAAGTATCGATCTCCTCCCGCAACGGAGAGCGCCGGGCACGACGACCAATCTGCGTCATCTGCGAAATCTGCGGATCAGCTTTCTCCTCGCACGAACGGTTTGCTCGGGCCGGTCAGGTCACTGCCCTCCCCCGGCTTCCACATGACCTGTGTTTCGATCAACCCCGCCACCTCGAAGTCCTTGCCGGTAATCCCCTTGGCGCTGTGGGTCGACAGCGCTACCGACACCGACGGCCAGGTCACTGCCAGATCGGCGTGGTGGTCGGCCGCTTCGCAGATGAAGGCGATCGCGTTGGCCACCAGCATCGAGCCGCGCCAACCATCGGTCTTGTAGGTTCGCCGGATTGCCCCGTCGGCAAACCGCCACGCCGGCAGGAACGCCAACTGGGCGTTGATTTCCGAATCGGTCAGTGCCACGTCCAACCGAGCCATGGGGTGCTCCTTTCCATCGTGATCGACGACGCCACGATCAATCGCCGAGGCTGACGCCGAGGTTGCGGGCCGTCAGGATGATGCCACTGTCGAGGGGCACCAGCTTGGTGCGTCCTACCACCTCGGCCAGGGGGATTCGGGTGACCAGCGGCGGCTGGGAGACCACCACATGGCCAAACGCCTTGTCGGCCACACTCCGGACGGCGTGGGAGCCGAAGCGCAGGCCGAGCAGCCGGTCAAAGGTGGTCGGCGAGCCCCCGCGTTGCAGGTGCCCAAGGACCAGGCTGCGGGTTTCCTTGCCGGTCCGTTCGGCGATCGCCTGGGCCACGATGGCACCGATCCCACCCAGCCGATCAACGGTCCCGGCGCCGGCCGACTCCCGCAGCACCGTGGTGCCATCGACCGGCCGGGCACCCTCCGCCACTGCCACGATCGAGAACATCCGGCCGCGCGCCTCGCGCTCCCGAATCTTGGCGCAGACACTCTCGATATCGAAGGGGATCTCGGGGATCAGGATCACGTCGGCGCTGCCGGAGAGGCCGCTGTGCAGGGCAATCCAACCGGCATGCCGCCCCATCAACTCCACCACCATGACCCGATCGTGGCTCTCGGCGGTGGAGTGCACCTTGTCGATGGCGTCGGTGGCGGTGGCCACCGCCGTGTCAAATCCGAAGGTTGATTCCGTCCCCCAGACATCGTTGTCGATGGTCTTGGGCACCCCGACCAGCGGAATCCCCTTTTGCCACAGCCGATTCGCGATCGAAAGACTGCCGTCGCCCCCGATGGCGATCAGGGCATCGAAGCCATGCTGGTGGAACGAGGCCACCAGTTCATCGGACCGGTCGAGCTCCACCGTGGAGCCGTCGGGCTGAATGGCGGGCCATCGGAACGGATTGCCCCGATTGGTCGTGCCCAGGATAGTGCCGCCCAGGTGGGTGATCCCCCGCACCCGCTCGGGATCGAGGGGGATCAATCCCCCGCTGTTGCTCCCGCTGCGGCGGTCGGCCGGGAACGCGGGGGTGGAAATGGCAGACACCAGGGTGCTGTCGGCGGGGTAGAGCCCGTCATACCCACGGCGGATGCCATAGGTTTCCCAGCCCCGCTGGTGGCAGGACAGGACGATGGCCCGGATGACGGCATTGAGCCCGGGGGCATCGCCCCCGCCGGTGGAAATGGCGACCCGCATCAGGCGGGCCCCGGGCGCGCCGTCGCGCGGCCGGGAAGCTCGGTCACGGGTGCTCCTATCCGCGCGGCAACAGCTCGGGCGGGACGAGGGGGCGGCCGCTCAGCTCGCATCCGCCCGGAGGATCGCAACGACTTCGCCCGGTTGGGCGTGACGCTTGAGGGCCTTCTTGGAATACACCGATTGGCCGTCGGCGATCACTTCAAACACCCCGCCACTCGAGGGAATCATCTCCACCTCGGTCCCGGGGAACTCCGAACGCAGCTCTGCTGCCAGACCGACAGCGCGGGGTTCGTAGTTTCAGATGACGCAGAATTCGATCGAAATCTTCATGAGGGCCAGCGTTGGAGGAAGTGTGGTGAAAAGGTGCCGGACGGCCGCTCTGATCCCACAACAGACCGCGACGACTCGAATCGTAGTCCGATGTGGCAGTGGCGCAAGGTTGCCCGTCGCCACCCCGCCAACCTTGCGCCGTATCGGCGTCCCACCATGATTCCCCCGATGCAACCTGCGTGGCCTCGACGACTTTCTCCCCGCTCCACGCACTGTGGTGTCGGTCTCCAAACGAGAGTATTCCCCCTCGTCCTCCTGGGGCTGGTGGGACTCGGCGTGCCCTCGGTGGCGGCCCAACGACCCGCCAGGCCCATGCCGGCTCCCGCTGCCTCGCCGCTGGCAGGTGAGTGGCCCACCGCCCTGCTCGACCCGGCCGGCACCCGGTTCAGTCCGCTCGACCAGATCACCCCGGCCAACGTCGACCAACTCCAGGAGGTGTGGCGGTTTGCCGGCCCGGTGCCCGGTGGCTGGGAAGGCGGTCCGCTGGTGGTACGGCAGGTGATGTACCTCCACACCCCGTTCCCCAATCGGGTCGTGGCACTCGACCTCAAGCGCCCGGGCACCGTACTCTGGACCTACCAGCCACCGGTCGGCCGTGCGGCCCGGCCAACCGCCGCGCGCGGCGATGGCGCCCGGGGCCTGGCCTGGCACCCGAAAGGGATCGTCTATGTCCCGATCCTCCCCGGCTACCTGGCCGCACTCAATGCCACCACCGGCCGAGAAATCTGGCGGGTGCGCAACGCCGACCCCCGGCTCGGCGCCACGATCTCAAGCGTGCCGCTGGTCGCAGGCGACCTCGTCCTGATCGGCATGGCCGGTTCGGAGTACGGCGTCCGCGGATACCTGACCGCCTACCAGGCGGACAACGGCAAACTGCTCTGGCGAGCCTACACCACCGGCCCCGACACCGATGTGCTGGCGGGCGCCGCCGCAGCGTCCCACCGCGGGCTCGGTCAATCCACTTGGCCGCCCGAGGCGTGGCGCCAGGGCGGTGGAACAGTCGACGGCTGGCTCACCTGGGACCCGATCCTGAAGATGGTCTTCCATGGTACGGGGGCACCAGCACCGTGGAATGCCTCGCCCCGTCCAGGTGACAACAAGTGGACCGCCTCCATCCTGGCGCGCGACCTGGCCACGGGCCAACTCCGCTGGGGATTCCAGACTACCACTGGAGACGCCTGGGGGTATGGCGCGGAGGGTGAGAACATCCTGGCCGATTTGCGAATCGACGGGCAGCCAGTGGCAACCGTGGTGCACGTCGGCCGCAACGGTTTCGCCTATACCCTCGACCGGCAGACCGGTCGGCTGCTGGTGGTGGAACGGGCGGGGCCGGTCAACTGGGTCTCGAGTGTCGACCCCAACAGCGGGGTCCCGACCAAGGCGCCGCGATACCTCCCCCCGGCAAACGGAACGACCCGCGGCATCTGCCCCGCCACGGTGGGGATCAAGGGGAGTGCCGCCTCGGCGTTCAGCCCCAGCACTGGCCTCCTGTACGCCCCGCTGATGAACCTCTGCATGGATGTCACCACCACCCTGCCGGTCCTGGTGGCGGGCCAGCCGTACCTCGGCGCCAGCTGGAAGCTCCTGCCTGGGCCCGGCGCGTCACTGGGGCGCCTGATTGCCTGGGACCCCGCGGTGGGCGCCATCCGTTGGGAAGTCGGCGAACCGTACCCCCTTCTGGGCGGCGTGCTCGTCACCGCTTCGGGACTGGTCTTCTACGCCACCACTGATGGCTGGCTCAAGGCCGTGGACGCCCTGAACGGCCGGGAACGGTGGCGCTATCGCCTGCCGTCCGGCTCGATGGGAGCCCCGATGACCTATCTGGCTCCCGACGGCCGGCAGTACCTGGCGCTGCCGCTCGGGATGGGTGGCTGGCCCAGCCTGGCCAACGCCGCAACGGTCCGACCGCCAAGCTGGAGCAGCGACCAGCCAGGGATGCTGCTCGTGCTGGGTCTCCCGCCAGCCGGAGATCGTTGAGTGCCGATGACCCGGCGCAACCTGGCCGCGATCCTCCTGGGCACTACGGTGCACCTCGGATGCACGCCTGCCAACCCGGCGGAGGGCCCCTGGGTCACCGGCACTCCGGTCACGGTAGAAAGCGCCGCCGAATTCAAGGAGTCGGCGCTGGTCGAGAGCAGCGGCGTGGCGACCAGCCAGCAGTATCCCGGCATCTTCTGGACCCACAACGACGCTGGCAACCTGGCCCACATCTTCGCCTCCGACCCGAGTGGGGCCGCCCGAAGCCGATGGCGGTTTCGCAGCGGGCAGAATGTCGACTGGGAGGACATCGGCCTCGGGCCCTGCCCCGCCGGCACCTGCCTCTATATCGGAGACGTGGGAGACAACGCGGAACACCGCAACGACGTGACCATCTATCGGTTCCGGGAACCGGATCCAGGAGTAACCGATGGGCTCTTTGACGAAGCCGACTCCCTGGTGGTCCGTTACCCGGATAGACCACGAGATGTCGAGGCGCTTTTCGTCGATGACTCGAGTACGGTCTGGCTGGTGTCCAAGGGCCGCAGTGAGGGAATCTTCCTCTATCGGATTCCCGCGAAGGCCTGGAGCGGAAGGGCCACCACGGCCGAGCTGGTGGACACCCTCCCGATCCGCCCCCACCTCGCCGCCGGGCAAGCGGTTACCGGCGCTGCCATCTCCCCGGACCAGCGTACCGTGGTGATCCGGACCTACCGGGATCTCTACTTTTTCTCCCGCGCCCCGGACGGCCGCTTGACTCCAGGGCCAACGCCGAATCGGTGCGATATCGTCGGACTCGAGATCCAGGGCGAGGCGGTGGACTGGTGGAACGACTCGACCCTGGTGCTGACCAGCGAGGGCGGTGCAGGCGCCCGGGCTGCGGTGCGGTTGGTGAGGTGTGGGGGGCGGGGAATGGGGATCAGGGAATAGGGAATGGGGGTCGTGGTGGCCGAGACTTGAGTTCGCCAATCCGCTCGGGGGGAACTGAAAGGAGTGTGATTCCGGCGGATTCGGTCCTCATCCATGCGCCGTCGCCTCTATTCCCAATTCCCGATTCCCCATTCCCCGCTTCCGTAGTACCAACTGGTACTCCTCTCCATAACCGACTATCTTCCTCCGCATTCGAAGGTCCACCACCACCCCGACTCAGGGGGCGACACTGGAACTGCCCACACAACACCGGATCCCGCTGACCTGGCTGGTCCAGCATGGCGGGGACGCGATTCGATACCGGGCCCTGTCCGACCTGGCTCCCGAAGGCACCACCAGCATTGAATTGCTCCAGCAGGCCGCCCAGTCGGTGGTCACCTCGCGCGGGGCGACGGCGGTTACCAAGAAGCAGAAGGACACCGGCATCTGGGGCGGCAACCTCCTGGGTCTGGCCGCCTCTTCGGCGGCCGGCATCAAGGATGTTGGCACCATTCCCCAGTACCGGCGCCTGCTCCAGCTGGGATTCCCGCGAGATGGCCGGCCGTTCAAGCTGGCCGACCGCGTACTGTTCCGGATCCTCTCACGTGACGAAGACCCGGGCCTGCTCTTCGAGTACCAGAAGAATGCCAAGGCCAGCCCGGCCACGGCAGACTGGTTCCGCGATTACCTGCGCGAGGCCGCCACGACTGCGCTGGCCGAGGCCGGCTACATGGAAGACCCCCGGATCCGCGGCTCCGCCCACAAGATTGCCAGCGCCATCTCCACCTTCCTCCGCAGCGAGCTGGCCGAAAAGCCCCTCACCAAGGCGGGGAAGAGCACCATCCTCCACCCCGACGCCCATCCGCCGACCTGGTACACCCTGGCGATGGTGGCGGCGATGCCCAACCTCCAGCGCGAGCGGGCCGGCTTTACCGAGCGGCTGGGCCAGTACCTTGGCATGGCGGCGCCCAAGAAGAGCTTCAACATCCCGATCGGCAAGAAGACCCTCAAATCCGACACCGTGCTCCTGGGCTGCCCGATCGTGGCCGACGCCAGGGGCCACGCCAAGGACATTCCGTTGGCGCTCCACTTCATCGAGCTGCTGGCGCGGATCGGCTCCGTGAGCGCCTCACCCACCGCCACCAAGGTGCTGGCGCGGATGTTCTCGGAGTGCGATGCGCATGGGGTCTGGCACCCGCACAACCTCCGGGTCAGCCCCAAGGCGGGCCACAAGCTCAGCTACCACACCTATCCGCTCCAGGACGAGGTCAAGAGCCCCGAGGGCCGTGCGGTGGATGTCACCTTCCGGTTGGCGCTGATTGCCCGGTTGATCGGGTTGAAGGTGGAGACGGTATGAGGGGTATCGGGTATCGGGTATCGGGTGTCAGGTATCTGGTATCGAGTACCGGGTATTGGGTATCGGGCAGGAGACACCAGGCTCCTGATACCTGGTACCTGAGACCTGGCAAATCCCCCTGATGTCTGCCCCACACCTCGACCTCACCCCCTTTGGCTTCACGCCCACGGAAAGCCTGATCTACGAGGTGCTGCTGACCGGCGGGCCCGGCACCGGCTATGCCATAGCGCGCACCGCCGGCCTGGCGCGGGCCAATGCCTATGCGGCCCTTGAGGGACTGGTGGGCAAGGGTGCGGCGCGCTCCGAGGAGGGGAAGCCCAAGCGGTATCGTCCCGAGCCGCCGACGGCACTGCTGGCCCGGATCATGGACGGTCACGGGGCGGCGCTGGACACCTTGAGCGCCACCCTGGAGCAGATCAGCGTACCGGCATCGCCAACGCTGGTGGCGGTCAGCAACGCTCGCGGGGCGCTGCAGTTGATTTCCCACGAGACCGCGCGCGCCAGGGAGTCGGTGCACCTGCTGGCCCCAGCCGACGCCTACCCCGTGCTGACTCCGGCACTGCGCCGGGCGGCGGGGGCCGGGGTGGCACTGTCGCTTTGGAGCACTGGAGCGGTGTCGCTGCCCTTTGCGCAGGTCGCTGAAATCAGTGTCGGTGCCGATTGGCCTGGCCAGCCGGTCATCCTGGCGGTCGATGGCCGTAGCGCACTGCTGGCGAGCCGCGATGGCGATCAGGTGGACGGACACTGGGGCACCGCGCCGACCCTGGTATCGGCGGCACTGCTGGCGATGCGGGCGCTGGGCTAGAAGGTGAGCGGTAAGAGGTAAGCGGTGAGAGCGAGTGGGCGGAGGGGAGCAAGGAGCAGAAAGGGAGATCCGAGCAACCTGCGCTCGCATCTCCCTTCTTTTGTCCTCGTACCTGTGACCACTTACTCCCCACCCCTAGTGCCTGAACCCCTGTGAAAGCGGCGCCACATCCCGCGGGCTTTCCTCGCCGAAGAGCAGCCGCCCCTCGCGGAATGACGCCCCGCGCAGGGTCAGGGCCAGCACCTCGCCCAGTTCCTGCACCGGGTGCACCGTCAGCAACTTGCGAGTCTCCTCCGGCAGGTCCTCGAGGTCGGGCTCGTTTTCCTTTGGAATCAGGATCGTGAAGATCCCCGCCCGCACCGCCCCCAGAATCTTCTCCTTGAGCCCGCCGATCGGCAGTACCCGGCCGCGCAGCGTAATCTCACCGGTCATGGCGACGTCGTAGCGCGCCGGCCGGCCGGAGAGCGCCGACACCATCGCCGTCGCCATCGTGACACCGGCCGACGGGCCATCCTTCGGAATGGCACCGGCCGGCACATGGATGTGGACGTCGCGATCGAACGCTTCATCGGGAATCCGCAGTCCCGCCGCGTGGGACCGGGCGTAGGTCAGGGCGGCGCGCGCCGACTCCTTCATCACGTCGCCGAGTTGGCCGGTCAGCACCAGCTCGCCCTTGCCGCGGGTGGTCGAGGCCTCGACGAACATGATGTCGCCACCGACCGGGGTGTAGAACATCCCGGTGGCCACCCCGACCTGGTCCTGGAGCAGGGCCTTCTCGGGGTGGACCTTGGGACGGCCCAGGAGGTCGCGCACCGTGGTTTCGTCCACGGCCACGTGCTCGGTTTCCTTGGCGGCCAGCTTGCGCGCCACCTTGCGGGCCAGCTTGCCGAGCTCGCGCTCGAGCTGGCGCACGCCCGATTCCCGGGTGTAGCCGCCGATCACCTCGTCCAGCGCCGCGTCGTTGATCTCGAGCTGGACCGGCGTTACCCCGTTCTCCTCGAACTGGCGCGGGATCAGGTACTTCCGGGCAATGACGTTCTTTTCGACAGCGGTGTAGCCGCTGAACTCCACCACCTCCATCCGGTCGAGCAGCGGGCCGGGAATGTTCTGGAGGAAGTTGGCCGTGGCAATGAAGAGCACCTCGCTCAGGTCGAACGGGACCCCGAGATAGTGATCGGTGAACGAATCGTTCTGCGCCGGATCGAGCACCTCGAGCAGGGCGCTGGCCGGGTCGCCCTGGAAGGAGACGCCGAGCTTGTCCACTTCATCGAGCAGGAAGACGGGGTTCTTGGTGCCGGCCTGCTTGAGCCCCTGGATGATCCGGCCCGGCATGGCGCCGACATAGGTTCGGCGGTGGCCGCGGATATCGGCCTCATCGCGGGCGCCACCGAGCGAAATACGGACGTATTCGCGCCCCATCGACCGGGCAATGCTCTTGGCCACCGAGGTCTTGCCGACGCCTGGGGGACCGACGAAGAGCAGAATCGGGCCCTTGGTCTTGTCGTCGTCGTTGCCCGGGATCGGGGTCTTGGGCGGAACCGGCAGCCCATGCTCCTCCGCGTACTCGCGGAAGGTCCGCGCGGCCCGGTCCTCCGGCTCCCCATCACCGGGCACAGACTCAGCATCCGCCTTGTCCGCCCGGTTCGCCTTGTCCGTCGCCGCCCGCAGCTGCCGCACCGCCAGGAACTCGAGCACCCGGTCCTTGACGTCACCCAGGGCGTAGTGGTCGGCCTCGAGGATATCCTGGGCCTGCTTGAGGTCCAGGTGCTCCGAGCTGCGCTCGTTCCAGGGCAGCTCGGCGATCGTTTCCAGGTAGGTGCGGATGACCTGGGTCTCCATCGACTCGCGGCCGATCCTGCTCAGCCGGCCGAATTCGCGATCGACTTCCTTGCGGGCCTCGTCCGGCAGGTCGAGCAGGTCGAGCTTGGCCCGCAGTTCCTCCAGTTCGTCAGCGTCCTCGTCCTCACCGAGCTCGCGCCGGATCTGCTTCATCTGCTCGCGCAGGAAGATTTCGCGCTGCCGCTCGCCCAGCTCTTCCTGGACGGAGCTCTTGATATCCTCCTGGGCATCCAGCACCGCGATCTGGCGCTGGACATGCACCAGGATCCGGCGCATCCGCTCCTCGACCGACAGCGTTTCGAGCAAGGCCTGGCGCTGGGCCGGCTGGATGTCGATATAGCCGGCCACCAGATCGGCAAACCGGCCGGCCTCGGTGACTCCGCTCAGCACCTGCTGCACCACTTCCTCCGGCAACCCGGACTTCTGGCCCAGCTCGGCGGCGCGCTGACGGACCTCACGGTACAGCGCCACGAAGGCGGGATCCTCGGGCTCCAGGGGCGGCATCTCCTCCGCTTCGCGTACGATGGCCTGGAGGAACCCTTCCTTTTCGCTCAGATGGATCGCCATGCCGCGGCGCTCGCCATGGAGCAACAGCTGCATGCCGCCCAGGCCACGCTGGAGCTGGCCGATCCGGGCAATGGTGCCGATGGCGTAGAGCCCTTCGGTGGTGACGTCTTCGAGGTTCTCCCGCTGGGAGACAGCAAAGACCAGTTTGTCAGGGGTGGCGAGCGCCGCTTCGATGGCGCGGAGAGTAGCAGGGCGACCAGCGCCGATCGGCGCGGTGACTCCGGGGAAGAGGACAACATCCCGCAGCGGGAGGACAGGCAGTGTCAGGGGTTCACTCATGCAAGACTCCTTGGTGGCCGTAGCCACGATGACAGCGTCGTTCGGGTGATCAGTCCTTAAGGGCATCAGCTGTGCCACCCCGGTCCCATCTCAAGATAGCGCCTAGCTACAATGGTTTGCTCGGGATCAGCGCTCGGCAAGGGGAGGCGGCCACGCAGATGGAGACGACCATTATGGCAGTCCTACCCACACCTGCCGCCAGATTGGCAGGGGTGCCAACTCCGGGACGGCTTTGGGCGAATCTTGTCGGCGTGTCCTCCGTAGGGGAACGGGTTGCAGCGGCTTGCAGTTGCCGAGACGGCCCGAATGACCCAAATTGAAGGGTTCCAGTGTCCCCTTTGCGACCCATCCTTTTTCAGGCCCACGAATGACCGATTCGATGGACAAGCCGCTCGTTCAGCGCCTGAAGGAAGCGCTTGGCGAGACGTATACGATCGAGGGTGAGATCGGGCGGGGTGGCATGGGGGTGGTGTACCGGGCCCGCGACGAGCGGTTGCACCGGCGGGTGGCCATCAAGGTCCTGCCTCCCGAACTCGCCTTCCAGAAAGAAATCCGCGAACGGTTTACCCGCGAGGCGCAGACCGCTGCACGACTGCAGCATCCGCATATCGTGCCGATCCACGACGTCGGTGAGGGCAACGGCCTGGTCTATTTCGTCATGGGCCTGGTCGAGGGCGAGTCGCTGGGCGGCCGGATCCGCCGCCGCGGCAAGCTGCCGGCCGAAGAGGCCCGACGGATCATGAAGGAAACCGCCGACGCGCTGAGCGCCGCCCACGCCGTCTCGGTCATCCACCGCGACATCAAGCCCGACAACATCCTGCTTGAAGGCACCCGCGGCCGGGTCATGGTGACCGACTTCGGCATCGCCAAAGCGCTTTCCGCCGGCTCCGGCGCCACCCTCACAGGCGTGGGCGTGGCAATCGGCACTCCATCGTACATGAGCCCGGAGCAGGCCGCCGGGGAGCGCGATGTCGACGGCCGCTCCGACGTGTACAGCCTCGGGGTCGTGACCTACCAGATGCTGACTGGCGAGCTGCCCTTTACCGCTCCCACGGTGGCCGGCATCCTGATGAAGCAGATCACCGAGCCGGCGCCGGTGTTGCATGAGATCCATCGGGACATTCCAGAAGATCTTTCGCTGGCGGTAAGCCGCTGCCTGGAAAAGGATCCGGAGCACCGGTGGTCCACCGCCGACCAGCTCCGGCGGGCGCTCGAGAGCCGGACGGTCACCGGGTACCGGCCCAACATGTCGGCCACCGGCACCCGAGCTCCTTCGGCGGGTGCCACCGCGGCGGCGCGGGCACGGCGGGCGGCAAGTGATCGTAGCCGCGCGGGCGGGGCCGGCGGGCTTGCCCGACGCAGTCCTGGTGGCCTGCAACCGCGTTCGCCCGGAGGTGCCCTGGGCGGCGCCGGTGCACGGCCCTCCCGGGCGCTGGGCGGTCAGTGGGTGCGCAATGACGAGGGACGCTGGGTAAGGCGCAGCGAGAATGATGAGCCGGCCGTCAGCGATACCGGCGAGCCAGTCATTGTCCAGAAGGTCCGGGCGCAGTTTGCCCGGTGGGCGGCGGTGACCGGCGGTTGCTTCCTGGTGAATATGGCCACCGGCCTCGGCAACCCGCCATGGTTCCTGTTCGTGGCGGCCGGCATGGGCTTTCCGCTCCTCAAGGGATATGCCGCGCTGTGGCAGGCAGGCTACTCATGGCGAGACGTCCTCAATCGTCCCCCTGCACCGGACGCCATTCAGGCACCCGGCGCCAAGGCGGTGATCGGACGGAAGTCGATCCCGCTGCCGGCCGCCAACGAATTCGGCAAGCATCACGAGGCGGTCAAGCAGGTGCACACCGATCGGGCTGCGATCCTGTCGTTGGTGCAACGACTTTCCCCTGGCGACCGAGAGATGCTCAAGGACACCGACATCGTGGCCACCACCGAGGGGTTGTACCAGAAGGCGGTGGACATGGCGCGGGCGCTCCACGACATGGACCAGGGCTTCGGCATTGAGAGCGTAGAGCGAATCGAGCAGCAGCTGGAGGAGGGCAAGCGCGTACCCGAAGGCGAGGAGCGCGACCGCCGAATGGCGATGCTCCAGAAGCAGATGGCCACCGCCAGCGACTTGGCCTCGCGGCGGCAGGGAATTGCCGACCGGGTCGAGTCGAACGTCCTGGCCATGCAGAACCTACGCTTTGACCTGTTGCGGCTCCGCTCGGCTGGCGTCGGCGCTGTCATTGGGGACCTGACCCAGGCCACCCAGCAGGCGCGCGCCCTGAGCCGAGATGTGGACATGGCGATTGCCGCCGCGGCCGAAGTACGTGAGGCGATTAGTTGAGCGATTCCGAATTCCATAACCGGCAGTACTGGGAATCCCGGCTCGGCGAGCACTTTTCGCTGGCCGGGGTTGGTTATTTACGGCTGGGACGTCGCTACAACGAGTGGCTGTACAAGGCGCGGATCCCGGTATTCAAGCGGGTTACCGATGGGCTCCAGGTCGATTGGGCCAAGGCCCGGGTGTTGGACATCGGCTCGGGGACGGGGTTCTACGTTGACCGGTGGAAGGAGCGTGGGGTCCGCGACATTACCGGCCTGGATCTGACCCAGGTGGTGGTAGACCGGCTTGGCGTGCAGCATCCGGATGCTCGCTTCCTTCGAGCTGATATCGGGCTGCCGCTGGAGGGGAACGAGCTTGAGCCTGGCTCGTTCGATGTGATCAGCGCGTTCGACATCTTCTTTCATATCGTAGACGACGGTCAGTTTGCCCAGGCGTTCCGGAATGTGTCCCGGCTGCTCAAGCCGGGTGGCTATTTCCTGTGGTCGGACAATTTCGTGCGACAGGCAACGATCCGGGTGGCGCACCAGGCCAGCCGGCCGCTGGCCGAGTCGGAGGCGAATGTCAGGGCGGCGGGGCTTGAGGTGGTGGAGCGGACGCCGATGTTCGTGATCATGAATTACCCCACGGATACCCGGGGCCGCTGGCCCAAGTGGTTGTGGACGGCGATGGTGGCGCCCGCCATGCTCGCGGAGCCGCTGGGGTGGTTGCTGGGGGCGGTGCTTTATCCGGTGGAGTGGGTGCTGAACCGGATTGTGCTGGAGAGTCCAAGTGTGGAGCTGATGGTGGTGAGAAAGGCGGGGAATGGGGAATAGGGAATGGGGCTGGGAGGAATCGCTGTCGGTGGCGCCTGTTGGGG
>JAWXBA010000291.1:0-17701 GCA_034439775.1 Gemmatimonadota bacterium | reverse complement strand
CGCCCACCCGGAACCCGTCCACCAGGTCGCGGGAAAGTCGCAGCATGCCGACCTTGCCCGGGTTGTTGTCGAAGTGCCGGTTGGATTGGGCCGACCCGATCCCATTGCCATTGGCCACCACCCCGGTCACGGTGAAGCCCGCCACCTCGGCAATCGCCATGGCGCCCCGGTCGTAAGTCAGGGTCAGCGGGTCGTCACCAATCCGGGCCCGATAGATGGCGTAGTCCTCGAACATCAGACGCAGTTCCCGCTTGAAGAGCGGGTCCGAGAGCTGGAACTGACCGACCATCAGGTCCACCTCCTTGCCGCCGACATCGTTGACGTTGATGTAGGCGTCCTCGACCCCACCGTATTCGCCCCGCTCCAGGAGCAGCGCGTACACGTACCAGGAGAGCTTCCGACTGATCGAGCCACTGCCCAGGACCTTCAACGTGTAGGGGCCCTGAAAGTCGGTGGCCGCCTTGCCACCGGCATACGCCTGGGCGTAGGCGTCGAGCCGGAAGGCGAGTGGCAGGTCGCTCGGCAGCCAGAGGAGCGGATCGCCGGTATTGATGGTGTCTCGGGCCGGCTCATTGGCCGACATCCGGAACCCGTTGCCGGCAAACGCTTCGCCGAACGCGGTCAATGCCGGCACCGGGTTGTGGCAGAGCTGGCAGCTGACCTTGTAGCGCCGGGCAAAGACCGGAATGCCCGCCGCCTCGGCCAGCGGCATGACCAGGACCACCAGTGCCAGCAGACTTGTGCGTCGCAATGTACTGAACACATACCCCCCTTGAGTGACTCGGGACATCACGATTCCTGCGGTGGCCGCCAGGCCAGCACCGGCACCGGCGAGCCGCGAATGACCTTGTCGGTGACACTCCCCACGAACGCCCGCCGGAGACCGCCGGCGCCGTGGGTGCTCATGGCAATCAGGTCGGCGCCTTCCCGGTCGCGCACCTCAAGGATCGAGGCACCGACGCCGAGTGCCGCCACGATCACGCTGCGCGCAACCACGCCGCCCTCCTGCAACCCGCGCACGATGTCCGCCAACGCTGCCAGCGCCTGATCCTGTCGCGCCTGCTCCGTCGCAGGGTCCACCGCAGCGGGGAACGGCAGCGCCGGATCCATGATCCCGATCACCGGCTCCACCACCGACAGCAGCACCAGTTCGGCCCCGAACAATCGGGCCAGTTCCTCGGCCGGCGCCACCGCCATCCGGGAGAGCGGCGATTCGTCCAGCGGCACCAGGATCCGCCGGAAGGGAACCGACGCGGTCTCGGCGCCGGGATCATCCCCGAGCGGGTGCACGACCAGTACCGGCACTGCCACGTGACGCAAAACGTAATCGGTGGTACTGCCCAGCCAGAATCGGGAGACCGGCCCCCGACCGTGGCTGGCCATGACGATCAGCCCCGCCCCGATGGCGGCCGCGTGCGAGGCGATCGCCTCGCCGGGGGTACCACGCACCAGGGTCTGCGACACCTCCAGGCCGGACTCGCGGGACACCCGCTCGGTCAGTGCGGCCAGGTAGGTAGTCTCGCGCTCCCGGGTGGCGGCTTCAATGGCCGCACCGCCATCGGGAAAGCTGATGGCCGGATTCCATGCCGGCAGGGCGTGGTGGACCAGCACCAGATGCAGGCTGCCCCCTGCGGCTCGCGCGAGTTGCACCGCCGGTGGAACCGCAGACTCGGCAAATCGGGACCCGTCCACCGGCACCAGCAATTTCTTCAGCATCGTTGTTCCTCCCTCCCGAGAACACCGGTCAGGCAACCGGCGCAAAATTCCGCGTGCGCTAGCGTGCCAGCAACCACCATCCCCCGGCGGCCGCCACCGCCAGCGCCGCCAGCCCCAGCCCGGCCACCCGGCGGAAGCTCGCCGAACCCAGGAGGAGAGCGGTGGCGAGTTTGAGGACGGTGTTGGTGCTCACCCCGATCATGATCGCTTGCGCCGCCACCTGGTGGGGCACCTCCGACTCGCCGAGCCGACTCATCGAGAAGGTAAGCGCATCCATGTCCGTCAGGCCAAGGAGCGCCGCCGACCCGTAGAGCCCACCGGCTCCGTACCGGGTCCCCGCGAAGTCCAGTGCCAGCATGACCACCTGGAACGCCAGCGCCATCCTGATCGCCGAGCCGAGCTGCAGGGGGTTGCCGATCGCCGGCGGATCGGTTTCCTCCACCTGGCCGGGACGGGGCTGCCGCAGGAAGAAGAGCACCGCCACCCCCAGCACCAGCGACGGGCGCAGCCCGATGAGCAGCGCCCCGCCCAGGCCGGGATTCAGGACCCACGCGATCCCGAAGACCCTGGGGATGAGGACGGTACAGGCGGCCAGGGCACCGATGCCCAGTGCTGTACCGTGGTGTGGCTCAGCCCGGGAGCGCCTGGCAAAGGTCAGGGTGACGGCGGTGGACGACACCAGCCCGCCAAGGGCGCCGGCGATCCCGAACCCCCGGCGCTGACCCAGGATCCGTCGAGCCAGGTAGCCAAGGTAGTTCAGCCCCGAGAAGACGAGCACCACCGTCCACAGGGTCCGCGGCCGGATCCCGCCGAGCGGGCCGAACGGCCCCTCGGGGAGCAAGGGGAGGACGACCAGGGCGAGCACGGCGAACTGGAAGGCGCCGCGCAGTTCGGGCTCACCGATCCTGTTCACGAACCCCTGAATGGTGCTCTTTTCGCGGAGGGCCAGGACCACGACGGCGGAGACGGCGCTGGCAATGGCCGGGTACCCCAGGCTGGCGGTCAAGCCCAATCCCAGGACGACCAGGGCCGCTATCTCCGTAGTGGCCTCGATCGCCTCGACATCGTCGGGGCGGCGGGCGGCGACAAGGTACGCCACCGTGGTCATCGCGATCCCACCCGCCAGAAGCGTCACCCCGGCGGCCACAAAACCGACCCGCATCGCCGCACCAGCCAGCCCCCCGAGCAGCCCCAGCAGCAGAAAGGTGCGGACCCCGGCAAACCGGGCGTGGGGGCCGGCGGCATGACCGGACCATTCCCGCTCGATCCCCACCGCCAGTCCCACCAGGCCTGCCACCGCCAGGTGCAACCCCTGCTCGAAGTTCACCCGCTGGTCCGGTCCGCCGGTGCCCGGCAGGTCTTCCACCCGAACAGCGTGTATATCGGGCAATTCCCCGTGATGGCGGTTCCCAGGAAGACGAGGCCGATCAAGGTCACATATCGAAGCGGCGGCGCGAGGGCGCCGTACAGCCCCAGCAATCCGATTCCCGCCAGCAGCCGGATGGTCCGGTCCACCGTTCCCATATTCCGTGTCATGGCGCACTCCTTCAGGTCAGAGGGGAACGGTCAGCACAGCGCACGACGCCGCCGCAAGCAGGCGCCGTCCGTTGCCGGTGCTCTCGGCCACCGCGGCTGGCCCGCCCCGGCGGACCCCGACCACGAGGAGGTCGCCAGGTGCATGGGAGATTTCCTCGAGGACCTGCTCAACGATGTCGCCCTGGCGGTGGACCACCTGAATTGAGACACCAGGGCCGACCGTCTCGAAGACTCCCGCCTGGATCCGCTGCCCGGCGGTCCCCCCGGGACCGATGATGCCTTCGGCGCCGTTACCTCCCGGTTCAATGAAGATGGCCAGGACGTTGTTGGTAGCAAGGCTCCGCAGCGACCAGGCGGTCCGCAAGGCCCACATTCCCCGCTCGGACCCATCCAGGGCCACCACCATGCGACCGAACCGGGTCTGACCGGCGGGGAGCACGAGACACGGCATTTCCGCCCGGCGCACCACCGCATCGGCGAGTGCCTTGAGACCCTTGAGGGTCCCCACACCCTTCGGCACCGCACCGAGGATCAAGAGCTCCGCTTTCCGGGACTCGGCAAACCGGACGATCTCGATCGCCGGGATTCCCTCCACCAGCGACACGCCGGCCTCGGCTGGCGCCGGTAGGGTAGCGGTCCGCCGAGGCCCTGAGGCCGCGACCGCCCGCACGCGCACCGGGGTCAGGTCCGCGCCCAGCCGCGAGGCCATCTCCCGGGCCACCGAGAACAGTTCGGGGGCGGCCGACGAGTCTTCGCACGCGACGACAACGCGGTGCACTCCCGCGGGTGTCAGGGTCCGGGTCATTGCATGTGACAGTAGCGCCCACTGCCTGAAGGAACCGTGAAGCTTGATCGAAGAACCGGCATGATGGCCTGCGGGAACCGATCGGGATAAGATCCAGCATGCCCGAATCCCAAGCCCCGCTCTCCGAGCGCCTCGAGCACCTCGTTACCTCCGGCTCGGCGCTCGCATCGGAGGTCCACCTGGAAACGGTGCTCGACCAGGTGGCACTGCTGAGCCGCCGGTTGCTGCACGCCAAGTATGCCGCTGTCGGGCTCCTCGCTGCCGACCGAAAGAGCCTTGAGAGCTTCACGACCGTCGGGATCCCGGCCGAAGAACGGGAGAGGATGGGTCCCCTCCCCAAGGGACATGGCATCCTTGGGGTGCTGATTCGCGACCAGCGGCCGCTCCGGCTGCCCGACCTGACCCGGCACCCTGACTCAGCGGGGTTTCCACCAGGTCACCCCCCGATGAAGTCATTCCTGGGCGTTCCGATCGTTGGCAGTCGCGGGGTCATCGGCGAGCTGTACCTGACCGACAAGACCTCGGCACCGGAGTTCTCCGAGGAAGACGAGTATGTCGCCGTGTTGCTGGCCCACCAGATTGCGAGCGCCGTCGAAAATGCGCGCCTGCACGAGGAGAGCGCCCGGCTGCTGGCGGAGGTTGAACAGCTGCACCGGACCCGGGAGCGGTTCTTTGCCATGGTGAACCACGAGTTGCGCAATGCGCTGGCCGCGGTACTGGGATGGGCCGAGTTGCTGACCCGGAAAAAGGACCCGGCGACAATACCCCGGGCGGCTTATGAGGTACTGGATGCGGCGGAAGGCGCCAGTGCCCTCATCAATGACCTCCTGGACCTGAGCCGCCTGGACGAAGATCGCCTCCGGCCGGTGATCCGGGAACATGACTGCGTGGCCCTCATTCGGCATGCCGTATCCCGGCTGGAACCGGCAGCCTCGGCCAAGGGGGTCAGGTTGCTGTGCCTGCTGCCCGATGAAATCATCACCTGCCGGACCGACGCACAACGGGTGGAGCAGATCCTGGTCAATGTCCTGGGCAACGCGATTCGGCACACCCCGCTGAATTCGAGCGTCGTGGTACGGATGGAGCAGGTGGACCGGCTGGCACGGGTCCATGTGGAAGACGAGGGCCCCGGAATCTCGGAGGATCAGGTGGACCGGGTCTTTGATGTCTACGAGACCAAGGCCGGTGAGGAGCGCCAGGGCACCGGATTGGGGTTGCCCCTCTCCCGGCGGTTGGCCCAGTTGCTCCGCGGGAACCTCTATGCCACGGTGGGTCCGGGAGCGGGTGGACGTTTCACCTTGGAACTGCCGATAGGGGCTGAGTCAGTCCCACAACTATGAAGATACCTTAACCATCAGTTACCATTGAGTTCATGGAAACCTTCATAATTTGGGACCCATGAAAGTTCTCATCGTGGAGGACGACCGGAAGGTCGCCGGGTTCATCGAGCAGGGCCTCAAGGAAGAGGGCTACACCGTGGACGTTGCCCCGGACGGGGAAGAAGCCACCGTCCTGGCGCATGTCTATCAGTATGACGTGATCCTGCTCGACGTCATGCTGCCCAAGAAGAACGGGTTCCAGGTGGCGATGGAGCTCAGGCGGGAGGGGCGCAACACCCCGATCCTGATGCTGACCTCCCGGGATGCCGTGGAGGATGTCGTCCGGGGCCTGGATGCCGGTGCCGACGACTACCTGGCCAAACCGTTCCGGTTCGAGGAATTGCTGGCCCGGATGCGGGCGCTGACCCGCCGCGGCGGTGCCGAACGGCTGGATGTGCTCCGCTTCGGGTCGATCACCCTCGATCGCCTGCGCCACCAGAGCTCGGTCGGGAACACGGCGCTGCAGCTGACCGCCAAGGAGTTCCAGCTGCTGGAGTTCTTCCTCCTTCACCCCGAGGAGGTCGTGCGCCGCACCACCCTGCTCGAAAAGGTGTGGGACATGCACTTTGATCCCGAGAGCAACGTGGTCGACGTGCACGTGGGCAACCTTCGGCGCAAGCTGATGAGGCTGACCAAGGACCAGCGGATCGAGACGGTGCGGGGCGTGGGCTTCAGCCTCCGCCACGCCGAGCCGCCCCGCCCGGCGATTTCCCACCAAGCCGCCCGGCGCCAGACCGTTTCGTGACCTCCCGCTGGTCGGTGCCGGTCCTGCCGGCCGCCGCCCTCGGATTCCTGCTGGTTGGCCTCGCGGCCAGGTTCATCCCGGACCTGGCCGCGTGGAGTCTCCCGGTCTGGACCCTGGGGCTGTGGTTGACCGGCGGCCCGCTGATCCTCCGCACCCTGCGCGGGGTCTGGCGCGGCCAATTGGCCGCCGACCTGGTGGCCTCCCTGGCGATTCTCGTGGCGATCATCCTGCGGGAACCCGCCGCCGGCCTTCTGGTGGCGCTGATGCAGAGCGGCGGCGAGGAACTGGAGCGTCGCGCCGAGCGTCGCGCGTCGCGCGCCGTGCGCGAACTCGAGGACGCCGCCCCTCAGGTGGTGCACCGGCTCTCCGCGCCCGGGTCCGTGATCGACGTGGCGGTGGCCGAGGTGGAGATCGGCGACCGGCTCCTGGTCCGGCCCGGCGAGATGCTCCCCTGCGACGGCGTGGTGCTCGACGGCGAATCGGAGCTCGACACCGCCCGGATCACGGGAGAACCAATGCCGGTCGCGGTGGCGGCAGGGGACCGGGTGCAGAGCGGCGCGATCAACCGCCACGGCGCACTCACCATCGAGGCCAGCGCCCGCCCGGGGGAATCGCTGTATGCCCGGATCGTCGAACTCGTCCGCACCGCGCAGGCCAGCAAGGCCCCGCTGCAGCGGATTGCCGACCGCTGGGCGGTCTGGTTTACGCCGCTGACGGTAGCGGTGTGCGCAGTGGCCTGGGCCGTCTCCGGGGATCCGGTCCGGGTCCTTGCGGTGCTGGTGGTGGCCACCCCCTGCCCCCTGATCCTGGCCACACCAGTGGCGATCATCGGCGGCATCAACCGGGCCGCGCGCCAGCACATCGTGATCCGGCATGGCGGTGCCCTGGAGGCGCTGGCCTCGATCGACACCGTGGTCTTTGACAAGACCGGCACCCTGACGATCGGCCAGCCCGAGGTGACGGGTCTCGATCCGGTCGGCGACCTGACAGCAGACCAGCTCCTGCGCCTCGCGGCGGCGGTTGAGCAGGGTTCCGGACATTCACTGGCGCAGACCACCGTGGCGGCCGCGACCCGCAGAGGGCTCAAGCTTCCCGTGGTCAGCCAGGTCGTCGAGGCACCAGGCCGGGGAGTCCGCGGAGAGGTGGAGGGCCGGGTGGTCGTGGTCGGGACCCTTTCGCTGCTGCGTGAGCAGGCGCCGGGGGCGGTGGCGGCCCTGGAATTGGCCCAGGGCAGTCAGCGCGGGCTGCAGGCCTTTGTCGCGGAGGATGGAAGGGCAGCGGGCATCATCTCGTACGCCGACCGGGTGCGACCGAACGCTGCCGAAATCGTGGCCGGTCTCCCCGCCCTCGGCGTGCGCCGGATCCTCATGCTCTCGGGAGATCAGTCAGCCAACGCCGCCACCATCGGCCGCGAAGTGGGGATTGCCGAGGTGTCAGGCGACCTGCTGCCGGAGGAGAAGGTGTCCCGGATCCAAGCTCTGCTCCAGGCGGGCCGCACTGTCCTGATGGTGGGCGACGGGACCAATGACGCGCCGGCACTCAGCACCGCGCAGGTTGGCGTGGCCCTGGCCGGCCACGGCGGCGGGATCGCGGCGGAGTCGGCCGACGTGGTGCTCCTCGAAGACGACCTTCGGGGGATCCCCGCCGCGCTGGCCATCGGACGCGACACGATGCGGATTGCACGGCAGAGCCTCGGCGTGGGACTGGGCCTCTCTGCCATCGCCATGGCGGTAGCCGCGATGGGGCATATCCCCCCCACCACGGGCGCCCTGCTTCAGGAGGGGGTGGATATTGCCGTTATTCTCAATGCATTGCGGGCCACCCGCGGCGCGTGATCGAGGTGCGACGGATCAATCCTGGAAGAAGCCTTCACACTTTCTCCGGCGCTCCTTCATGAAGGACCGGCCATTTTCCGCGCTGCCCGATTCCCCCCATTCGACGCCCCTGGAGACCGCCGCATGACCGCGCAGCTCGACACCTTCCGGTACGACGACGCCATCGTCCGTAAGTTCATGATCGCCACCTTCGTGTGGGGGCTGGTCGGGATGCTGGTCGGGCTGATCATCGCCCTGCAGCTGGCCAACCCGATGTTCAACTTCGACCTGCCGTGGCTGAGCTTCGGCCGGCTCCGGCCGCTGCACACCAACGCGGTGATCTTTGCCTTTGCGGGGAACGCAATCTTCACTGGGGTCTACTACTCCAGCCAGCGTCTCCTCAAGACCCGGATGTTCAGCGACACCCTGAGCGCGCTGCATTTCTGGGGCTGGCAGCTGATCATCGTGGCCGCTGCAATCACCCTGCCGCTCGGCTTTACCCAGGCCAAGGAGTACGCCGAGCTGGAGTGGCCGATCGACATTGCCATTGCGGTGGTCTGGGTGATCTTTGCGGTCAACTTCTTTGGCACGATTGCCCGGCGGCGGGAACGGCACCTCTACGTGGCAATCTGGTTCTACATCGCCAGCATCATCACCGTGGCGGTGCTCCACATCTTCAACAACCTGGTCATCCCGGCAAGCCTGTTCAAGAGTTATCCGATCTATGCCGGCGTCCAGGACGCCTTCATGCAGTGGTGGTATGGTCACAACGCGGTGGCATTCTTCCTGACCACGCCGTTCCTGGGGCTGATGTACTACTTCCTCCCCAAGGCGGCCGATCGGCCGATCTTCAGTTACCGGCTCTCGATCCTGCACTTCTGGTCGATCGTCTTCCTCTATATCTGGGCCGGGCCGCACCACCTGCACTACACCGCCCTGCCCGAGTGGGCCTCGACCCTCGGCATGCTCTTCTCCGTCATGCTGTGGATGCCCTCGTGGGGCGGCATGATCAACGGCCTGCTGACCCTGCGCGGCGCCTGGCAGAAGGTCGCCTCGGATCCGATCCTGAAATTCTTCGTGGTGGCGATCACCGCGTACGGGATGTCGACCTTCGAGGGCCCGATGCTTTCGATCAAGAGCGTCAATGCGCTGGCCCACTACACCGACTGGATCATTGCCCACGTCCACACCGGGGCGCTGGGATGGAACGGGCTGCTCACCTTCGGGATGATCTACTGGCTGCTGCCGCGAGTGTACCAGACCAGGTTGTACAGCCAGAAGCTGGCCGAGGTGCATTTCTGGCTGGCCACCCTGGGCATCCTGCTCTATGTCACCGCGATCTACAGTGCCGGCCTGACCCAGGGGCTGATGTGGCGTGCCTTTGACGAAACCGGCCGGCTCCAGTTCCCCGATTTTGTGGAGACCGTGGTCCGGCTGCTGCCGATGTACTGGCTGCGCGTGGTGGGCGGCAGCCTGTACCTGACGGGGATGGTGATCTTTGGCTACAACATCTGGAAGACCTGGCGGACCCGTCCCGCAACCTACGCCGAGCCCGAAGTGCAGGCACCGCGTCTGCTGCCGCTGGCGCCGGAGCCGGCGGCGGCGACCCCCCGGGGTGGCGTCTTTGCCCGCTTCGTCGAGGCGGCATGGCACCGTACCTGGGAACGATTGCCGGTGACCTTTACCGTGATGGTGACCGTGGCGGTGCTGGTGGCCTCGATCTTCGAGATCGTCCCCACCTTCATGATCAAGTCCAACGTCCCGACGATTGCGTCGGTCAAGCCATACACGCCGCTGGAACTTGCCGGCCGAGACCTCTACATCCGGGAGGGGTGCTTCAACTGCCATTCGCAGATGATCCGACCGTTCCGGCACGAGACCGAGCGGTTTGGTGAATACTCCAAGCCGGGCGAGTTCATCTACGACCGGCCATTCCTCTGGGGCTCACGCCGGATCGGGCCCGACCTGGCCCGCGAGGGAGGCAAGTACCCTGACCTCTGGCATGTGCGGCACATGGAGGACCCGAGGGCGATCACCCCGAATTCGACGATGCCCGCCTACGCCTGGCTGTTGCGAGATCCGCTGGACTTTGCCTCGATCCAGAAGCGGGTGGACGTGCTGGCGATGCTGGGCCACCCCTATGGGGAGGCGCTGACCCGGGCGCCGGAGATGGCCCGCGAACAGGCCGCCACGCTGGCCGCCGCGATCGTGGCGCAGGGTGGCCCGGAGGGGTTGGCGGATCGGGAGATCGTGGCGCTGGTGGCCTACCTCCAGCGACTGGGGACCGATATTCGCCGCACCGCCAGAGCGGTTGCGGAAGCGGGGGGCCGCTGAGATGAAGCTTTCCGATATCATGGCCGCCGCGGGCCTGTCCGGCTGGGCACAGGCCGCCATGATCCTCTTCCTGTTGGCGTTCGTCGCCATCCTGGTTGCGGTGCTCGCCCCGAGCCGTCGGCGGGAATTCGAGGCCGCGAGCCGGATGCCACTACAGGACGATCTCCCCGTCTCACCTCGCGCGCCGACCGGAGGCCAGCCGTGAACCACCCCGACCCGAATGAATCGATGCTGCTCGACCACGAGTACGACGGCATCAAGGAGTACGACAATCCCCTGCCCCGCTGGTGGGTCTGGACCTGGTGGGCCACCATCATCTTCTCGGTGCTGTACTGGTTCAATGTGCCCGGGATCGGCATCGGACAGGGTCAGATCGCCGACTACGAGGCCGAAATGGCGGTGGCCGAGGCACAGCGCGCCCAGTTGGCGGCCTTGCGGCCGGGCCCGACCGAGCAGTCGCTGTTGGCCCTCAAGTCGGTGGACTCGACCCTGGCCCTTGGCCAGACCACCTTCGGCCAGATGTGCGTGGCCTGTCACGGCCCCGACGGCGGCGGCGTCATCGGTCCAAACCTGACTGACGATGCCTGGATCCACGGCGAGAGCGCGATGGAGGTCTACACCATCGTGAACGAGGGGGTGCTGGCCAAGGGCATGCCGGCCTGGGGCACGATGCTTTCCCCGGCCCAGGTGGAAGCTGTGGTGGCCTATGTCATGTCACTGCGGGGCACCACTCCGGCCAGCCCCAAGGCTCCCGAGGGGGTTGTTGGCGATGCGGCTGTAGACACCGCCTCCGGATCACCACCGGACGACCTGTCGTGAGTCAGGCCACCAGCCGTCCCCCGCTCCAGGTTCTCTCCACCCTCAACGAGGATGGCTCCCGTCGCTGGTTGCGGCCCAAGCTCTCCCCGGGCGGGTTCTGGCGCTGGCGCCGGGTGGTGGCCTACTCCCTGATGGTGCTGTTCTTTGCCATTCCGTACCTCCGCCTCGGTGGCAGGCCGTTGGTGCTGCTCGACGTGCCGCGGCGGGAGTTTACCCTCCTCGGCACCACCTTCCTGCCGACCGACACCCTGCTCCTGATGCTGCTCATGGTCAGCATTGCCCTGGGCATCTTCCTGCTCACCGCCCTGCTGGGCCGGGTCTGGTGCGGCTGGGCCTGCCCGCAGACGGTGTACCTGGAGTTCCTCTTCCGCCCGATCGAGCGGTGGGTGGAGGGCGGCCGCAGCGGCTCGATGGGACTCGACCGGGAGCAGCAGCAGTTTCATCCGCGCCGCCTGCTCAAGTATGGCATCTACCTGGTCCTCTCGCTGTTTCTGGCCCACACTTTCCTGGCCTACTTCGTGGGGATCGAGCAGCTGGTGCAGTGGGTCAGGCGATCCCCGCTGGAGCATCCGACCTCGTTCCTCGTCATGGCGGGAACCACCGCCATGATCTTTGCCGACTTTGCCTGGTTCCGCGAACAGACCTGCATCGTGGCCTGCCCGTATGGCCGGCTGCAATCGGTGCTGCTCGACCGACGGTCCTTGATCGTCGGGTATGATCCCAACCGGGGCGAGCCACGGATGCGCGGCGTCAAGCAGCGCGATGCCTCCGCGGGGGACTGCATCGACTGTGGTGCCTGTGTCCAGACCTGCCCCACCGGTATCGACATCCGGGAGGGGCTCCAGATGGAGTGCATCCACTGCACCCAGTGCGCCGACGCCTGCGATGCCATCATGGATCAGGTGGGCACGCCGCGCGGCCTGATCCGCTACACCTCGCAGGCATCCCTGGCCGGTTCACCCCAGGGGCTGCTGCGCCCCCGGGTGGTGCTCTACCCCGCCGTCATGGCCGTGTCCCTGGGCCTCCTGATCTTCAACCTCGGCACCCGGGTGGACACCGACGTCACCCTGCTCCGCGGGATCGGGGCACCGTTTACCCGTGAGCCCAACGGGATGATCATCAACCAGGTGCGGGTCAAGATTTCCAACCGGGGAGAGGCTGCCCGGGCATATCAGGTGGCGGTGGCCGAAGGCGAGCCGTTTCGGCTGATCGCACCGGTCAACCCGATGCCGGTTGCGGCAGGCCGCACGACGGAAAACAGCTTCTTTGTGGTGGCACCCCCAGCCGAGTTCCAGAATGGCTCCCGCATGGTGACGATCCGGGTGACCGATGCCGCCGGATACGAGGCAGAGTTTGCCTACCGCCTGCAAGGCCCGGGCAGCGGAGAGGCACCGTGAGCGGGAGTGGCCGGCTCTGGCCTTGGGCCTTGGGAGGAGTGCTGGGCCTGACGGTAATCGGCAACCTCTGGGTCATGCGACTGGCCAGCGCCGATCCCTCGTTCTCGATCGAGCCGGATTACTACCGCAAGGCAGTGGACTGGGACTCCACCATGGCGCAGCAGGCGCGGAGCGCTGCGCTGGGGTGGCGGCTCACCGTCAGGTCCATGCACCCCACGGCAGACGGCCGGGCAGTCCTGGCCGTTCAACTTGTGGATCCGGCCGGCGCCCCGCTGTCCGACGCCACGGTCACGGTCGCAGCCACGCACAATGCCCGGGCCGACCGGGTGGCAACCGCAACCCTCACCCCCGCTGGAGCGGGAGTGTACACTGGACTCATTGCGGGATCCCGTCCCGGTATCTGGGAACTCCGCTTCCTGGCAACCCGCGGCAACGACCGGTTTGCCGCCCGGCTGCGCCATGACACCGAACGGGACGCCCCGCTGCCATGATTGCCCTGGTGGGCACCGTGCTCGCGGCATCACTGCTGGGCAGCCCGCACTGTGCTGCGATGTGCGGCCCCCTGACCTGCCTGTACACCGGCGACGCCGGTGCCCGGAAGACGGGACCCCACCTGGCGTACAACCTCGGCCGCCTCGCCTCCTACCTGTTGCTGGGCGCGCTGGCGGGTCTGGCAGGTTCGGGCATGAATCAACTCGGCGTACTCGCCGGCGTGCCGCGGGTCGCGGCGATCGTCGCCGGGTGCCTGATGGTCCTGTGGGGAGGGTTGACCATTGCGGCAGCGCTCGGCGTGTCAGTGCCGGGCACCTCTCCCCCACCGGTGTTCCGACGGATGCTGGCCCGGGTGGTGACCCGCTTCCAGCGCCATCCACCGGCGCTGCGCGCCGGGGCCCTCGGGCTGCTGACAACGCTGCTCCCCTGCGGGTGGCTCTATGCCTTCGTGGCCACCGCCGCCGGCACCGGATCGATGCCATCGGGAATGCTGGTCATGACGGCGTTCTGGGCCGGCACCGTCCCGATCATGGCGGTGGTTGGCCTCACCGCGCAGCGGGCCCTGGGCCCGCTCCGCCGCCGGCTGCCGGTTGTCACGGCGGCGGCGCTGGTGGTCATTGGCCTGCTGACGATTTCCGGGCGGATCACCATGGCGAGCGTTCCTCCCGGCGCTGGATCCCATGTCGTCCACTGAGCTGCTGACCCCGGCGACAACGGCGTGTGCGCACTGCCGCCTCGAGGTGCCCACGGGGTTCCTGCGTCCTGATCGCACCGAGCAGTTCTGCTGCTCCGGCTGTGAAACGGTCTGGGGCGTGCTGCACGACGCCGGGCTGGAGGGATACTACCGGCTCGGTGAGCGACGGTCGCTGGCGGTCCATGCCAGTGGACGGGACTTTGAGGAGTTTGACCATCCGGCGTTCCACGCGCTCTATGTCCGCACCCGAAACGACGGCCTACTGGAAACGGAACTGTATCTGGAAGGTGTGCACTGCTCCGCTTGTGTCTGGCTGGTGGAGCGGGTGCCGCTGACCGTGGCGGGCGTGGCTCGCGCCGAGCTGGAGATCGGGCGCTCGCTGGCGCACCTGATTTGGGATCCCGCCGAGACAGGGCTGTCTGAGATCGCCAGGTTCCTCGACCGGCTGGGCTACCGGCCGCACCCGTTCCGGGGTGTCAAGGCAGACGCCCTACGGCGGGGCGAGGATCGCGCCATGCTCCAACGGATCGGCGTGGCGGGTGCGTTGGCCGCGAATGTGATGCTGCTGGCGCTGGCGCTCTACAGCGGGCTGTTCGCGGGAATGGAACCGGAGTTTGAGCGGTACTTCCGCTGGCTCAGCCTGGTCCTGGTGACCCCGGCATTGTTCTGGCCGGGCCGGATCTTCTTCCAGGGTGCATTCACGGCGCTCCGATCGCGAATCCTGCACATGGACCTTCCGATCGCCATCGGACTCGGCGCCGGCTACCTGCGCGGACTCTGGAACACCGTCACCGCCAGCGGTCCGATCTACTTCGATGGTGTGGCCACCCTGGTCTTCCTGCTGCTGGTGGGGCGGTTCCTCCAGCTCCGTGCCCAACGGGCGGCAGCCGACAGCGCCGAGCTGCTGCACTCGCTCGGCCCTTCGTCCGCACGGGTGGTCGAGGAGGGCACCGTTCGAGAGATTCCGACCGAGGCGCTGGTGCCCGGCATGGTGATCGAGGTTTGGCCCGGGGAAACGATGGCCGCCGATGGCATCCTGATCGGGGGCCATGCGGAGATCGACGCCGCCCTGCTGTCGGGTGAGTCCCGGCCGTTGGCGGTAAAGGCGGGAGGCGAGGTCTGGGCTGGCACGCTCAACCTGAGCGCCCCGATCCGGGTGCGGGTTGCGGAGACCGGGGAATCGAGCCGGTTGGGCCGGATCCTCCGCGAGGTGGAATCGGCGGCGTCACGACGGGCACCGGTGGTGGCGCTGGCCAACCGGATGGCGGGCGCCTTCGTGGCCGTGGTCCTGCTGCTGGCGGTCGGGACGGTGGCGTACTGGTGGCAAACCGACCCCAGTGATGCGATTGACCACGCCATCGCTCTGCTGGTGGTGACCTGCCCCTGCGCGCTGGCGCTGGCGACACCGCTGGCCTTCTCGGTGGCAATTGGCCGGGCTGCAAGCGCGGGAATCCTGATCAAGGGCGGGGACGCACTCGAATTCCTGGGCCGCGGCACCGGCACGATCTACTTTGACAAGACCGGTACGCTCACCACCGGCAAGACGGCGCTCCGGAGCTGGGATGGCCCGGACGCGATGCGGGGCCTGGTCCTGGCGCTGGAGCGCGACGCGACCCATCCGGTGGCGGCCGGTTTCCGGGCGGCATGGCCCGACCTGGCGGTGCCGGTGGCCGAGGAAGTTCGGCAGGTGATCGGCGGCGGGGTAACGGGCACGGTGGACGGCCGGACCGTCGTGGTGGGCAGTCCGGTGTTCGTCGGTGCTCGCGCTGCAGGAAACCCAAACCTTGGCGATCTCCCGCGCGCCCAGAGTCCAGTGCTGGTGGCGGTGAACGGGGAGGTAGTGGCCCGGGCAGGATTCGGGGACCCGATTCGGCCGGAGTCGGCCGACGTGCTCGGCGGCCTGCGAGCACGGGGCTGGAAGCTGCGGCTCCTCTCCGGCGATGCGCCGGATGTGGTCGGCGAGGTAGGGGAGACCCTCGGCTTTGGGCAGGGAGAGATCCGGGGTGGCGCCACCCCGGAGGAGAAGCTGGCCACCCTGGCCGGGGCCGGTGCCGGCACGGTCATGGTCGGCGACGGCGTCAACGATGCCGCCGCCATGGCACGCGCCTCGGTGGGGATCGGGATCCGGGGCGGGGCGGAAGCGTGCCTGGCGGTGGCCGATGTCTTCCTGAGCCGGCCGGGGCTGCAGCCTCTGGCCGACCTGATGACCGGCGCCGAGCGCACCCTCCAGGTTGTCCGGCGCAACATCGCGTTCGCGCTGGGCTACAACCTCATCGGCGCCGGACTGGCGATGGCAGGACTCCTCGACCCGCTGGTGGCGGCGGTCCTGATGCCGTTGAGCTCGCTGACCGTCGTGCTGCACTCCTGGCGGGCCCGCAGCTTCGAGGCGGGCACCGGGTGAGCGCCCTCTATCTGGTCCTGCCGTTGGCGCTGCTCCTGGTGGGCATCGGCATCGGGGCCTTTGTCTGGGCCACCCGTCGCGGCCAGTTCGATGACCTTACCACGCCCGCGATGCGGGCGCTGCACGAGGACCCGGAGCGGCACGACCGGTAGGCCCAATGCGGCACACCACCCGCGCCGCAACCATTTCCCCCGCTGGCCCCCCCTCTCCCCCGAGTCTATACTTGAGTTGCCGGTCCCCAGCAGGTCCCGGCGCTGTACTCTCCTCAGCCACCCCGAGCCGCCCCCTGACCGAGACGCCGGAGCAGACCCCCGAGCCCATGGAAGTCCTGCGTGCCGCCCTCGGTGCCCAGTACACCGTGGAGCGCCTGCTTGGCCAGGGCGGCATGGGCTCGGTGTACCTGGCCCGGGACATCACCCTCGATCGCCAGGTGGCCATCAAGGTCATCAACCCAGAGGTTTCCAGGGACCCGACCCTGCGCGCCCGGTTCCTCCAGGAGGCCCGGACGGTGGCCAGGCTCCGGCACCCGAACATCGTCCCGGTGTACGCCGCCAGTGAATCGGCTGGCGTCCTCTTTTTCGTCATGGAGTACGTGCGCGGCGAATCGCTCCGCGACCTGATGGCCCGGGAGGGGAAGCTCACCGGCGAACGGATGGCCACCATCCTCCGTGAGCTTTCCCTGGCCCTCGACCACGCCCACAAGCAGGGATTGATCCATCGGGATGTGAAGCCCGAGAACATCCTGCTCGACGCCGACTCAGGCCGGGCGATGTTGACCGATTTCGGGGTGGCCCGGGCGGTCGAGCGCGACGGTGGGATGACCCAGGCAGGGATGATCCTCGGCTCGCCGCGGTACATGTCTCCCGAACAGGCTTCCGGCGACGACACGATCGACGGCCGCTCCGACCTCTACTCGCTGGCATTGGTTGGCTACGAGATGTGCACCGGCGCCCCGGTGGTGCAGAGCAGCACGGTGGCCGGGATGCTGGTCAAGCACCTGACCGAGACGCCACCGCCGCTTGCCCAGGCGGCATCGAACATTCCCGAGCTGGTGGCGCAGGCCGTGGACCGGGGTCTGGCCAAGGATCCCGCCAAGCGCTGGCAGACCGGCCGCGCCTTCGCGGCGGCGTTGGCAGGTGGCTCCCTGACCCCCACCGGCGAACTGCTCGGCATCCCGGCGCCCGCCCGTCGCCGCCGCACAGCGTGGTCGGTTGGCGCCGGCGTGATCGTGGTGGCCGCGATCGCCTGGTTCGGGTACGGGCAACGGGGGCCGGATGGGAGCGGCTTCCTCGTTGCCCCATTCGAGATCCAAAGCGGGGACCCCGAGGTAGCCTGGCTCCGCGAGGGGAGCGTCAACATGCTGACGCTGACCTTTGGCCAGTGGAGCGACTTGAACGTGGTGGACTACGAGCGCACCCTGAGCCTGCTCGACGCGGAGGGGCTCGGCGAGAAGGCGCGCCTTTCACTGGACGACGCGTTGGCCCTGGCGCGGCGCGCCAAGGCGGGCACGGTCGTGACGGGGCAGATCCAGACCACCACCGATTCGCTCCTCGTCATTGCACGCCTCTT
>JAWXBA010000290.1:0-3154 GCA_034439775.1 Gemmatimonadota bacterium | reverse complement strand
TACCAGCTGCACCCCCACCAGCACCCCGACAACCGTCCCCGCCGTGCCGAGGCCGAAGGCCAGCAGCATCCGCCCGGTTTCGCGGATGATGCGGCGCAGATTGGCATCGAACAGCAGCAGCGGAATGGAGATCGGGATCAGGTAGGACAAGACGGTGTCGTAGGTGGGGCTGGCCTGCGGGATCAGCCGCAGGTTGGAAAGGACCATCGCCAACAGGATGGCCACCAGGACGCCGGAGAGCTTGCGCCCCCATCGGGTGTGCTCGGCCCAGGCCGCGAAGGCGGCCCCGGCCAGGAGGACCGCCCAGATCGCAAATGCATTTCCTGCGGGGATCAGCGCGGTTCCGGTCACGGGAGCGCTCTCAGCGTGGTGGGCGGGAACTGTATGGCTCCCTGTTCGGGAGAGTCCCTAGCATGGTGAGCGGGAAAAGCCGAGGGGAAGAGCCAAAGCAGTTCCCGCTCACCGTGCTAGGAACGTCGCAGTACACGGAACTGTACAGTTCCCGCCCACCATGAGCCGCACCCACCCGGACACGGAACGGTTCAGTTCCCCCTTACATCCGCGGCACGAACATGATATGCGCCTTGGGGGTGCCGGGGAACATCAGCCACGGCTGGTCCTGCGAGGGCGTGCTGGGGATCCCGGTCGTGGCGGTGGTGGCAAACGGGATGTACACCACGTACAGGTGGCGGGCCCCCTTGACCTCGTTGGTCGCGGCATCGTAGCTGCCCGGCGGGCCGCTCAGCTGCCAGAGTGCGGCCGGCTGCGTGGGCATCTTGATCTTGCCCTCGGCGACTTCCTTGTAGCGCACCGTGTCCACCTGCTCGCCGGTGACGCCATTGGCCCGGAGCTGGCGGCCGCGGAGCATGAACGGCTCCATCGATTCGTGGTAGCAGGCCACATGAAACGCCGGGATGACGGGATCATCGGCCAGGCAGATCATCCCGTTGGTGCCCTTGCGGAGTTCCACCAGCGGGGTGCCGGTGCTTCGGTAGCCGAGCACCGTGGCGCCGGCCCGGAGCCCCTCGGGCAGCGGCAACACCGCCGACGCGATCTGCACGACTGGATCCTGCCAGGCCAGCACCTGGATCGGCACCCGGGTCACCAGGTTGCCATTGCCCTGGCGGAGTTCGAGGGCGTAGTCGCCGGGGAGCAGGTTGACCTGGTAGTCATAGGTTTCGCCGATGCTCACCACCTGCTTTGCCGGAGCCAGCTGGCGACGATACTCCGGCAAGTCGAACCCGTCCTTGGCCAGCGGCGTCCAGCGGGCGGGCGCCCCGTCCCTGACCAGCCAGTACTGAAGGTTGGGGCCACGCATCGAGATGTTCATCAGCCGGAACCGATAGTCGGTGTCGCTGTTCAGCACCCGCTTGGCGTGGGTCGTCGTACCGTTGAGGATGTTCTCGAAACCGTTCGCCTCGCCGACCTGGAACGTCAAGTCGTGCTCCGGGTCCCACCGCTGGCCCGGCTCCATGACCAGGAAGGCGCCCCAGAGGCCACCGCTGTGCTGCAGGACCTCGTCCATGTGGGTGTGATACATGAAGGTCCCGGCGCGGGGCGGGGTGATCCGCACCTCGAACGAGTCACCGGGCATGATGGCGGGTGTGGGCATGCCGGGCATGCCACCCACGCCCACCACGCCATCGAACGGGCTGTCCAGCTCCAGGCCGTGCCAATGCACCTGGGTGGGCTGGGCGGTGCGGTTCACGACCCAGATGCTGGTCGGCTCTCCCTTGGTCAGCACCAGCGTCGAGCCGGGGGAGCGCAGCGAATCGGGAGACGGCTCGCGCGCGCCCTCCTGGAGCACGTAGGCGTAGCGCGGGAAGGGCAGCCCCTCGGCCGGTGGCGGACCGTCGTTGACGAACAGCCGCATCTGCCGGCGGGCCCCGGTCGGCAGGGTATATCCTGGTGGGGTGGTGATGGTGATCCCCATCATCAACCCGCCCATGCCGCTCTCGACGTGGTTATTGGGGTCGTGCTCGGCGTGGGCGGTCGTGACCTCGGCCTCCCGCTCCTGGGGGCCCAGCATGAACTCACCCACGGCGGGATTCTTGACCACGTGCCAGTTCAGGTGGCAGTGGAAGACCCAGCCGCCGGGCCGATCCGGCGAGAAGGCGATCGCCATCGTGGTCCCGGGCGTCGAGAGCTCGGTGACGGCCATCCGGCGCTGGCCGGGCCAGTACAAGGTGTCGCGCTCGATGTCGCCACGGGCATCCACCCGGAAGTAGAAGCCATGGAGGTGCATCGGGTGCGGGGCGGGGGTGGTATTGATGATCCGCCAGCGGATCGAGTCGCCCACCGCATAGGTGAGCCGCTCGGTATTCGGCCAGGGGCGGCCGTTGATCGCGAAGAACTCGAAGTTGAGGTCCGGCTCGCCGTCCGGCAGCTTGGCCATGACCCAGCCGGAGATCAGCATCACCCGGTCGGCCGGCGCGGCCGCGCCGGCGGGGTCCACAATGAAGGCGCCGTTAAGCTGGCTGTCCTCGTACATCCGGTTCTCGAAGGTGCAGCCCACCTGGGCCGCCCAGTAGTAGTAAGTCCCTTCGGCGTCGGCCACGAAACGGGCCTCCCCCGTGGCGCCCGGGGCCACGATCAGGGAGTCGGGAGCCGGCTGCTGTCGGCCGGTCAGCCCATACACCACCATGGTGGTATCGGTGGTGTTGGTCACCCGGACCCGCACTACGGTGCCCTTGGACACCCGCAGCAGCGGTCCCGGAATCGAGGGCGACTTCCCCGACTCGGCAAAGGCGAACACGGTGCCACTGCCCTTCCCGGGACCGAGCGGAAACCATTGTGCCTGCTGGATTTGAAGCTCCAAGGTCAACTCCCCGCGGGCCATCGTCCCGGCCGGGCGGAGGTTGTCGTTGTACTCGGCGACCGCCCGGACCGGCTGGACCTCGCGGAGTGGGGCAGTGGACACCAGGCCGGTGCCCACGAGCAAGGCAGACGCGAATAGGCGCATTTCGATGGCCCCGGTTGTTGTGAAGGAACCCCCAAGTTAGGGCTTGGATGGGATTTGCGCCAGAGGGAGGGGGAGGTGAGAGGGAACGGGGAAGAGTGGATGAGTCAAAGGGGGTGGAGGGCGGCACCCGCGATGGGGTGCGGCCTGGAGCAGGGCGACTCTGCCGCCGCCCGCAAGAACCAGGGCCTGTTC
>JAWXBA010000289.1:0-9360 GCA_034439775.1 Gemmatimonadota bacterium | reverse complement strand
CGCGGGGACGAGGCCAGGCGCCGTCGGCCCGGTTATCCGTCGCTGGTGGCCGCTCGCCGCGATGCTGACCATCGGGTTCGGCATCGGTCAGCTGACCCCGTCGTTCATCCCCACCGGGAGCCGCGCCCTCGATCTTGCGGCGCAGCCCGATACGATGATCCGGCCTGGCACCCTGGCCAGCGCCGACGCCCAACCGTTTGTCGGCATTGCCAGCGGATACCTGGAACAGGTCGCCGCGCTGCTGGTAACGCTGGCCAACGAAACCGAGCAGGGGCGCCCGCTCGACAACTCCCGGGCCCGAGCCAGCGAGTTGCTGGCGACGACGCGCCTGCTGCTCGATTCACCCGGCTCGGTGGACGCCGGGGTTACCGGGTTGCTCGACGACCTCGAGCTGGTACTGGTCCAGATTGCCCGGCTGCCGAACGGTCCCAACGGTGCCGACGTCTACCTGATTGACCAGGCGCTGGACCAGCGCGATGTAATGCCGCGCCTGCGGGTAATGCTCGCCAACTCCCAGTAGACCCGTCCCAGACCAAGGATGCTCCCATATGCGTACCCTGATCCTGATGCTGTCCCTGCCCCTCCTCGCGATGCCGGTGGCTGCGCGGCAATCGCCGCCGGCTCGCACCGCCGAGGCGATCGAACGTCAGCGGCTGGAGGCGGAGCGGGTCCGGGAGGCGGCCCTCTCGCGCGAACTCACCGGCCGGTGGGAGGAGATGCGGAATCGTGAGTCGCTCCTCAGCGGACAATTCCGCGAACAGCTCCTGATGTCGCAGGAAGCAATGCGGGAGGCGCGCCTTCGCGCCCAACTCGGCATGACCAACCTCCAGTCCGAGCTGTCGGGACAGCTGTCGGGCCAGCGATTGGTGGAGCTCCAGGATCGGTTGCGGAGCACGGAGTTGCTGGCGGCACAGGGTCTGGAACCGCTGGCGTACAGCGAACTGGGTCGCCTCGGCGGCCTCGCCTCGCTCCGGCCGCAGCAGGGCACCCCCGAGGACTCGCTCTACCGCCAGGCGCGCGAGACCCTGAATCGTGGCGAGTACGGCCGGGCGGCCCAATTGTTCCAGACCTTCCAGGAGCGCTTCCCCACCGCGAAGAGCGCTCCGGCGGCACTGTACTGGCGCGCCTTTGCCCTCTACCGGGCCGGCTCCACCGGGGATCTCCGCAACGCCCTGCTGGCGTTGCAGGCGCAGCAGACGCGGTATCCCGCCACCGCCGACGACTCCGATGCCGCCGCGCTCCAGGTGCGCATCAATGGCGCGCTGGCCTCGCGCGGGGATGCCCAGGCGGCAGCCGCGGTGCGGGCCGCCAATGCCCAAGGCACCACCTGCGACCGCGAGGAGATGGAAGTGCGCGCCGAGGCGCTCAATGCCCTGGCGCGCCAGGACGAGGCGGCCGTCGGTCCCGTGCTGGGCCGGGTGCTGGCCCAGCGCGACGAATGTTCGGTGACGCTCCGGCGGCGGGCGGTGTACCTCCTTGGCCGGCGCAGTGAGCCCGACGTTGCCACCCGGCTGCTGGACGTCGCCCGCGACGATCCTGATCGCAGTGTGCGCAGCGACGCGATTGCCATCCTGGGCCGGAAGGAGGGCCCGGAAACGATCCGCAACCTGGAACAGATCTTTACCAGCAGCTCCGATGAGCGGACCCAGAGCGCAGTACTGTCCGCACTTCGCAGCAACGACTCTCCCGAGGCCAGCCGGCTGCTCCGCCGCTATGTCGAGCGGACCGACCTGAGCGACAACCTCCGGGTCAGCGCCGTCAACACCATGACCGGGGGCAGCGGGTTCGTGACCACCTTCGGGGCCGGCTTTGCGCCGACGATGACCGGCAGCATTTCCGGCGGCGGCGGGAACTCCGTCAATCTCGCGCCGCGGCACACCACCGTCGAGGCGGCGCGCGAGCCGTTCGTGGTGGGTCGGGTGACTGCGCAGGCGGTGCGCGAGCCGTTCGTGGTGGGTCGGGTGACCGCGGAGACCCCGCGTGCCGCCGTGGGTTTGCCCGCCGAGGGGATGTACCGACTGGGTGTCGAAAGCGCCACCGGATTGAGCGAGGAGGACGCTGCCTTCCTGCGCGGGGTGTACGCCAGGGAATCGAGCCGCCAGGTCAAGGACGCCATCATCAGCGGCTTGGTACGGGCCGGCGGGCCGGCCAACGACGGCTGGATCATGAGCATCGTGCGCAACACCAGTGAGGATTCGCGGTACCGCTCCTCGGCACTGAGCCGGATGCGCAGCGAGCGCTTCCCATTGAGTGAGATCATCCGGCTCTATGACGACCTGACCGACCGGCAGCTGCGGTCGTCGGTGATCGGCGTGCTCGGTGCCCGCGACGAGGACGCCGCCACCGACAAATTGGTGGAGATCATCCGCAACGGTACCGATCCACGGAGCCGCACCGAGGCGATCTCGGCGCTGACCCGCAAAAAGGATCCGCGCTCCACCCAGATCCTGCTCGAACTGATCGGGAAGTAGCACCATGGCCACCCGACCCCGATTCCTCATGGCCGGCGCGCTGGCGCTGGCCGCCGCACCGGCGGTCGTGGCCCAGGGCCTGGCCGAACGCATTTCCCGAGCACCGGCCAACGCCGCCATCGCCTTCTCGTTCCCCGCCCGGGACGGCGTCTGTGGCGGGCCGGGGTTCGTCCGCTACGGCACCACCGTCAACGTCAGCAGCGGCTCGTACTCCTTCTCGGGAGATTCAGAGAGCCGGCCGTGCCTGGCTGGCCCGGTGCGGGTCACGGTGCTGCGGGCCGACAACCAGGTGGTCGGCCTCGAAACCGGCGTGGGCGCCGACGCCGCCACCCGCGAGTCCCAGGACCTCGGCGCCGTCTCCGGTGCGGTGGCGGCGGAGTACCTGCTCGGCTTGGCCCGCACCGTGGAGGGGCGCCCGGGGCAGTCGGCCCTGCTCCCCGCCATGCTTGCCGCCGACGCCAACGTGCTGCCGGCGCTGCAGGCGCTGGCCACCAATCGGGACCTGTCGCGGCAGATTCGTCAGAGCGCCATTTCCTGGCTGAGCCGGGAAGCCGATCACCTCCCCGGCGCCCAAGCCACGGCGGCGCTCGAGACGCTGTCCCGGATGGCCAGAGATGAGTCGGACGCTCCGGCGATCCGGGAGAGTGCGATGAGTGCGCTGGCTCGAGGGGGCGAGGGTTCTGGCATACCGACCCTGATCACCCTGGCGTCCTCCAACGACCCCTGGATTGCCAGGACCGCGATGGGCGCCCTGGCCGGCTCGGGCGACCCCCGGGCGCGGGCCCATCTTCGGGCGGCGGTCCGCGCCGGAAGCCGCCCGGACGGCGTCCGCGTCGCGGCCCTCAAGGGGCTCGGCCGGAGCTATGCCACGGCGCAGGACGTGGCGATCCTGCGGGAGGTCTACCCCTCACTGAGTTCGCAGACCGAGCGTGACGCCGTGCTGTCGGCGGTGGGCAGCGCCGGGGGAGCTGCCAACGTCCAGTGGTTGATCTCGATGGCGCGCCAGGAGGGCGAGGCATCGGCCGTCTCCCGGGCCCTCCGGGCGGCCTCGCAGGCCGGTGCCACCAGTGCCGATCTGATCTCGTTGTACGATGGCCTGTCGGATCGATCGCCGCGAAGCACCATCCTCGGCCTGCTGGCCGAGCGCGGCGATCGGGCCGCCATCGACAAGCTGCTGGCGGTGGCCCAGGGCGACACCGACCCCGCTCTGCGCCGGACCGCAATTCAGCGGCTGTCCAACTCCAATGACCCGCGAGTCATCGCCGCGCTGCGGGACATGGTAGGGCGGTAGGTTTCGGTGCGGCAGGCGCCCCCGGTTCGTCCAGCCTGCCGCGCCACCCTCACCGTCGGGATTGCCATGAGACCGCTCTGGGTTGCGCTGCTCCTTGCCACGCTGCCGGGGCGGCCTGCTTTTTCACAGCGCCAGGTCGACCTGACCGGCAAGCCGGATGCGACGGTGCCGGAGGCGTTCAGCCAGGTGGCCGGGTTGCGGGAACTGCCACGCAACCGGGCGATCGTCACCGACCAGATGGAACGCACAGTCTTCGTGGTGGACTTCGGCACCGGCACGCGCCGACCAATCGGGCGGCAGGGTGACGGGCCGGGCGAGTATCGGTTCCCGAGGGCCCCACTCGCGGGGGTCGCGGACACCACCCTGTTGTTCGACGCAGTACAGCGACGCCTCCACCAGATCGCTGCCGATGGCACTTTCGTGGGATCCACGACTCCCACCGGCGGCGCCCTGACGGCGGCGCGCGGCACTGATCGCCGCGGCCGGGTCTACTTCGAGACCAGCAGCCTCGATCAGGACCGGGGCACATTTGTCGACTCGGTGGTGGTGGTGCGTTGGAACCCGGTGAACGGACAGAGCCAGGCGCTCACGAAGGTCTGGAGTGGGGGGCGCGTGATCCTTCGGCGCCCGGAGGGAGCGGCATCCCTCGCGCGCAGCATCACCCCGTTCCCAGCCCTGGACGCGTGGGGGGTCCTGCCCGATGGCGCGGTGGTGATCGCACTGCACAACCCCTATCGATTGACGATCGTCACCACCGATGGAGCGGTCCGGGTCGGCGATCCGATCGCGGTGACCCCACCGCCGGTATCCAGCGCCGATCGCGCCAGCTTCCGAGAGCAGGCCTCCACCCGACGGTCCACCGCGCTCCGGCTCGGCGGGGGGTCAGGACCCCCAGGCGGGGGAATCCAGTTTCGGGACGAGGACTTCCCCGAGCGGATGCCGGCGTTCATCGCGGAGACGCTGCTGATTACCCCGGAAGGGGAGATCTGGATCGGCCGGGGGCATTCCACCGGGGACCGGACCTGGCGCTACGACATCTTCGATGCCCAGGGTCGGCTGGTGGGAGCCGCGACCCTGCCCACCGCGGCGGTGGTGGCGGGCTTCGGGGCCGGCACGGTGTACCTGGTCCGCACCGACGGCGACGACCTCAAATACCTGGAACGCCACCGCCGGTAGCAGTCGCAGGGTCTCGGGAATCGACCTCCTCCTTACTGCTCGCTTCTTGCTTCTCACTGCTCGCTTCCAATCAGCACCGCACCGTGTTTGCCATCGCGCACAACGCCAGCACCGAAGTCCGGGCGGCATCGGAGACACGGTGCCGCACATCCCGAATGGCAATCAGCGATTGCCGGGCCTGCGGGTCAAAGCTTCGATTGGTCAGGATGACCACGAAGAGGTCGCCGGCCGGATCCAGCCAGAGCGAGGTGCCGCTCCACCCGGTGTGCCCGTAGGTAACCGGGCTGGACATGGAGCCAAACGAGGTCGTGGTCTTGAGGAAGGGGTTGCGCGCCGGGGTATCCCAGCCGAGAGTGCGGGTGCTGGTGGCGGAACTGCGCTGCAGGAACTGGCGCAACGTCAGCGCAGAAACCCAGCGCTGGCCGTCCGCGAGCCGACCCTCCCGAAGCCACGCCTGGGCAAACCGGGCCAGGTCGCTGCCGGTGCCGAAGACGCCGGCGTGGCCGGCCACCCCGCCAAGCGCAAAAGCGTTGGGATCACTCGGACGGCCGGCAATTGGCCCTTGATCGTCGCTCATGCTGGGCACGATACGGGGCCGGAGCACGGCGCCGGGCGCAAAGAGGGTTTGTTCCATCCCCAGCGGGTCGAACACCTCCTGACGCGCCAGCTGATCGAGCGGCACGCCGGTGACCCGCTCCACAATCAGGCCGAGCAGGATGGCGTTCAGGTCGCTGTAGTCGGGGCTGCGCCCTGGCGGCTGTCGCAGCGGCACCGCCCAAAGGTGCTCAATCGCCTGCTCCCGGGTGTCCGCATCCTTGTACAACGGGGCAAAGGCAGGCAGTCCCGAGGTGTGGTCCAGGAGCATCCGGACACTGACCCGCTCCCGTCCATCACCGACGAATCGCGGCAGGAAGTTGGCCACCGGCGCGTCCAGGTCGAGCTGGCCGCGGTCCACCAGCGCCATCGCAATGCTGGCGGTGGCCACCACCTTGGTCAATGAGGCGATATCCCAGAGGGTGGAGTCGGGAGAGGGAACCGGCGAAGTGGCCGACCAGGTGAAATGGCCGAACCCCTTGGCGTACAGGATCGTGTCACGGCGGCCGATGACCACCACCGCTCCGGGAAAGACCTGGTCCTTGATGGCGAGCCGCACCGCCGCATCGACATCGGCAAACTGCCGGGCGGCGGCGGGGGCGGGCAACGCCACCGCCGCCGCGACCCCAAGGCCGAGCAGCGCAGCGCGCGCCGTCCTGATCAACGATCGAGCCGCAACGAGCCGGGTGCCACCGCATAGAGCAGCACCAGGGTGGCGCGGTCCCGGGATGAAATCGTGCCGGTCCGCGTATCGGGAAACATCACGTCCCGGGGGTTGCCAGAGTGGGGCAACCCCAAGGCATGGCCGACCTCGTGCATCGCCACGGCCCCGAGACCGATATCCAGGAGCGGTTGGCCGTCCGGCCTCTGGAGGGCCAGCTGGATATCGGCCCGCTGGATCGGCCCGGTGGGCAGGAACGCCAGGTCGGTCTGTCCGGTGCGTTCCATCTCGAATTTCTCGACCCATCGCACGGCAATCTCCGCGCCGGCCGGGTCGGCCACCACCTCAAATCGCAATTCGGGGTACACCTCCTGCCAGGCGGCAAAGGCCCGCCGGGCCATGGTCGGAAGGGTCGGGCGCCAGCCCGGGAGGTCGGGTGCGTCGACCAGCGCCACTCGGAATGGCCTGCCGTTGCGGTCCTCCCAGCGTCGCACCACGGAATCCGTCGTCGCCAACAGCGAATCGATGTAGGTGTAGCGCTGTTCCCGCAGCAGCCGCTGGCGGCTGGCCAGCACCACCAGCCGGTCCAGTTCGGGGGTATCTGGCCGGAGCGTTGGGTCCTCCGGGGGGTCCGCCGCCCGCTGAACCGTGGCGTCGATGCTTGATTCGACCGCGGTGGGCTCGACCGCTGCAGGCGCCGCCAGCACGACCGCCCCACCCTCCCCAGCGACGCGCCGGGCCCGCCCCAAGAGCAGCAGGGCGAGCAGGACGACCACGATCAGCGGCAAAGCCCTCGACATGTTCACTCCTCAATATGGGACGCCAAGGCCCCCCGGCACCACCACACGACTGGCGTGGGGTGGGTCGCACGCCTAAACTATGCCCCGGGCACATCTTGCCCCATGTCCTGCAACCTGCGTTCCAGACCTGCCGCGCTGCGGCCCCGGAGGCGTTCGACAGGTGTTTACCCCGATGGCTCGGGCGGTGGTTCGCCTCAAATGGCTGGTCCTCGCCGTCTGGACGGTCGTGGCGGTGGTGGCCTTCGTGCGCGCTCCCGCCACCCCGGTACTGCTGAACCTCCGGGGCGGTTCGGAGCGCCCCACCGAAGCCCGTCTGGTGGAGGCCCGGATCACCGAACGGTTCGGACGCCCCCTTCAGGACTTCTTTGCGGTGGTGGTGACGGCGCCGGGCAGCTTCCGGGAGGGGCCGGCCCATGCCGCCCTCGACACCCTGGTGGCGGCGACGCGACGTGCCGGGTTCGTCCGCACCGTGGTGACGTGGCGCGATGGCGGCGACGAATCCTTCCTGGCCCAGGACGAGCGCAGCACCTTCTTCCTGGTGGCCCTGGACACCCAGCAACCCGATAGCGCCGGCGGGCTGGTGGAACCGGTGCGGCAGATCCTGCACGAAGCGCTGGACCGGCTTCCCCAGCGCGACAGCTACAGCGTAACAGTCACCGGCCGCTCGGTGCTCGACTTCGACATCCGCACCGTCAGCGCCGCCGACGCCCGCCGCCTGGAACTCCGCCTGCTCCCCGTGGCGCTGGTGGTGCTGCTGCTGGCTTTCGGTGCGCTGGTGGCGGCGCTGCTGCCACTGGTCGTGGCGCTGGTGGCCATTGCGGTGTCGCTCACCATCGTGGGGATGTTGGCCAAGGTCACCCCGATGTCGGTGTTCGTCCTCAACATGACCACCATGATCGGGCTGGGCGTCGGGATCGACTATTCGCTCCTGGTGGTGACGCGCTTCCGGGAGGAGTTGGCCCGCGGGCTTCGCCGCCACGAGGCGGCGGTTCGCGCCATGCAGACCGCCGGGGTGGCCGTCATCACCTCCGGGATGACGGTGGCTGTCGGGTTCGGGGCGCTGCTCATTACCCCGATGGTGGAAACCCGGAGCATCGGTGTCGGCGGGCTGGTGGTGGTGGCGGTGGCGGTGCTGCTCTCGGTCACCCTGCTCCCGGCGCTCCTGGCCGTCCTGGGACGCTCCATTGACCGGCCCAAATGGCTGGCCCGCAAGCTGGCCTGGTATCACGCCCCGCAGGTCTGGGAAAAGTGGGCCCGCACCCTGTCCCGTCACCCCTTGCGGGCCCTGGCCCTGGGCCTCAGCGCCATTGCGGTGCTGACCGCCCCGCTGTTCTGGATCAAGATCGATCTGCCGGCGCGGGGCTGGTGGCCCACGGCCACCGAGGCGGGACGCGGCGTCGAGGCGCTGACCGGGATGGGGGCGTCCGGTGTGCTCCTCCCGATCCGGGTGCTAGTCGAGGTGCCCGAGGGGGACCGGGTCACCGCCGCCCTCCGGTTGCGCGGACTCCGGGCGTTGTCGGACAGCATGCGCGCCGACCCGCGAGTCACCGACGTGCGCAGCCTGGTGGACCTGGAGCCCGGGACCTCGATCCTGGGATACTCGCTGCTCTATGGCGACCGCGAAACCGCCCATGCCCAGTATCCCGACTTCCTCGATGCCTACCTCAGCACCGATGGCAGCGCCACGCTGGTGGACATCGTGCTGGCCGACACCACCTCGCTGACGACCGGCACCGACGTGGTGCGCGATCTCCGCGCCCTGCTGGCCAGCGATGCGATTCGCGGGCTGCAGGGGGCCGAGCTCCGGGTCGGTGGCTACATCGCCGGCAGCCTCGACGCCCAGAACCTGATGCTGCGCCAGGTGCCGATGCTGATCCTCCTGGTGCTCGGCGTTACCGCGATCATGCTGGCGGTGGCGTTCCGCTCGGTGCTGGTGCCGCTCAAGGCGGTGATCATGAACTCGTTCTCGGTCACCGCCACCTTTGGCCTGATCGTGCTGGTGTTCCAGTACGGAGTGGGGGCGGAGCTGTTCCGGCTGGCGGGGCCCACCGAGGCGATCGTGGTGGTGGTGCCGGTGGTAGTTTTTGCGGTGGTCTTCGGGTTGAGCATGGACTACGAAGTGTTCCTGCTGAGCCGGATCAAGGAAGCCTATGACCGCACCGGCAAGAACACCGAGGCCACCATGGAGGGCCTCTCGGCCACCGCCTCGGTCATCACCTCGGCGGCATTGATCATGATCCTGGTCTTCGGCGCATTCGCGTTTGCGCGGGTGCTGCTGATGCAGTTCGTGGGCTTCGGGCTGGCGGTGGCGGTGCTGCTGGATGCGACGATCATCCGAATGGTGCTGGTGCCGGCGTTCATGCAGGT
>JAWXBA010000288.1:0-2913 GCA_034439775.1 Gemmatimonadota bacterium | reverse complement strand
TGGGCCGCCAACGCCGAGTTGCTGGGGCGCGCCGCCATGCACGCCCGTCAGGTCGAAACAGTAGCCACCATCGAACGGACCGATCGCCGGCCGCGGCCGAGCCGCTTCGAACCCTGGGCCCGGGCCCGTGAGTTGTGGCGGGCAGGCGCGGCACTCCGGCGGCTCGATCTGGGCGAGGCGGCCCGCCAATGAGTTCCGCCTTCCTGCTCCTCGCGCTGCTGCTCCAGGCCGGCGGTCCGCTGCTGCACTCAGATGGGAACCCGCCCCCGGGTCGTTACCCCTTTGGCGTCGGGGAGGCGTTCGAGTACTCCGCCAAGGCGGGGTTCATTACCCTCGGCAAGGCGTCGATGTCAGTCACCAGGATCGACACCGTGCGCGGGATCCCGGCCTTCAACTTCCGGTACCACATCGAAGGGGGCAACCGCCTCTTCCGGCTCGACGATGTCAATGAATCCTGGACCTCCGTGGAAAACCTGGTCTCGCTCCGGTTTCATCAGGAGATGAACCAGAATGACAAGCATCGGATCCGCCGGTACGAGATCTATCCGGATTCAGGTTTCTATCGCCAGGAAGGGGTGGTCAAGACGGAGAAGACCCCGGCCGCACCGGTCGACGATGCCGCCATCGTCTATTATTTGCGGACCCATCACCTGGAAGTGGGCAAGGCGTACCGGTTCGACAACTATTTCAAGGCGGCCAAGAACCCGCTGATTGTCCGGGTGCATAGCCGGGAGACGATGGAGCTTCCCGACGGGACCAAGGTCCCCTGCATTGTGCTGCAGCCGATGATCGGGGACGACGGGCTGTTCTCCAATCGCTCGGATGCCCGGATCTGGATTACCGACGACGACCGCCGCATCCCGGTCCAGATCAGGTCGCGACTGCCCTGGCTGACGATCACCCTGCGGCTCGAAAAGATGACGCTTGCCCCGGGCAATGGACCGTAACGGCGCCCTGCTCCTGGTGGTGGCGGTGGCGGGGTGCGGTGGAGCCGCCCGGGCCGCCGAGTCCGACGTCCGGATGGTCGTGGACCAGGCGGCGGACGAATCGCTGGTGGACTTGATCGCCGCAGCCCTGGCGGCCGACGCCCGGCTGGAGCTGGCTGCCCCCCTGTACACCACCGGCGCGATGGTGCTCGCCAACGGGGAGGTGCGCCAGCTGCCGCCGCGCTATGCCGGTCTGGCGACCGGGGGCGAGGTGGAGGTCAGCAACTCACAGATCGAGGTTCGTGAGGGGATGGCATGGGCCACGGTGGCGTATCGATGGGTGTCCCGGGCGCAGGGAGTTGCCCGGGAAGCAGTGGCGACGTTTGTGCTGGTACCCGCCGAGCGGGGAGGAGTGGGCTGGCGGATTCACCATGCCCATAGCTCCTCCCCACCGGAGGGGTGATTCAGGCGCTGGACTTGCCCGTGACGACTTCGCGGACGCGGGAGGCCACGCCGGGGGCAAAGACCTTGAGGATCTTGTAGAACACCCAGCCCCAGAATGCCCACCAGAGCAGCGTCAACACAATACCGAAAATTCCGCCGAGGAGCCCCATGATCACCTTGAGGCCAATCAGCGCGACAACTGCGAAGCCCGCGAAACCTGCGACCGACCGGATCATGTTCTTGCTCCTTCAGAGGAATGGCCCTGCAACTCTCGGACGTCCCACATTACGCCGGACGTTTCAAAAAGTTTCGTCGAGGTCTAAGTGATTGTCAACCAAGATGTTCTGATTATTGGGGGTGGGGTGGTGGGGGCAGCGTGTGCCCGTGCCATGGCCCAGGCCGGACGGACGGTGCGCCTGATCGAGCGCGGAACTCGAGGTGGGGAGGGGTGGCCAGCGTCGGCGGGCCTGCTTGCTCCCCAGGTCGAGGCCCGGGCGGACGATCCCCTGCTGGACCTCGGATTGGCCGGGCGGGAATACTGGGTGGAGGAGGCAGAAGTCCTTCGGGAGTCGGTTGGCGTGGATGTCGGACTTAACCCCTGCGGTATCCTCCAGCTGGCCAACGGGGAGCTGCCTGCGGAGGACCTCCGCTCCAAGGTGGCCTGGCAGCGACAGCAGGGGCATCTCTGCGATTGGCTCGACACCACTGAGGTCCACGAGCGCTGGCCCTGGGTCGGCTCCTCGGATGGAGCCCTCTGGGCACCACGCGATGGTTCCCTTGACCCCGTTCGGCTGGTGGAAGCGTTGCGGAAGGACCTGGTCCGCCTCGGGGTGCAGATCGTGGCGGATGACATCACCACGCTGGTACGCGAGGGCGACCGGGTGATCGGTGCTGCGGGTCGGGAGCGGTATCGTGCCGAACACGTCGTCATCGCCGCCGGGGCGTGGTCCGGCCGGATTGCGAACCTCCCAAGGCCGATCTCGGTGGAGCCGGTCCGGGGCCAGATGGTGGCCTTCCCATGGCCCAAGGGGGTGGAGCCCGGGATCGTCTTCGGTCGGGGCGGCTACCTCCTTGCGCGAGGAGCGGAGGCACTCTGTGGTTCGACCCAGGAGCATGCCGGATTCAGTCATGATACCACTCCGGAAGGGTTGCTGTGTCTGACCGAGCGTGCCGCCGCGCTCTGCCCCTCGTTGGCTGGCGTGGCTCGGGCCCGAGCCTGGGCTGGACTGCGCCCGGGCACCCCCGACGGTCTGCCGATCATCGGGCGGGAACCGAGCGTCGAGGGACTCTGGTACGCCACCGGTCACGGTCGGAGCGGGATCCTGCTGGCCGGCGTGAGCGCTCGGATACTCTCGCGGCAGATCGCCGGGGAGGTCCTCCTCGACGAAGCCGAGGCCGTTCGCCCGGAGCGGTTCTGGAATTGGTAGACCCCACCACCTGAATCCTGGCCTGGATTCGCAATCTCCAACCCGCACCAAACCCCGCCACCATCCGGCCACAGATCCGATTCCTGAAGCCCGGCGTACCTGAGGCACAGCGACCG
>JAWXBA010000287.1:0-3366 GCA_034439775.1 Gemmatimonadota bacterium | reverse complement strand
GCGCGGTGGCATCCTCATGCAGCAGTTACCGGATGACGAGCGTATCGGCCCGCCGCTCCATCTGCACGCTGAGCGAGAGGCGCAGGACCTCGAGCGCCCCATCCAGGGACTCCAGGCGCAACGTGCCGGTAAAGCGGCGCTCGGCGAGGCCGTCCCCGGCCAGCACCACCGGAATCCCGTACCAGCGCGCCAGGTCGGTCGCAACGACCGCAAGACGAGTGTCCTCAAACTCCAGCCGACCCTGGGCCCAGGCCACCAGGCCAGCCAGCCGCGCACCGCTCTGCACCCGTGCCACCAACTCGCCTGGCGCCAGCTCGGCGAGATCGTTGGGTGCGAGGAGCGTGGCCGAAGTGGGCGGTGCGCCAGCCTGGCGCAGCGAGGCGCTGCCCGAGACCAGTGCCACTCGGACACCACCAGCAGCAGGAAGCTCCTGAACCAGAAACTCGGTGCCGAGGTCTTCGGTGATCGTGCCGGCGGTGTGGACCGTGAACGGCCGTGTGCTGTCGTGCTCCACCGCGAACCACGCCTCGCCGCGGAGCACCACGCGTCGCGCGTTGGTGCCGTAGTCGGCGGCGACCCGCAGTTCAGACTCGGGCGCCAGGATCACTTCGGTGCCGTCGGGCAGGTTCACCGTCCGGCGCTCTCCGGCCGTGGTGGCCACCACGGACACCGGCACCGCCTGGCCGACTCGGAGCGCGCGCCAGACCGTCCCTGCCCCGATGGCAAGTACGACCGCGGCCGCCAGGGCGACATCCCACCCGAGCCACCGGCGCGGTGCAGACATTTCCAGGACGGGGGGGGAATCGAGTCGCGCCAAGACCCGCTGCCAGGCATCTTCCACATTCCACGTCAGTTCGGGGGCCTGATGCCAGAGTGCCCGCAGCTGGTCCAACTCCTGCCGGTTTGCTGGCACGGTCGCCCACGCCTCGACCTCGGCGCGGTCGGCGTCGGATGCCTCGCCGCTGAGGTAGCGGGCCAGTAAGTCGGAGGAGAGAGTGTCAGCCATGGTTTTCCTGATCATCCGCAGGGTTCATTCCAAGTGACACGCGAGCCGGGTCGGTACCCTGACACCGGTCGCCATGGTCCACAAAATGCGACATTAGGCCACTATTGCCTATGGCCCTGACACCAGACACCCTGACCGATATCACGCTGGCTCAAATCCGGGCCGGCGAGCGGGACGCATTTGAGCTCCTGTTCCGCTGCTGGTATGGTCGGCTCGCCTCCTATGCGGCCAGCCTGACCAGGAACCGGGACGGGGCCGAGGATGTGGTACAGGAACTCTTTGTAACCCTGTGGAACAAGCGCGAATCATTGCCGGATCTGGAGAAACTCCCGGCCTACCTGCACCGTGCCACCCGCAACCGGGCGCTCAACCAGCTCCGCTCCCAACGCACCGCGGGCAAGTGGTTGGCCACCCAGGACGCCGATCCCGCCACTCCGGCGGTGGCAGAATCGGAGCTTCTGGGCCAGGAAGTCGCCGCCCGGATCAAGGCCGCCCTTGCTGCCCTGGCCCCCCGCTCTCGCGAAATCTTCCTGCTGAATCGAGACCAGGGCCTGACCTACGTGGCAATCGCGGAGACCCTCAGGATCTCCGCCAAGACGGTGGAAACCCTTATGAGTCGGTCACTTAAAGCCCTCAGGCTCTCCCTTGCCGACTTGGTTGACCCCGCGGAACCGTAGCAGGCCCCCGACAGCTGTAGGGGTATCCGGGGGTTCATGGTGTCTACTCCATGAACGCGCCGGAGGCGACCCTCGAGGGAGGCGCCCGCAACCGGCCCGCACATAAGGACACGATCATGCGTACCCTGTCGTTTCGTCTCATGGGTGTGGTTGCACTGCTGGCTACCGCAGCGGGCTGTTCAGACACCCCCACCAATCCGTCCGAAGAGTCCGTGGAACTCGCCGTTGCCTTCGAGGAGATGGCGGCCACCGCCAACCGCGAGGGCGATGCCGAGGGCGCGGCTTCGTTGAGTGCCGGATCGATCGCGCTCAGGATGGGCGCCCGTCCCACCGATATCGAGGTGGTGATCGACGGTGAATCGATCCGGCATCACGCCCTGGTCGCGGCGGTTTCCCGCACCGTGGACGGCCAGACTCGCCTCCTGCAGACGCTGTTTGCCTGGACTGGCGCCCGCCGCCCGACCACCGTACTCGAAGTGGGGATCCTGGGGGAGGAGGGAACGTTCGACCCGACCGCAACGGCCGACCCGTCCGGACGAGCCCGGGGCGTGTACCGCAACCTGGTAGACCGCTTCCGCTGGATTGCAGCCAGTGGCACCGCCGCGATCGGTGTGATCGGCACCGGCGAGGCCTGCGGCCGGCCGCTGTCGGAGAATCCGAACATCAGCTGCGTCAAGGCCCGGTTCAACGTGCACGTCGATGGGCTCTTCCGGGAGCGCGTATTGGGCAGCGATCAGCCGGCCAGCGATGTGGCGCACCGGATCTTTACCGAGGCGGAAGGCGTCAACGGGGTGGTGGTGGGGCCGGCGGGGACGTGAGAAGTAAGAAGTGAGAGGTGAGAGGTGAGAGGATTGGGGTGAGATCATCACCCGACAGCGCCCCGGTGCGGATTCCACGCCGGGGCGTCTGGCATCGGGGTCAGGGAGCCGGACAGGCGGGGGGGGCCGCCAGCGGTACCGCAGGATCTACGCGGCGTGCGTCGAGGTACTGAACCTTGGCGGGAATGGTCGGGGCCAGGGTCATTGAGACCTCGACCGCACCGGTGTCACAGGCCATCCGCCAGCGGCCGCGCAGCGCATTCTCCACCAGGAAGACGCCGTCATTCCGGCAACTCCCGGTCTCCTGGCGCAGCAGATCGAGTTGGGCCCGGCGGCGGTCCTTTGCCTCGTCCAGATAGAGGTTCATCGCGGCGATACTGTCCGCCAGTCCATCGTTCCACTCAACCACCAGGCGCGACACCATCTCCCGGGACGCCACCAGCGCTGGCGACGGCTGTGGCAGCCTCGGCTGCATCCCGCCGGTGGCGGCGAGCAGGTCGAGTGCCTGGCTAATGACCCCGCCCCACCCGGTGTAGGTCAGGTTGCCAAGCGCAATGATGCCGACCCCATACTCCGGGAGCCACCGCATCTGCGATCCAAAGCCGGGCAGGCCGCCGGAGTGCGCCACGACGTGCCCAAAGGCGCAGGACTGCGAAATGCCCAGCCCGAAGCCGTAGCCACCGGCGTTGAGCTGGGTCGCACCTTCGGCGGAGATGGTAACGCGGGCAGGCCGCGGCCGGTGGATCTGCTGCATCTCCCTGAGGGATGACCGCCGGACCGGCCCCGTGTCGGCCCCATCGCGCGGCGGCCAGGCACTCATCAGGAACCCGACGTAGCGCCCAAGGTCGGTGATCGAGGTGAGCAT
>JAWXBA010000286.1:0-3308 GCA_034439775.1 Gemmatimonadota bacterium | reverse complement strand
GCTAGGCTGGTCTACGCCATCGTCCCCTGCCACAGCCTTGAAAAGACGAGGCAGGCACAGGCCCACAAGCGAGCGGAACAGCGTTTGAGGCGTATCGCCCACAGCATGCACCTGGAAGCCCAGGCGGTGTCAAAGCAGGAGTATCTGACCCAGCTCGCCGAAAACGAGCAGATGCTGCTCGACAGCTGGTCTCGGCACCTTTGGGACGCGGAGGATCTGTTACCAGCGAAGGAGTAGCGCAACGCGCCGACGACGAGCCAGAAGGAAACACTCCGCTCGACGAGGACGAAGCGACTGCCCTGATTCCCGGCCACTTGACCACGAGGGACCAGTTGAACTCGTGGGAGCAGGCCAATATCACGGCAGCCGTACGCTGGCTTGCAAGTCGACGAGACGTTACGTCACCGCTGGAGATCGGGTTCCTCAAAGAGCTCCACCGGAGGATGTTCGGCGGCACATGGACCTGGGCGGGTCAGTTTCGGACGACCGAAAGGAACATCGGCGTGGCACCCCATGCCATTCCGGAGCAACTCGCCAACCTGCTGGAGGACACCAGGCACTGGCTGGATCACGGCATATACTCTGACGACGAGGTCGCGGTCCGACTGCATCATCGGTTGGTCTCCATACACCCGTTTCCCAACGGGAATGGACGACACGCACGACAGGTAGCCGACATGCTGCTCACCTCTCGGGGTGCGCGGCCGTTCAGTTGGGGGTCAACGGACCTTGATCACTCCGGCAGGGCACGGTCACGATACCTGAGCGCACTTCGACAAGCGGACCACGGAGACATCGGAGCACTCCTGGCATTTGTACGGACGTAGGATGTGCGTGAGGCCACCCGACAAGTGCAGGAACCAGTCGCGGGGGGCCGCCACTCAAGTCGCGGCTCGGCGAGGGATCGTCCCGACCCATGATCAGGCCCGCCACATCGTCCGCAGCGTCAAGACCGGGCGGCTCTAGCGGCGAAGTCTGCCGGACCACATGTTTACTGGGTTCGCACCGGAATTGCCCAACGGGCAGCCCAGTGCGTCCCAACCAGACCACACGATTCTCATCCGATCCTCGGAGACCCCATGCGCCATCCCGTCCCGTTCCCCCCGGTCCGCACCACCTGGGCCGCTCGCGCGATGAGCATCGCTGGCCTCACCCTCCTGGTGCCTGCGCCAACTCTGCGCGCCCAGCAGCCGGTGGCCGCCGCCACGACCATCGCCGACAATCCAGAGGTCCTGGCGGCACAACGCCTCTTTTCAGCGTGGATGGAGGGCCAGATCGCCTATCGCGGACTGCCCGGCATCGCGGTAGGCGTGGTGAGCGACCAGCAACTGGTCTGGGCCAAGGGGTATGGCTTTGCCAATGTCCAGGCCAAACTGCCGATGACGCCCGCCACCAGGTTCCGGATGGCTTCGCACAGCAAGTTGTTCACGGCGACCGCCATCATGCAGCTCCGGGAGCAGGGCAAGCTTCGCCTCGATGATCCCGTCTCGACCTATCTGCCGTGGTTCAAGGCCCAACCCGCCGGCGATGACGATGGCCCAATTACGATCGAACAACTCCTGAGCCACAGCTCCGGTCTGCAGCGCGAAGCGGGCGATCACTGGACGTCGTACGAATTCCCGACCGCCGAGGAACTCCGGACCATGTTTGCGGATCGCAAGGCAGCGTTCGCCCCTGCGGTGCGGTGGAAGTACTCCAACCTGGCGTACAGCGTTGCCGGGATGGTGGTCGAGGCGGTGAGTGGGCTGAGTTGGGCCGACTACCTGCAGCGCAACATCTTCGACCCCCTGAGCATGCAGGCCTCGAGCGTGGACCGGGACGTGCCGGGGCTGGCCGTCCCCTACGCACGCCGGATGCCCGACGGTACCCGCGAGGTGCTCCCCTTCGTGGACGCCCGCGGCATGGCGGCCGCCACCGGGCTCACCTCCACGGTGGAGGACATGGCGCGGTTCGTGTCGGCGCAATTCCGGAAGGGGCCGCGCGGCGGGGCCAACATTCTCAGCAGCGGCTCGCTGCGTGAAATGCACCGGGTCCGCTCGGTGGAGAACAACTGGACCTCCGGAACCGGAATCGGTTTTTCCATAAGCCGGGTGAACGACCGGACCTTCGTCGGCCATGGCGGCGGGTATCCCGGCAACACGACCCAGACCCTCATCCAACTCGATGACAAGGTCGGTGTCATCGTCCTGACCAACACCAACGACTCCAACCCGTCGGACATCGCGCGACAGTTGATGTTGACGGTGGGCCAGGCGGTGGCCCGCGTCGCCGTCGGCAAGCCGGTGGTGGTGGCGTGGGACCCCACGTGGGCTCGATTTGCGGGATTGTACCGCGGGCGGGGCGGCGACTCGCAGGTGGTACTGATGCACGAGCGGCTGGTCCTCATCACGCCGAACGGCACCAGCGTCGAGAATCCGATCACCCTGGTGCCGCTGGGCGAGGGCCGGTTCCGCTTCACCGCGCCAACGGGCGGCGGCGTCATTGGCGAAATCGTGCGCTTCGTGGAGGAGCCCGGGCGGCCTATGCGGATGTACACTGGCGACAGCTGGATCGATCGCATTCAGCGGTAGGCTGGCAATCCCGAGGCTCTCGCCACCTATGCGATAGGGGCCGGGCCTGCCCGGCCCGCCCGACGAATAGCGCACGCGGATCGGCAGGGGTCGGACGCGTCCGGCCCCGTGGACATCGAACAAAGCGACGCGGCGTATTGGTTGTTCCCGAGGCTCTCGCCTCGGGCTCGGCTTGGGAGGTGGCTCTCGCCACCCGTCGGGAAGGCGCAGCCGCGTGAGCGGCTTCATCGGCCGAGCCCTGGGCGTGAGCCCAGGGACTACACGCGCGGGTCCACGAGGCCGGCATGATCATGCCACGAGTGGTCCTCTATACCCACGAGGATCCGAGGACCCTGGTTCCCCAACTGTCGGCGGCCCGGATCCACCGTGCCGACCAGCTCGGGGTCTACAGCCTGGATCGCGACTTCGTGGACGCGCTGGCCACCAAGCTGGAGCGCCGGAACCGGTTTGGCAGGTCGGTATCTGTCGCCCAACTCTATGTTACTATTGGAGATGAGACTTTTTCGGTTGCCATCGGGCGCCACCCCCTGCCGTGCACTTCGTGAGCCCTTGCCCCTCGTTCCAACGCGTCTCCAAGTGAATATCTGCTTCCCTGACTTGGCGCGACGTGCCTGAGGCCTGACATGCTTCGCTCTCCCCATGCCACCCGCCGGACCCCGACCCGCTTGGCTGCGCTGGCCTTGGCGTTCGCCGTTGCCACCGCCTGCGGTGGTGATTCCGCAGCCCCAGTCCCACCGC
>JAWXBA010000285.1:0-5229 GCA_034439775.1 Gemmatimonadota bacterium | reverse complement strand
TCATCGCCGAAGACCTTCACCGCCACGTCGCTGCGGACGCCAGCAATCAACTCGTTGAACCGCATCTGGATTGGCTGGGTGAACTCGTAATTGTTGCCGGGCATCCTCGGCAGGTCCGTCTGGAGCTGTGCCACCAGGTCGGCCTTGGGCCGCGAAGGATCCGGCCAGAGTTCGCGCGGGTGGAGCATGACGTACGTGTCCGCCACGCTCGGCGGCATCGGATCGGTGGCAATTGCAGCCGTCCCGATCTTGGAGAACACATAGGCCACTTCGGGGTACGTCTTGAGACGCCGCTCCAGCGCGTGTTGCATCTCCACCGCAGTCGTCAGGCTGGTGCCCGGAATGCGCAGGGCATGCACCAGCAGGTCGCCTTCGTCGAGACTGGGAAGGAACTCGCTCCCCAGCCGGGTGGCCATGGCGCCGGTGACCGTCAACAGCACCAGCGCGGCGACCAGGGTCAGCCCCTTGTTCCGCAGCACCGCCGTGAGCGAGGGCAGATACGCCCTGGCGGCCCACCGCATCGGCAGGCTCTCCTTCTCCGAGACCGGACCGTTCACCCAGATCGCGATGGCCGCCGGCACGAAGGTGATCGACAGCACCATGGCGCCCAGGAGCGCCAGGAGCACCGTGAACGCCATCGGGAAGAACATCCTGCCCTCGATCCCGGTCAGCGTCAGGATCGGGAGGTAAACGACCATGATGATCAACTGGCCGAACAGCGTCGGCCGCCATACCTCGCAAGCGGCATCCTGCACCACCTCCAGACGATCGACCTCCGCCAGCGGTCGGCCGGTGGCATGCTGCCGGGCCGCCAGCCGGCGGAGGCAGTTCTCGACCATGACCACCGCGCCGTCGACGATGATGCCGAAGTCGAGCGCCCCCAGGCTCAGCAGGTTGCCACTGACGCCGCGCTCCACCATGCCGGAGACGGCGAAAAGCATGGACAGCGGGATGGCGCACGCGGTGATGACCGCCGCACGCACGTTCCCCAGGAAGAGGAACAGCACTGAGATGACCAGGAGGGCGCCCAGGACCAGGTTGTCACGAACCGTTTCCAGGGTGGCATCGACCAGGGTGGTGCGGTCGTACACCGTCTTGGCCCGGACCCCCTCGGGCAGCGTCCGATTGATCTCCACCATCTTGGCCGCGACCCGCTGCGACACCGTCCGGCTGTTCTCTCCCATCAGCATGAAGACGGTGCCCAGGACGACTTCCTCACCGTCCTCGGTGGCCGCCCCGGTGCGCAGTTCCTGGCCGAGCAGGACGTCGGCCACGTCGCCCATGCGGATCGGGGTGCTGCCGGACCGACCAACCAGGATCTGGCGAATGTCCTCCAGGCTGGTCACCTGGCCCGGCGCCCGGATCAGGTACTGTTCCCCCCGGCGCTCGATGAAACCGGCGCCAACATTCGCGTTGTTGCGCTCGAGCGCGGCGAGCAGGTCCCGGAATGTCAGGTTGAAGGCGATCAGCTTGTTGGGGTCGGGGGTGATGTGGTACTGCTTGGTGTAGCCGCCGATGGTGTTGACATCGGCCACCCCGGGGACGGTCTTGAGCTGGGGACGGACGATCCAGTCCTGAATGGTGCGCAGGTCCATTCCCGACCAGGGTGCCCCGTCGGGGCCCACCGCGCCGGGTTCCGGCTCGACCGTCCACAGGAAGATTTCGCCCAGCCCGGTGGCGATCGGTCCCATCGCGGGCCTGATGCCGGGAGGAAGCTGGCTGGCAACCTCCTGGATCCGCTCGCCGACCAGCTGCCGGGCCCAGTAGATGTCGGTCCCGTCCTCGAAGATGATCGTGACCTGTGACAGGCCGTAGCGGGAGATCGAGCGCGTCTGCGACAGGCGCGGCAACCCGGCCATCGCGGTTTCCACCAGCAAGGTGATCCGCTGCTCCGACTCGAACGGGGAATAGCCTGGCGCCTCGGTGTTGACCTGAACCTGGACATTGGTGATGTCCGGGACGGCGTCAATCGGTAACCGGGTGAAGTTGTACCCACCGAATACCGCCATGGCCAGGGCAATGACGATGACCAGCCAGCGGTGGCGGATCGAGGCGCCGAGGATGCGTTCAATGAGGGCAGGCTCGTGGCTAGTGGTCATGCGTCGCTCCAAGTTTGCCGATCTCGGCCTTCACGGCGAAACTGTTCTGCCGGGCATACTGGTCGCCCATGGCGAGTCCGCTGCGCACCTCAATCCACGTTCCGTCGGTCCGGCCCAGCTCCAACGGGCGCGCCTCGAACCAATCGCCATGGCGTACGAAGACCACCTGCCAGTCGCGGAAGGTCTGGATCGCCTCCACCGCCACCGCCAAGGGGACCCGCACCGATTCCCGCACCAGGCGAACCGAGACGAACAGCCCGGGCCGCCACCGCCCGTCGGCATTCGGGAGCACGATGCGGGCGGTGGCAGCGCGGCTCTCCTGACCCACCAGCGGTCCCACGAAACTGACGCGGCCGGTGGCTTCCTGGCCCAGTTCAGCGGAGAGGATCGTCGCGGCCTGCCCATTTCGGACCGCGCTCAGGTCGGCGGGGTAGACCGCCGCGTTCACCCACACCGACGACAGGTCGGAGATCGTGAACAGCCGTGTGTCGGCGCGCACCGCCTCCCCGATAGTGGCTTGCCGCTCGGTGACGGTGCCATTCAGCGGGGCCCGGATTTCGTACCGCGCCAACGCCTCCGGTGGGGCATCCGCCAGCCCAGACAGCTCCGAGGCAGGGATCCCGAGGGCAATCAGCGATTGCTCCGCCAGGCGAAGCGCAAGAGTCGCCTCGTCAAACCCTTGCCGAGCCTCGAGCAGATCACGCTCGGCAGAGATGCGCTTGCTCCACAGGGTGTCCTCCCGGGCCAAGGTCACCCGGGTAAACTCCAGGTGGTGCGCTGCGGCCAGGAACCCGCTCTTGGCGTGGGCCAGTTCGCGACTGCTGAGCACCGCCACCAGCTCGCCGCGCCGGACGCGATCCCCCTCCTGCTTGAAGACCTCCGTCACCACCCCATCCAGCCGGGCAGCTATCTGGGCACGGCGGGTGGCGTCCTCCGTGATTTCACCCGGCAGGACCAGGGTGGTCTCCATCAGGCGGGGGCCAACGGTGTCGATGGTGATCCCCGCACTTTTGCGCTGGTCGGCGGCAAGCTCTACCTTGCCCTCGATCTGTGAGTAGGACCATTGAAAGGTCCGGCCCGAGAGGCGTGCCGTTAGCCTGACGTCAAAGGAGTGCGGCTCCAGGACCACCGCATCGCCGCGGAGGTAATCTCCCTCCTGCCGGAACCGGAACTGGTCCACTCGGCCCCCCAGGCGTTCGAGCGCGATCTCGAGCTCGACCGTGGCAGGATCGAGCGGTGTCAGGGTGCTGTCGTACGGAAAGACCCGGAACTGCGGTGGCACCCCATCCTCGTAGATGGTGACCTCCAGCTGGAGGGGGCCATCAGACAGGAGCCGCCCCCCGTGGGGGCCTTTCGGATACCCGGCCGCCTCGGCCGCCTCCTCTGGACCATCTCCTCCCGACTCGGAGCGGAGCACGAAAACGGTCAGCAGGATTCCGACGACCAGGATCGCCACGAGGGCGAAACGTGAATGGTTTGGCATATGCTGATCTACTCCTTGCCCGACAAGGCCGGTGGGACAGTAGCAGGGACCAACGGCTCTCCCAGGAGCCGTTCGAGTTCCGCCACGGATTGGTGGTATCGGACCAGTACGTCAAGGTGCCTGCGCTCGGCTCCGATCAGCGTGCGCTGGGTTTCGAGCACGTCGAGGTAACCGAACCGACCCAGGCGGTATCCCTCCCGGACCGCCTCGAACGCCTGCCGCGCCCCGGGAAGTACCAAGTCCTGAAGAGAGATGACTTCCGCGTAGGCATCGGCGAGTTCCCGGTGCAGGCGCCCGAGGGTCAGGTGAGCCTCGATCCGGGCGGCCCGCTGCTCTTCCGACATGCCTGCCAACCGGCTGGCGGCTTCCTGAACGGCGCCGCCGTTGGCGTCGAACAGCGGCAGACTGAGGGAGACTCCCAGCAGGTACGTCTGGCCATCGAGTTGATCGAACTTGCGGAGGCCGGCGGTCAGCGACAGGTCCGGTATCCGCCGAGACTTTGCCAGCGCGAGGGAGCGCTGCCGTTGCACCACCGCCGCGCTCCAACGGGCAAGGTCCGGGGCCCCGGCAAGGCGGGCCTCGAGCCCAGGCAGGGTGGGCGGACCCGAGACGCTCCTCAGCTCTCCGAGGGCTTCCCCGAACTGAGCATCGAGGCTGCCCCAGGATGCCGCGAGTCGCTGCCGGCTGGTTGCCAGCGCGCTACGTGAACGGCCAGCTTCGAGTCGTGCATCGGCCAGCGCCAGCTCGGCACGGACCTGATCCATCGGGGAGACGACGCCAGCGGTGACCCGCGAGGCGACACTCTGCAGGGTGGAATCCACCAACCGTGCGGTCTCATCGGCGAGTGCCAGGGAGGCCTGTCCCGCCAGCACGGCCACGAACCGTTGAGTGGTTTCCGTCAGGACGCCGATCCGGGCGATTTCATAGTCCCAGGAAGCGAGGATGCGGTCCTGATTGGCCAGTTGCCACCGAGCCGTGCGCTTGCCACCCAATTCAATCAGTTGCCCGAGTTGGATCGTGGTCTGGGATCGGGTCAGGCCTGGGCTGCCCGTTGAGGAGGCCAACCCGCCAGTCGCGCCAAAATCCTCCACCAGGAAGCTGGCCGAAGGGTTCGGGCGGCGGCCCTCCTGGAGCGCCTTGGCTTCCTGAGCCCGCGTCTTCCAGGCGTACGCTGCCAGCCCAGGGCTCTGCAACAGTGCCAGTGCCAGCGCGTCCTGGAGCACCAGGGACCCGGTGGGGTTGCGGGCAGCAGGGCGGCGTTCGGCGCCAAGATCTGCCAGTGCAGGCGGGGCCTCCACCAGCGCGCGGCCCAGAGTCGGAGGAGTTGGCTCCACGGAGTCTGGCCCAGGCCTCCGCCCGCACCCGGCCAGAAATAGGAAGCCGAGCATCAGGGTTGCAATGGCGTTGCCCCGCAGGTGGCGGTGCGAAAACATCAGGTATCTCCCAGGGTTGCTGGCGTTCCTGCATCGGACAGTCGAGCGCCCCGCACGCAATGCGTGTGCGGAAGACTTGGCCTGGCAGCGAGCCAGGACCATTCGGTCAGGTCCGACGACTACAGGCTACGAGTGGGTGCACAACGGGGGCGCAGACAGCGGTGAACACACCGTCTGGCGCGGGGCTAGCTGGAGGGGGGGGCTCGGGGTTGGG
>JAWXBA010000284.1:0-6520 GCA_034439775.1 Gemmatimonadota bacterium | reverse complement strand
TCCGGGCACCCCAACCCGAGGGTTAACCTTCGGCCGCGTTGCGGCCTCGGTTCCCTCCGCCCGCTGCGCGGGCTCCGGGTCGAATCCCTCTCTGTCCGTGCCTGCGGGGGAACGGTACTGTCCCGAAGCAGCGACATCTCCTGGCTCGGTGGGCGGGAACTGTCAGACTCCGCAGCGAGGCGCCCTCCATGTATGGTGAGCGGGAACTGCTTGGGCTCAGATGCCTCGGCGGTTCCCGCTCGCCTTGCTAGGAGCTCACCCGGACAGGGAGTAGTCGCTTTTCCCGCCCACCATGCTGGGAACTCTCCCGAGAAGGGGGTTGTACAGTTCCCGCCTACCATTCACGGATCCTTCCTTGGCTCGAACCCGCAAAGCTCCGGTGTGTGGGGAACCAATCCCCCTCGAGCGTCGTATATTTCATGACGCTTACTTTACGGGGCCATCATGCATCTGATTCATAAGCCGGACATTCCGTCCTCCGAGATCACCGACGAGTCGCTTTTCTTCGGCCGTCGCAAGTTCCTGTCGGCCATGGGGTTCGGCGGCGCCGCGATGGCGGTGGCAAGCTCGCCGCTGCTGGCGTGTACCAATGACGCCGCGGGGCAGGCCAGCCAGGACGAGAAGCCCAACACCTGGGAAGAGATCACCACCTATAACAACTTCTACGAGTTCGGCACCGGCAAGGGCGACCCCTCCAAGAACGCCGGGAATTTCCGGACCAGACCCTGGACGGTCGAGATTGCCGGTGAGGTCAAGAAGCCCGGTACCATGTCGTTTGACGACCTGCTGCGCGGCCTTCCCACGGTGGAGCGCACCTACCGGCACCGCTGTGTCGAGGCGTGGTCAATGGTGGTACCGTGGAACGGGGTGCTGCTCAAGGACCTGATTGCCAAGCTGGAGCCGACCGGCAACGCCAAGTTCATCGAGTTTACCACCCTGCTTGATCCGGCCCAGATGCCGGGGCAGCGCAGTCGGGTGCTCGACTGGCCGTATGTCGAGGGACTCCGACTGGACGAGGCGATGCACCCGCTGTCGATGATGGTGACCGGGATCTATGGCAAGCCGGTACCCAACCAGAACGGCGCCCCGCTCCGGCTGGTGGTGCCGTGGAAGTACGGTTTCAAGGGCGGCAAGTCGATCGTCAAGATCCGGTTTACCGAGCGCCAGCCGGCCACCACCTGGAACATGGCCATCCCGTCGGAATATGGCTTTTACGCCAACGTGAACCCCACCGTGGATCACCCGCGCTGGAGCCAGGGCAGGGAACGGCGGATCGGCAAGCTCTTCCAGCAGCCGACCCTGATGTTCAACGGCTACGCCGACCAGGTCGCGTCGCTCTACGCGGGGATGGATCTCCGCCGCAACTACTGAGTTCCCGGTGGCCAGCGTGGTAATTCCCGAGCGGCTCGGCAAGCCGGTCGTCTGGCTGGCGGCCGCCGCGCCGCTCGGCATCCTCGTCTACAACACCTTCTGGGGCAGCCTCGGCGTCGAACCGATCGATACCCTGACCAAGTGGACCGGCACCAGCGCCCTGACAATCCTGATGGTCACCCTGGCCGTTACCCCCCTCCGACGGCTCACCGGCTGGAACCGGCTGGTCAAGTACCGACGGATGATCGGGCTCTGGGCCTATGCCTACGGTGTCCTGCACTTCCTGGTCTGGGCGTTGTTCGACCACGAGTTTACCCCGTCCTATATGATCGAGGACATCGTCAAGCGGCCCTACATCACGGTGGGGTTCACGGCGCTGCTGATCCTGACGGCGCTGGCGGTCACCTCACCGCTTCGGGTGCTGCGCTGGATGGGCGGCAAGCGCTGGCAGGCGCTGCACCGGATGGTGTATGTAGCGGCGGCGCTGGGTGTGCTCCACTTTCTCTGGCTGGTCAAGGCCGATTTGACCAACCCGCTGATCTTTGCCACGATCCTGATCGTGCTGCTCCTGACCCGGCTCAAGCGCGGCTCCCCAACCCGTCGCAAGGTGGTGCCCGACCCGGGATGACGGATCGGAGACGCTCCTCGCGCAAGGAGTAGGGAAGGGAGGGTCTCGAGGATCATCTGAGGGCCAGACCTGGAGCGCCTCCCCGCTGCAGGGCAGCGGATCGATCACCACGGGAAAGTTTGATCTGACGATCCAGCCCCGAAAATCATTGATTTGGCCGCCGGGCACGGGTAGCTTCCCCGCTCGACATGCCCCTTGCCACCCGCCTGCTCGATGCCGCCGCCCTGAGCCATGCCCTTGACCGCATGGCGGCGGAGGTCGTCGCCCGCAGTGAAGGTGGCCAGGGGCTTGTGCTGGTGGGGATCCAGCGGCGCGGGGTGGAGCTGGCCGAACGGCTGGCTGGCCTGATCACCGCCACTCAGGGCCATCCGCCGACCCTCGGCAAACTCGACATCACCCTCTATCGCGACGACCTCCAGGCGATCGGCCCCCGGCCGGTCGTCGGCGAGACCAGTCTCCCCCCGGATCTTGACGGCACCATCGTCGTCATCGTGGACGACGTCCTCTACACCGGCCGGACCATCCGGGCCGCCCTCGACGAATTGGCCGATTTCGGTCGTCCCCGCCGGATCCTCCTCTGTGTCCTGGTGGACCGCGGCGGCCGCGAACTTCCGATCCAGGCCGACATCGTCGGCACCGTGGTCCCCACCGAGCCCGGGGACCACGTGAATGTCCGGGTCTCCGAGCTGGATGGCGAGGACGCCGTGGACCTCCTCCGGCCCGGGGCGGCCTGAGATGACTGCCGCGCCGAGCCTGGGCAAGGACCTGATTACTCTCGAGGAACTCTCCGCCGACCAGATCCGGCTTATCCTCGACACCGCCGAGCCGTTCAAGGAAGTCAGCGAGCGGCCGATCAAGAAGACGCCGGCGCTCCGTGGCAAGACGATTGTCAACCTCTTCTTCGAGGACAGCACCCGGACCCGGATCTCCTTCGAGTTCGCCGAGAAGCGACTCTCGGCCGACACCGTCTCGATCTCCTCCAGCGGCTCCTCGGTGTCCAAGGGCGAGACCCTGGTGGACACCGCCCGGAACCTCGAGGCGATGCGGATCGACATGGTCGTCATCCGGCACCCGAACTCCGGCGCCGCACGGTTCCTGGCCGACCGGATCCGCTCCAACGTGGTCAACGCCGGCGATGGCAAACACGAGCACCCCACCCAGGGGCTGCTCGATATCCTGACGCTGCGCGACCACTTCGGCCGGATCGAGGGGCTCAAACTCTGCATCGTCGGTGATGTGCTTCACAGCCGTGTGGCGCGGAGCAACATCTGGGGGCTCCGCAAGCTCGGGGCTGAGGTGGCGGTCTGCGGGCCCAAGACGCTGTTGCCGCGGGGGATCGAGGAACTGGGCGTGACGGTGTTTCCCCGAATCGAGGATGCGATCCAGTGGGCCGACGCGCTCAATGTGCTGCGGCTCCAACTGGAGCGGATGCAGTCGGGGTTCATCCCCTCGCTCCGCGAGTACAACCGGGTGTTCGGGGTGTCGCGCGAGCGACTGGCCCGGGCCCCGGGAGAAATCATGGTGCTGCATCCGGGGCCGATGAACCGGGGTGTGGAAATTGACAGCGACGTCGCCGACGGCCCCCACAGCCTGATCCTGAAGCAGGTGACCAACGGGGTGGCGGTGCGGATGGCGGTGCTTTACCTGCTGGCGGGCGGGGCGCCGGACTGGCGAGTGCCCGCGGGAGACGAACGATGACACCGATCCTGATCCGGGGCGCCCGGGTGATTGACCCTTCCCGGAGCTCCGATGGCGTGGCCGACCTGCTGGTCGAGGAAGGCCGGATTGCCGGGGTGGGCAGCAACATCGTCCCCCCGGAGGGGGCCCGGGTCATCGAGGGCGCCGGCAAGGTCATTTCACCGGGACTGATCGACCTCCACGTGCACCTGCGCGAGCCCGGCCAGGAGGAACTGGAGACGGTGGCCACCGGTGCCATGGCCGCGGCCGCCGGCGGCTTCACCGCCGTCTGTGCCATGCCCAACACCGATCCGGTCACCGACAACCAGGCCGCGGTGGGGTTCATCGTCCGTCAGGCCAGCCTGGCCGGCAAGGCGCGCGTCTACCCGATTGGTTCGGTGACCCTCGGCCAGCGCGGCGAGCAGTTGTCGGAGTTTGGCGAACTGGTGGCTGCCGGGGCGGTGGCTGTCAGCGATGATGGCCGCCCGATCATGTCGAGCCACATGATGCGGACCGCCCTGGAGTATGCCCGGACCTTTGGCATTCCGGTGGCCGATCACTGCGAGGACATGACGCTGGCCCACGGCGGCTCGATGCACGAGGGCGTGGTGTCCACGCGGCTTGGGCTCAAAGGGATCCCGTCGGCCGCCGAAGAGATCCATGTGGCGCGGGACTGCATCCTGGCGGAGCTGACCGGGGGGCATATCCACCTCTGCCACATGTCCACCCGCGGCTCGGTGGAGCTGATCCGGCGCGCCAAGGAGAAGGGGCTCAAGGTGACCGCCGAGGCCACGCCGCACCACTTTACCCTGACCCACGATCGCTGCGCGCATTACGACACCAACGCCAAGATGAATCCCCCGCTGCGCGAGGCGGCGGACCGTGATGCGATCCGGGAAGGGTTGCGCGATGGTACCATCGATGTGATTGCCAGCGACCACGCCCCGCACCACTACGATGCCAAGGAGCGGGAGTTTGACCAGGCCCCGAACGGGATTACCGGCCTGGAGACGGCACTCGGGCTGGCGATCCGCGAACTGGTGGCGCCGGGGCTGCTGACCCTGCCCGAGTTGCTGGCCCGGATGAGCACCTGGCCCGCCCGGGTGTTCAACCTCCCCGGTGGGACCCTCGCCGTCGGCGCCCCGGCCGACCTGGTCCTGCTGGACCCCGATGTCCGCTGGATGGTCTCCCCCGAACAGATGTTCTCCAAGAGCCGTAACTCCCCGTTCCTCGGCGAGGAGCTGGTTGGCCGGGCGCTGTTGACCCTGGTGGACGGCCGGGTCGTATTCGAATTGGGGGGCTGATCAGGCTCGGAATTTGCCCTCCCCTTGCCTGGCGGCCTCAGGCGCACTCGGGCGCGGTCCGACCGCGAACGGTGTGCGTCTGGGGTTCGCACAACTCCGGGGGCACGGAGGTGCTGCTGCCGGCTCGAGGCGATTGTCACAACAATTGACAGTGCAATTCCTGACATGTTTCCAGATTGGCAATGTTGTATAGATTAGGAGCAGGAGCTGTGGTCCCCCGGGGCCATGGGATCGTGTGGTGCGTGCCCGCTGGCGGCCGCACCAGTGCCTCCATCACGAGGGGCGGCCCGGCCGCTCCGGGAGAGGGATAGCGCATCATGAGTGACCAGGAGTCCCGCGCTGCGGGCGAGATCGATACCCTGCTGGGTACCCGCCAGCGTATTTCAGAGTGGTTGCACCGGCTGGGACATGCTCCCGGTGATGTGCCCGTGGCCGTTCGCGATCGGGTCCGGTCCGACTACCAGGGCCGGTTGACGAAGGTCGTGGAGGAACTGCGGGGGCATTCCGCCGCAATTTCCAGCAATCTCGACGGCCTGCGCCGTGACAAGGGCGAGCGCCTCAAGGTTCGGTCGGTGGAAGAGGAGTCGCTGGCCGAGGCAAAGTTGCGCCACGCCGTCGGCGAGTACGGCGACGAGGAGTGGCATGCCCACGAGGAGCGGAGCGGCACCCGGCTGGAGTCGCTGGGCGCGGAGATCCACCACCTCCTGGGAGAAATTGGCCGCCTCGAGGAGGTGCTGGTCCAGATTACCGGGGCCCCTTCGACCCCGGCGGTGATCCCCTCAGCACCGGTGGCGGCCATCGAGGCGGACGAGAATGCGTCGATGCCCTCGCCGTCCGAGGCCGAGGGCCATGCCTACCAGCTCGGGGACGAGACCTTCATCACCCTCGACGAGGGCCCGGGCAATCCCCGGACCCAATCGATCTTCGATCGACCGGGCACGGCGGAACATCAGGTGGTCGAGGCCGGGTCGGAGCCCGAGCTGATGGCGCCCGAGGCGCCGCGGTTCACCCCCCGGAGCGGGGCAATCCCCCCCCGACCCCGTCAGGCCAGCCGGCCCGTGGAAGATGAGATGGCGTTCCTGAAATCGGTCGTTTCGGAACCGGCCTCGCCGCGCTCCGCCAGCGCCGAAAAGCGGGGGCTGGCCACGGCCGCAGCGGCGGTCGCCACCAAGACGCTCAAGTGCCAGGACTGCGGCACCTTGAACCGGCCGACCGAGTGGTACTGCGAGCGCTGCGGAGCGGAGCTTTCGGCCGTCTAGGAGCAGCGTCGGGACAGCCAGAAACGCGAAAGGGTGGTGCCTTGGCACCACCCTTTCTCGTTCCAGGACCCGCCAGCCGGCGGGGCCAGGTACCGTCTACTTGGCCTTGGCTGCCTTGGCCAGACGGCTCTTCTGCCGGGCCGCCGTATTGGGATGGACCAGCCGCTTGCGGGCCGCCCGATCGAGCAGCTGCTCGGCGGTGGCGAAGCTCAACAGCGCCTCGGCGCCGGTTGCCGCAGTGCGGACCTTCTTGACGGCGTTGCGCAACTGACTCCGTTGCG
>JAWXBA010000283.1:0-3969 GCA_034439775.1 Gemmatimonadota bacterium | reverse complement strand
GGGGAGCTGGCGGCGATGCGGAGGGCGGCGGTGGTGGCGGTTTCCAGGGCTTCGGTGGGGGTGCCCAGGCCGGATCGGGTACCTATCGAGTGCGGATCACCGCCAATGACAAGGTTTACGAGTCCACCGTGACTGTTCGGGCCGACCCCGAGGTCCTTCCCTAGGTCGAGCTTTGGCCGGATCGCACTGTGCGTGAGGCGCAGCGCGTGTCGGTTCTCAACACCTGGACTCCTGAGTCCGAGGGACACGGCAGGGTGGCGATGGCGAAGCGCGCGTCAGTGTGCTCTCGGGGCAGCCTCGATTGAGGGCCGAGCTGGCGAACTGCAGCGCGCGGAGTCACGCCACCCTGCCGACAACCACCGGCGGCCCAAGCCTTAACAACAGCCCCAGCCAGGAGTCCTCCGGACATAGCCCCGCCCCCGCGGGGCTTCCCACTTGAGGCACCCCATGCGCTCTAGCCTAGTCCTGTTCGCCGCGATTCTTTGCGGCACCCCGATGGCCGCCCAGCAGTTTGTCCCGGTCCAGGGAACGGTGGTGGACACCGCCGGGCGGCCGCTGACCCAGGCCGAGGTCCTGATTGGAACTCGCCGAGGGTACACCAACGCCCAGGGTGGCTTCGTGGTCGACAGCATCCGGCCCGGGCAGTACTTCATCACCATCCGCCAGATTGGCTACACCCCGATCCGCGAGCGGATCCAGTTGGGTGCCGCGCCCTCGGGGTCGCGTCGCTGGGTACTGGTCCCCGCGCCGGTCCTGCTGGCCACCATCAACGTCGACGAGCGCAGGACCGGGATCTATGGCACCGTCGGCGATCAGTCGGGTTTTGCGGCGGTTGGGGCGCAGGTGCAGCTGGTGGGGGTCAACGGCGGCAACGTCACTACCGACAGTCTTGGGCGGTTCTCACTCCCCAGGGCCACCACCGGGCAGTACCTCGTGCGCGTGCTCCAACCGGGGTTCGAGGAGTCGCGGGTCATGGTGGAGCTCAAGAGGGGCGAGGGCAGGGAACTCGCCATCCGCCTCAACGAGACCTACCGCGCCGGCGCCACCCGCAGCCAGGAAAAGGCGCTTCAGGACCTCGGCGTTCGGCTCTCCAACGGGCTGGCCCGCGAGCGGCTCACCTCCAACGAGCTGGAGCGGTTCAAGTCGGCCGATCTCTGTGACGTGGCCCAGCTCCGCTCCCAGATCCGGGGGTCTACCATCACAATCATCGTCAATGGGATCGACGTGCACCGCGAGGAGCCGTTCACCAGCCTCTGCGCCTGGAAGGCCGACGAGGTGGCGCTGATCGAGTACAGCCCCGACGCCTGTCGCGATGCCACCCAGACCATCGTGCTGCTGCTCAATGTGTGGTGCTCGGGACGCACCCGCGCCAACGTGCCGCGCAGCATGATGGGTGGCGGCAACCGGGTAGCGACTCAGCAGGCCGGTGGGCCGTATGTGGTGGTGTGGGAGAAGCGGTAGGGCGGACACTCCGCGGCCCGACCCAGTTGCCCTCCGTCCGGCGGCTGGCTACCATCCGGCTCATGCACTTCGAGAAATTCATCACCCTGACGCCGGGTGTCCGGAGCGGCAAGCCCTGCATTCGGGGCACTCGGATCTCCGTGTCCGACATCCTGGAGTACCTCGCGGGGGGGATGACCGAGGCCCAGATCCTCACAGAATTTCCCGACCTGAAGTCAGATCACATCCGTGCCGCCCTGGGATTCGCGGCTGCGCGCGAACGGCGTCTGGCCGACTCACCACACGCCTGAGTCCGATGTGCCCCGGCGCCTGTTCGAGCGGTGTCGGGTGCGGGATGTGCTTGGGCAGAGGTGCCTTGAGGCCCGACACGGTCTGCAATTACTTCTTTTTTGCCACCTTGGACCGAGTGCCGGGATTCCCGGGCGACGCCTCCCGGACGACCGTGCCGCTGACGCGACTGGTCAACGGATACCGCTCGGGATGCTCAATGGAATCCACCGCCAGATCCACGTCGAGTTCGGGCCAGTACAGGTGGTGCGCGGCGGGCCGTTCGATCCGACCCAATTGATGAATCGTGGCGTCGGCGAACCAGGGGAAGTCCGAGAACCCAAGGAAGAGCTCCCGGTCGTCGAGCAGCAGCCAGAGACCGTGACGGGACACGTTGCTCAGCTCAACGCCCGAAGTGTGTGTGCCACGCACCGAGGATCTGGGCATGGTGTTTCTCCGTCAGGCGCAGGACCGCAGCAATGCGCTGCGGAGTCAGGCCATGGTTGTGGGCGAGCGCGGTGATCGGTTCGAGCCAGATCTTGGCCTCGCCGGTGGGATGATGCACGTGGACATGGGGTCGGGGCTCTTCGCGGCTGAAAAAGTAGAACCGGTAGCCGCGAACCCTTAGCACCGTGGGACTCATGGCCGAAAGATATCCGGGCCACGGTGGCCCCGCGCCCCCTCACGTCAGCACCTGCCTGCCACGGAGCCTCCCTGCCAGGAAATGTGGATCCACCTGGGGTTGCGTTCGGCTCCACGACGATCAGACCCACTTGCCTCAGGTCCATTTACTCGATAGAATTCACTATTCGCGAATAACGAATGTAGCGAATGTGTACTACTTTCTGAGAGGTAAGTTGTTGTGCAAACACAAGATACACTCCGGCCCCTCGACATCGCCGTCGCCCTCGGTCTCGCCGCCTGGACCGATTCAACTGCCCCCACCTATCTGGCACTCGGCCAGCGCCTCGGGCTCTCGGCCAGCACCGTCCATCAGTCGGTGCAGCGCCTCCAGGCCGCCGGGCTGCTGCATCCCGATTCGCGGACTCCCAACCGACTCGCCTTGCGGGAATTCCTGACCCACGGGGTGCGCTATTGCTTCCCCCCCGCGCTCGGCGCTGAGGTTCTGGGGGTGCCGACGGCGCACTCGGGTCCCGGACTCGCGGCCCTGTTCGATGCTTCCGACGCCATCGTGTGGCCCGACAGCAGTGGCACTGTCCGGGGCACGTCGCTCACGCCACTCTATCCCGGAGCGACTGCGCTCCCTGAGCGTGCCCCGGAGGTCTATCGGATGCTCTCGCTGGTCGATGGGATTCGAGTTGGTCGAGCTCGGGAACGAAGCGCTGCCATCGCTGCGCTTGGCGAGGTGATCTCGTCTTGCCCCGAGTTGGGTTGAGGCGATGAGTGATTCGGCTCTTGACCACCCGGCCGTTCAGCGCATGGCTCGGGTGGCCAAGGCGCTGGGCAATCTGGTGGGCGAGGTCGTATTCATTGGTGGAGCCGTGGCGCCGTTGCTACAGCCCCACCCGCCATTCAGTCGTGCCCGGCCTACGAAGGATGTGGACGCCACCGTTGCTACGCGCAGCTATCTGGATGTCGAGCGGTTGAACGAACGTCTCCGCACCGCTGGGTTCCGGCAGGACCCGCTGGTACCGCGCCACCTGCATCGATGGACCACTCCCGAGGGGGACTGGCTCGATCTGGTGCCGGCGGGGGATCCCGCGGGAGGCAGCGGCCAGCGCTGGGACCAGCTGGCCATCGAAACCAGCGTCCAGGCCGATCTTGAAGAAGGGGTCACCGTCCGGCACGCCCGCGCCCCGGCATTTCTGGCGCTCAAGTGGGCGGCGTTTCAGGATCGCGGGCGGGATGACCCGATGCTGAGTCACGATCTGGAGGACCTCATGGCCTTGCTGGCATCTCGGCCCGGAATTGTTGCGGAGGTCGGAGCAGGCCATCGGGAGATAGCGCAGTTCGTAGCGCATGCTGCGCGGACCTTGCTGTCGATTCCGGAACTGGGAGACCTGCTGGCCGGGCATCTGAACAATGTTCAGGATCCGGCACGAGTCACCGAACAGGTGCGGGAACGACTGACCCTCTTGGCAAGCGCACAGGGGAGGCCACTCTCAGGAGGCTAAACTGCCCCCCCCCCCCTGATTGCCCGGAGGCGTTCGGGTCCCTACGGGCCTTGCGACGAGGCGCCGCCGGCCATTCGTCGGGAATGATCACCCCGAGCCGGGTAGC
>JAWXBA010000282.1:0-3753 GCA_034439775.1 Gemmatimonadota bacterium | reverse complement strand
TTGCGCCGCGCTGGCAAAGCACCCGGGTGCCGCGATGGCGGTGGCGCCGCGCAGCGAGGCACCGAGCACATCGGCCAACCCGTAGCGGAACCGGTGCACCAGTTCTGGCGCGGCATGACTGCCATAGTAGCGCTCGTGGAGCCGCGGCTCGGTAATCCTGAAGTCGGCGGCCAGGTCGATGACGAGGCCTGGGCCGGCATCAAAGACCTCTCCGGCCAGCTTGGAGGATTCGCCGTGCTCCAGGGCCAGGAAGACCACATCGCATCCGCGTGCCGCCTCGCCTGGGGTCAGTCCCGCAAACCGCGCATCGGTCAGCTCGGCCACGCCGGGGTGGATATCGGCGATCGGCTTGCCGGCCTGGCTCCGGCTGGTGGCGACGCAGTCGGTCACCGCCGGGTGCTGCAGCAGCAGCCGGAGCAGTTCCCCGCCGACATAGCCGGCGGCCCCGATCACCGCAACCCGCATCGGCTCAGGCCCCTTCCGGCACGGGCCGGTGCTCGAGGGCGTGCCGCACCACCTCGGTCAGGCCGGCCGGATCGCGGAGGGCATTGAACGAGCGGAGGTTGAGCTTGCCGGAGATGTACTCGCGGCCGACCTCGTTGTCGGTGACCGGCCCGGTGATCACGGTGATCGGGAGGTGGAACTCGTTCCGGAACAGCTGGTCGGCACCCCAGGCCGCCACCGGATCCGGAGCGGCCATGACCCAAGCCGCACCCAGCGCGGCCAGTCCCGGGTCGTGGAGGATGTCCTGCACGCCGTATTCTCCCAGGATCCCGTCGCCCAGTTCAGCCACGATCACGTCAGGGCGCCCGCCCTTGCCCGACGCCAGCCGGTTGAAGATCCCCCGCGCCACCGCCACGGTGACGCCAGGATGCGTGGTAGCCACACCGGCGTCGTTGAAGGTGAGCGCCGCGACGGCGCCGGCATCCATCATCGAGAGGGTGTCCCGCATCAGTGAAACGCCGGTCAGCTTGCACGCCGCCACCTTGAGCCCGGCGCGGGTCAGGCCGCGCACCAGCTCCGTGGCGGCCACCGTCTTGCCGGAGTTCATGCAGGTCCCGGCGACATAGATCACCGGGACGCCACACTCGAGGGTGGCGGCGGGGCTGACCGCACCCTGACGGATATCGGCCGGCCGGCCGACCCGGTCACCGAGCTCCGGAAACGCCAGGACCGCGCCCAGCACTTCGGCCTGGAATGGGGGACCGATGTCGGGATTGGCCGAGGTGCAGCGGCCCAGGATGCCGCCGAGGTTCAGGACGTCGATCGTGTCGCCGACGGCGATCGTTTCCGGGACCACCCCGGCATAGCCACGCAGGGCGCGACGGATCCCGAGGGTGCCGGCCAGGGTGTCGCCCGAGTGCACCTTGACCTGGCGGCCAGCCAGATCCTCGACGGTGTCATACTTGGTCTTGTCAGTCAGGATCCGGACCGCCAGGACGTATCCCTCCTGGGCAATGATCTCGTCGCCCACGATCACCTCGGACGACAGCCGGGCGTTGCGGGTGGAGCTGGCGATCCGGTCGAGCCGGAGCCGCGTAGTGCGCACCATGGCTACCTTGGCTCGGCCGCACGGGCGGCAAGCAGGGAGGGAATGGCGGCGACCCGCGCGAAATCGCGGGCCTCGTCGCCGGACCAGAGCCGGTTCTCCTCGCCGTAGGTGGCGACGGCGGGGTCCATCATCGAGTGCGGGCTGCGGGCGCCGGTCACCAGGAATCGGCCCGGTGCCAGGCGGATCCGGGTCTCACCGGTCACCCGCCCCTGCGAGCTCTCGAGCAGCGCCTCGATGTCGCGGAGGGCCGGGTCAAAGTAGTGCCCCTCGTGCAGGCGGTCGCCGTAGAACTGGCCAAGCTGGTCCTTCCAGAAGGTCTGCCACTTGGTCAGGACGAGCTTTTCCACTTCCCGGTGGGCGCCGTTCAGGCGCAGCACCGCCCCGGCCTCGAAGCCGATCCGACCCTTGATCCCCAGCGCCGTCTCGCCGACATGGATGCTGCGGCCAATGCCGAACCGACCGGCGGTGGCCGAGAGGGAGCCCACCAGGTCGGGGCCACTCATCGGGGCGCCATCGAGTGCAACCGGGACTCCCCGCTGCCAGGCCACCACCAGCTCGGCACTGGCGGGTGCGTCGGCGGGTGGGTTGACGAGGTCATCGGGGGGGCCGGCCCAGGTGTCGTGGGTCCAGCCGCCGCCCCAGGTGGTGCCCCAGAGGCCCTTGTTGATGGAATACGCGGAGGCTTTGGCCGGGACGGGCAGATTGCGCTCGGTGAGGTAGGCGATGGCCTGTTCCCGGGTCAGCGACTCTTCGCGGATCGGGGTGATGATCTCCAGCTCGGGCGCAAGGACCCGGAAGGCGATATCGAAGCGGATCTGGTCGTTGCCGGCACCGGTACTGCCATGGGCAATCGCCTTGGCGCCGATTTCCCGGGCCACGTCGATGGCACTGATGGCCTGCTGGGTGCGCTCCGCGGCCACGCTGAGGGGGTAGACCCCGCCGCGGAGCACGTTGCCCTGGATCAGGACGCGGACGAACCGGGAGAAGACCGCCTGACGCGCATCGATTTCGTGGTGACTGGTTGCGCCGACGGCGAGGGCCTGGGCCTGGATCGCCTGGCACTCTTCCGCCGTGGCTCCACCGGTGTTGACGAAGGCGGTGTGAACATCAAATCCCCGTTCGGCCAGCCGGGGAACACAGTACGAGGTGTCGAGTCCGCCGCTGAAGGCGAGGACCACAGTCGGTCTTTGCATAGTGCATAAACATGCATAAAACTCCATCCTGGCGCAAGCCGCCCCCACCCGCCGGGACTAATCCCTCGGAGTGATGGCGTTTTTAAGGGCTACCGATATATTTGCCATAGACTTACACGAAGCAAACCGCCCGGTATTTGGACCGGGATATGTGGTATTCACCGTCAGGAGATTGTACATGCGGAAAACTTTGGCAGCACTCGCCATCCTCAGCGTGCTCGGCGGCCCTGCCGCGGCGCAGCAGAGTGGCTCCTTCGAGATTGGCGCCTTTGCGCGCTATAACAAATTCGGGGCCTTTGTAGCGGGAGAAATCTCGAGCAAGGCCCGCAACGCCTGGGGCTTCGGGGGTCGGCTGGGCTATTTCGTCAGCGACCGCTGGGAAATTGAGGCCGATGGCTCCCACAATCCGACCGACCTCGACAACTACGTCCCGGGGGAGCGCAGCAACGGAGTGTACATCAATCCGTTCCACCTGCGGCTCAATTACAACATTCCCATCGGTGAGCGGGCCCAGTTCATCATCGGTGCGGGCCCCGGCATCACGATGTACAACAAGATCATTGACGGCACCAACCTGAATCTCAGCGGGCTGGTGGGCGTCCGGGCCAAGATTGCCGGGCCGCTGCACTTCCGGGCCGATGGCACGCTGGACTACCAGCCCAACGGCCTCAACCGCGACGGGCTGGACTCGGAGGCACGGACAACCCTCGCGGCCCAGGTCGGCCTGAGCCTCGTGACCGGCGGCGGCTGCAACCAGGTCGACTCGGTGACCATTTCGCCGACCAGTGTCACCCTCCGCCCTGGTCAGCGCCAGAGCTTTACCGCCACCACCTGGAACTGCGACCGTCCCCTCCCAGCCAGCTCGATGGTGGCCTCAGGCGGCGGCACCATGACCGGCAATGAGTTTGTGGCCGGCAACACGCCGGGCACCTACTATGTGACCGCCTCCGATGCCAAGAGCGGCATGACCGGCCGTTCAATGGTCACCGTTCAGGCCCCGCCGCCGCC
>JAWXBA010000281.1:0-2590 GCA_034439775.1 Gemmatimonadota bacterium | reverse complement strand
GTACGATGCCCGCGCCAAGCAGGCGTTTGCCGGGGCGTTGGATCGGACGCTGGCCCGGCTGCTGCGAGGGCGGTGACGCTGTGGGAGACGGCGGTGGGGTGGGGCGGGCGCCGCGTTCAGCGGTGCCATCCTGGTGGTGGCGTTCCTGTTGTGGCAATACGCCCGGAAGATGATCCGCCAGGGGGTGCTGCGCTGAGCGAGAGTCCCAGCGATGGTCCAGCCGACGGGGCAGTCCTACCGATGCGCGGCCCGGCGGTACAATCGTGCCGTAGCTACCAGCCAGACGCCTGAAACGATGATTCCGCCCAGCAGCCAGAAGGGCCAGGTATCGTCTCCCGCCTGGGCCAGCCAGTACGCCTTGACCGCCCAGTACGGCGGATAGAGCCCCGCCAGCCACTGCCATGGTTCCGGCAGGAACCAGGCGCCGGTGGGGATCAACGGTCCCAGGCCCCCGATCTTGAGGTAGGCAAACGCCTCGGTCTTGTTGTCGGCCAGGGCGCCGATCGCCATGGCAATCACCGGCGCCATCAGGGCGCCGACGGCGCCCGTCGCCAGTAGTGCCGGCCACGATGGCAGGGCAATCCCGATGAGCATCCCCTCTGCTGCGGTCAGGATGAGCGAGCCTGCCACCATCGCCGCACTCACCACCAGCAGATAGTGCCTCAGCGGAACCGGCGAGGCGAGCAGGGCACGGACGGTGCGCTCCTCGCGGTCCTCCAGCAGCAGGAACCCCCCGATCAGGCCTGCCATGAACGGCGCCAGCTGCACGATGATATGGCTGACGATCAGCACATGGTACGGCGTCAGGTCCACGCTCCACCGACCGGCAACCCACTCGGTCAGGGACGGAATGGCCCACCGCATGACCAGCGAGATCGCCACGAGATAAAGGGTGGTGCCGATCAGGAACCGGTCGCGTACCAGGCGCAAGCCACTGGTACGCAGCATGGCGCTGCCCTGGACCTGCCAACTGGCGGGGCTAGTCATCGGCCAGCATTATGAACCGCGCAAAGCGATGCCGGGCCCACCAGGCCGCCGCCGCAATGGCCGCGGCAGACATTCCCGTGGCATACCACCACTGCCACGTCTCCAGCGGCTCGAAGGCGCCAAGGATGAGCAGCATCGGTCCCTGGGTGGGGATGAGGTACCAGAACCACCACGGCTCCACCCGGAGCAGGTGCATGACGGGCAGCTGCACCACGCTGCCCACCAGCAGGGCGCCGGGCATCAGGAATGCGGTGACCGAGTCGTGGCGCGCCACCTGTCCGAGTCCGATCAGGGTGTAGAGCACACCAAGCGCGGCGAGTCCCAGTATCAGCATGAGCGGGTGCGCTGGGGTGTCGGCGAAGCCCAAGGCATAGACGATGAGACTCTCGAGCATGGCAAAGACGGTCAGGCTGACCACCTTGGATCTGAGGTATGTCGCCGTCGTGACCGGCGAGGTGCGCAGCGCCTGCAGCGTGCCCTGGCTCTTTTCAAACAGCACCAACCCCGCCCCGAAGATGTACGTGGTGCTGCCCAGCCCCAGCAGATAGAACGCGGTCAGCAGGCGGCCGGCCGATTCGATCTCGAGCAGGCGACCGACCAGTCCCATCAGCACCGCCAGCCCCACCCCGATCGCGTACAGCTTGCTGCGGGCCTGCAACCGAACATCGAGCCGGAGCGTGGCCGCAAAGACACTCATTGGAGTGTCCTGCCGGTAACCTCGACAAAGACATCCTCGAGCGTGGCTTCCTGGGAGTGGACGGCAGTGAGGGTGGGGTCGGCGAGGGCGTCAAGGAACGACGGATTTGCCGCCAGGCCATCCATGGCAAACGGAAGCACCGACACCGCCCCCGAAGCATCGGTCCGGCTGACCTCGACCACTCGCTTCCCGTAGCGCTGGCGGAGCGCGGCGGGGGAGTCGATGGCGGCAATCCGGCCATCGACGATGAACGCCACCCGGTCGCAGACCGCTTCCGCCGTCACCATGTCGTGGGTGGTCAGCAGCGTGGTGACGCCGCGGCCCTGGTGCTCCCGGATGATTTCGCGGATCCGGACTGCATTGACCGGGTCGAGCCCGGTGGTCGGCTCGTCCAGAAACCACAGCCGCGGGCGGTGCAGCAGGCTGCGGGCAAAGTTGAGGCGCGCCTTCATCCCCTTGGAGAACTCGCCCACCCGCTTGTCGGCGTGGTCGGCCAGCTCGACCAGTGCCAGGACCTCCGACACCGAAGCGGTGTCGGGACCGTACAGGGAACGGAAGTACTCGAGGTTTTCGCGGGCGGTGAGCTTGAGATAGTGGTTGGGAAACTCAAAGCTGACCCCGATGGTACGGTAGTACTCGGGACCCCAGGCGCCGAGGGGCTTGCCGGCCACCTCGACCTCTCCACGCCAGCCCCGCAGCAGGCCAATCAGGATGTTCTGGGTGGTGGACTTGCCGGCGCCGCTCGGGCCGAGGAAGCCGAACACCTCACCCGGTTGCACCGCAAACGCCAGGTCCTGGATGGCGGGAGACGCCGCGCCGGGGTAGGTGAAGGTGAGTCCAGCGGCGGTGATCATCGAGGTCCTCGGGGAGTCGGGGCGCGCGGCGTCGAAACAACAACCTCTGGCC
>JAWXBA010000280.1:0-13507 GCA_034439775.1 Gemmatimonadota bacterium | reverse complement strand
TGGCCGGCGACTTCGAGTATGAACTCCAGATGGCGTTGATGAATCGACAGCTCCATCCTGCGGCCGAGACGGTTTTCCTGGCGCCCGGCGCCGACCAGGGCTGGATCAGCTCCAGCCTAGTCCGTGAAGTGGCCCGGCACGGCGGGGATGTGTCGGGCCTGGTGCACCCGGACGTGGCCAGGGCGCTGCGCCATCGGTTCGGCACTTGAGCTTTCGCGCCGAGCTCCTGACGCGGGCCGCCGGGCGTCAGGCGACGTTGCTCTTTCCGGAGGGGGATGATCTGCGGGTCCAGGAGGCGGTGGGCCGACTGGCCGCCGAGGGAATCGCCCGCCCGCTGATCGTGGGACGCGGTGGGATCGATCCACTCCGTGATGACCGGCTTGAAATGGTGGCAAACCACTTGCGGTCTCGCCGTCCTGACGCGGTCCGCGACGGAGTGCACGCCCTGGACCTGGCCGCCGACCCGCTGCGATTTGCCGCCAGCCTGGTGGCCCTCGGGCATGCCGACGGCTGCCTTGCCGGGGCGGTGCATACCACCGCCGATGTATTGCGCGCTGCGTTGTGGGCCATTGGGCCACGGAGCGCCGAGGGGATCGTCAGCTCGGCGTTTTACATGGTGCTGCCGGACGAGAAGGTCCTGACCTTCACCGATTGCGCCGTGGTGCCTGAGCCAGACGCCCGGCAACTGGCCAGGATAGCCCTGGCGGCCGCGGGGGATCGGGTCCGACTGGTCGGGGATTCGCCGCGAGTGGCCTTCCTCAGTTACAGTTCGCATGGCAGCGCAGCCGGCCCGGCAGTTGCGCGGGTCCGCGCCGCGGTCGAATATTTCCGCGAACTGGCTCCCGGTATTCCGGCCGATGGGGAACTCCAGGTGGATGCCGCCCTGGCACCGGCCATCGCCGAGCAAAAGGCGCCGGGCTCGCCGGTGGCCGGCCAGGCCAACGTGCTGGTCTTTCCCAACCTGGATGCGGGCAACATCGGCTACAAGCTGGTGCAGCGACTCGCCGGCGCCGTGGCGCTGGGGCCGGTGCTTCAGGGGCTGGCCCGGCCGCTGTCGGACCTGTCCCGCGGAGCCACCGCGGCAGATATCGTAGCAGTGGCCGCCCTGGTGGCATTGCAGGGCGCCGAACCCGATTCCCGACCGGAGGCAGCATGAGTGTGACCGCAACCACCAGTGACCAAGGCGTCGTTCTCGTGACGGTGGAGGGCCAACTGATCGTGGGCAATCGCCAGGAGCTCAAGAACCTGGTGCACGAGGCCCTCGACCGCGGCGACCGCAAGTTCGTCATCGACTGCACCCGCACCGGATACATCGATTCGTCGGGGCTGGGCGCGCTGGTATCCATGTCGCGCAAGGTCCGCGAGACCGGTGGCGAACTCCGTCTCACGGGACTCAACGAGGACCTGCGCTCGCTCTTCGAGCTGACCAAACTCGACACCCTGTTCCGGATCATCGACACCCCGGAGCAGGCGATGGCCGGCTTCTAGTTCGGGGTCGTCAGCGATGACCTCCCCGCTTCGGTTGACGGTGCGTCGGTCTCCGACCAATGCCGGGGAGACCGGACCCATTCGGGTCCGCCTCGACCTGCCCAACGACCTGGGCTGCGTGGAGGAGGCGGTCGAGCTGCTGGCCCTGCACTGCTTCGCGGGGCGTTCGCCGAGTCCCAGGACCGCCTTCCGGCTCAGGGTGACCCTGGCGGAAGCGATGGCCAACGCCATCCAGGCGGCGGTGCGCGCCGGCGGTGCGCGTCAGGTCTGCATTGTCGCCAATCTGCATGCCGACGTGGTGCGCCTCTCCGTCTCGGACCAGGGCGAGGGCTTCGACCCCGCCGCTCCTCCCGATCCGACCTTGCCCGAGGCCCTGGACCGGGAAGCGGGCCGCGGCCTCTTCCTGATTCGCCATCTTGCCGACCGGGTGGAGTTCAATGACCAGGGGAACACGATCTGGATGACCTTGCCCCGCTCCTGAAACGGCTGCCAGCCGTCCTCGACACGCTGGGCAACCTCCTGGGCCGCCGCCTTGCCCTCTGGCGGACCGGCACCCGGGAGTGGCTTTCCCTCGAGGACGGTCCTGACGCGGCCGTGCCCCCCTGGCCCCCGCGCCAGGGCACCTATCGGCGCCAGGGCCGGTCGGTACGCCTGGTGCGGCTGGAGGCGGTGCCCGGCCTGTGGCTGAGCCTGGGACCAGCGGCCGCCGGCGTACCGCGGGCCGCCCTCACCGGGGTGGTGGAGCTGGTGAACCGCCTGGCGCGGATCGAGCGCCAGGCCGACCAGCTCAGCGACGAATTGACCCGGCGTTACGAGGAGATCGATCTCCTCTATGGGCTCAGCGAGGTGTTCGGCCGGACCGTCGGGTTGGAAGAGGCGGCGGCGCTGATCGTGCGCGAGGTGAGCGAGGTTGTCGGCGCGCGCCGCGCCTCGATCATGGTGCATGACGAGCCGAGCGGCATCCTCCGTACTGTCGCGGCCCGGGGTTTTCCTGCGGCCGAGCGCCACGCCGTCTCGGTCGACGATCCGCGCTCGATCGCCGCCAAGGTGTTCCGAGAGCGAGTGGCCATTGCCGACCGGACCGAGGAAGGTGTCCCCACTGGCGAGCGCGGCTACCGCGGAGAATCGTTCCTGAGCATCCCGATCTGCTACACCCCGCCGGGTGGACCGCCCCGCTGTGTTGGTGTCATCAACCTGACCGACCGGGCTCGCGGCGACGCCTTCAGCACCACCACCCGCCGGCTGGTCGAGGCGGTGGCCACCCAGATCGGCGCCGCGATCGAGAACGCGCGCCTGGTGGTCCTGGACCGGGCGCAGCAGCGGCTCCGGCGCGATCTGGAGCTGGCCCATGATCTCCAGCTCAAGCTCCTTCCCGATCCAGCGGTCCTCCAGGATGACGCCCAGGTCGTGGTCCACTTTGCGCCCGCGGAGTCGGTGGGCGGCGACTTCTATACCTTCGCGCGACTCGGCCTGGGATGCGTCAGTGTCATGGTCGGGGACGTCTCCTCCCACGGGTTCTCCGCCGCCCTGATCATGGCCACGGTGATCGCCGCCGCGGCGATCCATGGGCCGGCGTCGGTCACCCCGGATGAGACCCTGACCGCCATGCGCCGGAGCCTGGCCCAGCAGCTCGATTCCACCGAGTCGTACCTGACCATCTTCCACGGCATCCTCGACCCGGTCAACCGGCGACTGACCTATGCCAACGCTGGCCACCCGCAGGCATTCCGGGTGCCGGCAGCCGGCCCCGCCGAGCGGCTGGCCACCACCGCGCCACCACTGGGGCTCGATCCTCATGAGGTGATCACCTCCCTCCAGGTGCCCTGGGAGCCGGGGGTCGACCTGCTCTGCGCCTGGACCGATGGCCTCATCGATGTGCGGGGCCAGGACGATGAGCGATTCGGTGAGGCGCGACTGCTCGCGCTACTCGAGCAACACCGGGGGGAAGAGCCACAGCGAATCCTCGACCAGGTGCTGGCGGCGGTCGAGGCGTTCAGCCTCCACGCCGACGACGATCGCACCCTCCTGATCCTTCGGGTCTGAGGTGGGGAGCGCCAAGAAGCACCTCGGTCAGCATTTCCTGCACGATCCCAGGATCCTGCGACGGATTGCCGAGGCGGTCCAGTGCGGCCCGGGGGACACGGTGCTGGAAATTGGCCCCGGTCGCGGGGCGCTGACCGCGGAGCTGCTGGCTCGGGGCGCCCGCGTCAGCGCCATCGAGAAGGACCGCGACCTGCTGCCCCACCTGGTGGAACGCTTTCCGGAGCTCCGCCTGGCCTCGGGTGACGCGTTGGACCTGGATTGGCGACAGGTCAGTGGCGTCGGAGACGGGCCGCTGATCGTGGCCGGCAACATCCCCTACAACATCACCTCCCCACTGATCGAGAAGGCGCTCACTCCTCCCCGTCCGGTGCGGATCGTCTTCCTGGTCCAGAAGGAGGTGGCCGACCGCCTCGCCGCAACGGCAGGCACCAAGACCTACGGTGGGCTGACAGTCGGGGTCCAGGCGGTGGCGAGAGTGGAACGCCTGATGACAGTGGCGGCGGGGGCATTCGTTCCCGCCCCCAAGGTTGATTCGGCGGTGATTCGACTTACGCCCCGAGAGCAACCCCTCATTCCCTCCCACCAGGCCGGGTCCTTCCGCCGCCTGGTGACCGCCCTGTTCTCCGCCCGGCGGAAGCAACTTGGCCGCGGAGTCAGGCAGGTGACGGGCTGGGAGGCCGACCGGGTGATCGCGACTCTGCAGTCCGCCGGCTTTGATCCCAGGCAGCGCCCCGAGGTGCTGACCCCGGAGCAGTTCGTGGTGCTGCACCGGGTGCTCGTTGACGGGGGAGAGGCCCTCGGGTAGGTTTGTGAAACATTTCACATGCGACCCATGCGCAAAATTGCCGAATCGACAGTCCGCCGCCTTTCGCTCTACCTCAGGTTCCTGGAGGATTTCGGGGAACAGGGGGCGGAGACGGTCAGTTCCGAGGCGCTCGCGGCCCGCGGGGGCACCACCTCGGCCCAGGTGCGCAAGGACCTGTCGTTCTTCGGGTCGTTCGGCAAGCGGGGCCTGGGCTACCGGGTGCCGGAACTGACCACGCGGCTGCGTGAGATCCTCGGGTTGGCGCGCCGGTACCGACTGGTGGTGGTCGGGGCTGGGAAGATCGGCAGCGCCCTCGTCCAGTTTGGCGGCTTCCGCAAGCGGGGCTTTGATATCGTGGGGATCCTGGATCGCGACCCCGCCAAGATCGGCGCCCGCTGGAACGGCCTGACCATCTGCGACGCGGCCGACTTGACCGGGGAACTCCGGCGCCTCGAGGCTGATGTTGTGGTGCTGGCCACACCCGCTGAGGCGGCGCAGGGTGTGGCGGATCAGGTCGTCGCATCGGGAGTCCGGGCCATCCTCAATTTCGCCCCGGTCTCCCTCGCGGTGCCGGAAGCCGTCACCGTCAAGACCATCAATCTGGCCATGGAGCTGGAAGCCTTGAGCTACGCGTTGACCCACCAGTAGCCGTCCCCCATCCCGTGCCATCAGGACCACCCGCATTATCTTTCCCCCCATGTCCTCCCGTATCCACGTCACTTCCGAAATCGGCGCCCTGCGGTCGGTGCTGGTGCACACCCCGGGTCGCGAACTCGAGGCGGTAACACCGCACACCCGCGAAGATTATCTCTACGACGACCTGATCGGGCTTGAGGTCTCGGCCCGCGAGCACCGGCGGCTGGTCTCGGTGTTGCAGCAGTTCGCCACGGTCCACGAAATCACCTCGCTCCTGGTCGAGACGCTGGGGGTGCCCGAGGCGCGACAGGCCCTGGTTGGCCGGACCCTGGACATGGCCCCCTCGGAGCAGCTGGCGCAGCAACTCGCCGAGATTCCCGCCGAGGCTCTGGTCGCGATGCTGGTCGAGGGGATCGAGGAGCCGGGCGGCCCGATCGCGATGGCGCTGAACGAGTCGGGTTTCGTGCTGCCCCCGCTGCCGAACCTGTTCTTCCCCCGCGATATCGGGATGGTGATCGGCGAGCACGCCGTGGTCGGCTCGATGCGGTACGGCATCCGGTGGACCGAGGAGCTGCTGATCAAGACCATCTTCCAGCACCATCCGGAGCTCGCCAACGCCGGCATCCTGTACGATGGCTCGGAGGAGCGGCGATCGAGCGCCACCCTGGAGGGTGGCGATGTGCACGTCCTGCGCGAGGACCTGCTGCTCGTGGGGTACAGCGAGCGCTCCTCGCCCGGGGCGCTCGACCAGCTGTGCGAGCGGGTCTTTGCCGAGACCACCATCACCGACGTGATCGTGGTGGTGATGCCGAAGGAGCCCACCGCGATCCACCTCGACATGCTCTGGACCCAGGTGGACCGGGACCTCTGCGTGGTCTACCCGCCGTTGTTCATCGGTCCCGAGCGCCTGACGATCCTGCATCGGCGGCGCGACGAGGCCGCGGTGCGCGAGGAGCCTGACATCTTTGCCGCCCTGGCCCGAGTCGGGATGCCGATGGATCCGATCTACGCCGGCGGGGAGCGACGGCTGGACCAGGAGCGCGAGCAGTGGGCCAGTGGCTGCAACTTCTTCGCGGTGCGCCCCGGGGTCGTCATCAGCTACCAGCGCAACCAGCGGACCCTCGAGGAGATGGACCGGGCGGGTTTTCGCATCATCTCCAGTGCCGACCTGGAGGCGGTCCCCGACTGGGACCTGGCCGGCCGGACGGTCATCACGCTCGAGGGCGGGGAACTGGTGCGGGGTGGCGGTGGGCCGCGCTGCATGACTCTGCCGGTGCGGCGGGATCCTGTGTGAGCGGCATCGCGACGGTACCTACCGGGACGCTGGTTGACCGCGCCCTGACCGAACTGCGCGGTGGTGCCCGCTCCTCCCTCGAACTGTCCCAGCGAGTGCTCGGGTTGCCCAAGGCCCCGGCTTCCGTGGCCGAGCGGTTGATGGTGGCGCTGCTCGGGGCGGACCCCCGGGTGCGCCGCTCGGCGGACGACCGCTGGAGCATGGTGTCGGCGGCGACCGGGTCGCCGTTGCTGGAGGAGTGTGCCTTTGCAGTGGTGGATGTCGAGACCACCGGACTCCGCGCCGGCCGGGACGACCGGATCACCGAGATTGCCGTGGTGATCCACCACGCCGGCCGCCGCGAGGTGGTGGTGGACACGCTGGTCAATCCCGGCCGGCCGATTCCGCCCCCCGTCAGCGCGCTGACCGGTATCACCGATGCGGCGGTGCGGCAGGCGCCCGCCTTTGCCGACCTGGCTGATCAGGTGATGACGGCATTGTCCGGCCGGGTGTTTGTGGCGCACAACGCCCGGTTCGACTGGGGGTTCGTAGCTGCCGAGCTCAATCGGGCGCGGGGCATGGTGCTCGACGGCCCGATGCTCTGCACCGTCCGGCTGTCCAAGCGGCTGGTCCGCGGAGTGGCTTCGTGCGCCCTGGACAGCATGAGCGAGTATTTCGGGTTGGAGAATCCCGCTCGCCACCGTGCCGCAGGGGACGCCATGGTCACCGCCCAACTCCTGGACCGGCTCTTGCCGCTGGCGCGCGAGCAGGGGGCCCGGACCTTGATGGACCTGGAGTTGATGCAGCGGAAGGCCGCGTGAGTCGGGTCCACAGCTTCGCGCTTGGCGGCCTCCGTTGTCATACCCTGGAGACCGGGATCCAGCACCTGGATGGCGGCGCGATGTTCGGGGTGGTGCCCAAACCGCTCTGGGAGCGCCGGATCGCGCCCGATACACGCAACCGGATTCCCCTGGCGATGCGCTGCCTGCTGATCGAGCATCCCGATGGCCTGGTCCTCGTCGATACCGGGCTGGGCAACAAGGAAGATCCCCGATTCCACGAGATCTACGGCATCGAAAACGCCGGGCAAGGTGGGCGCACTGGTCTGGAGGATGCCATTCGGGAGGCGGGGCATGAGCCCGACGCGGTGCGCTGGGTCATCAACACGCACCTGCATTTTGACCACGCCGGCGGCAACACCTGGATCGAGCGCGATCCCGACGGCCGCCCGGTGGCCGCAGCCAGGCCGAGCTTCCCATCGGCCAGCTATGTGGTCCAGCGCGGCGAGCTGGAGTATGCCCGGCACACCAATGAGCGCACCCGCGCGTCGTACCTTCCCGACAACTTCGACCCGGTCGATGCGGCAGGACGCTGGCAGCTGCTTGATGGCGAGGGCATGATCCTGCCAGGGATCTCGGCCCGACTGACGCCGGGCCATGTTCCCCACCATCAGAGCATCCTGGTGGAGAGCGGCGGGGAGGGGCTGTGCTTCCTGGCCGATGTGATGCCGACGCGGCACCACCTGCCGCTGCCCTGGATCATGGGGTATGACCTCGAGCCACTCCGGACCCTGGAGTCGAAGCGCCGGTTGCACCAGGAGGCGATGGCCTCGGGGTGGTGGCTCTGCTTTGAGCACGACCCCGAGGTGGTGATGGGACGGCTTCGGGAAGGGGATCGGGGCGTCGAACTGGGCGAGCAGGTTGCCGCCCCGGGTTCATCCGACGGCCCATAGTCGCCTGCGTTTGCGCTCCCGGCGGCAACGCGGTATCCTCTCGCGGGTGCCGTTGCGCTCGGCGCTGATTCCTCTCTGACGGAAGGTCTCCCCATGCACTCCCCGCACTGCGGCCGGAGGCGTGTGCTGATTGTCAACTGCTACGCCGACGAGACCCGGCGGGCGGTTCCCCGGATCGGCAAGGTTCCCCAGACCACGGGCCCGTTGTACCTGGCCGGTGCGTTCCTGCCGGAGCGCTGGGAGATCCGCATCCACAATGAGCATTCCGACGGCCCGCTGGAGGATGCCGCAACCCTGGGCTGGCCGGAGCTGCTGGTGCTGACCGGATTGACCACCTCGATTGACCGGATGCGGCACGTGACGGCATACGCCCGGACCCGTAATCCAGCGGTGCGGGTGGTCGGGGGCGGGCACGTGGCGCGTGCCTTTCCCCGGTTCTGCGCCACCTTCATGGACGTGGTGTGCCAGGGGGACGTGGAAGAACTCCAGGAGGTGGTCGCGGAGTTGTTCGGACCCGGGTGGGCCGCGGAGCGGTTGGTGCCCCGGTACGACCTGGCCCACTGGTTCGGGAGGATCGGGTACGCGGAGTCCACTCGGTACTGCAACTTCAAGTGCGGGTTCTGTGTGCTCAGCGCGGAGGGCCGGCGGTTCGCGGTCTCCGATCCGGCGGTGCTCCGGGAGGAACTCCTGGCGGTGGGGCCCCGCCGCCTGCTCAACTTCAATGACAACAACTTCTACGGCAATGACCGGGAGAGTTTCCATGCCCGGGTGGCCTGCGTGGGGGAGCGGTGGCGGGCCGGCCAGTTCGGGAATTGGGGCGCACTGGTCACCGGGGACTTCTTCCAGGATCCCGCCAACCTGGCCCTGGTGCGGGATGCGGGATGCCTCGCGCTCTTCTCAGGAGTCGAGTCATTCTCCGATGCGTGGAATGCATCCCAGAACAAGAAGCAGAACGGGTTGCGTCCCCAGGTGGAACTGATCCGCGAGTGCCTCGATGCCGGGATCGTCTTCCTTTATGGGCTGATCCTCGATGTCACCAGCCGGACCATCGCCGACCTGCGCCAGGAACTGGACACCGTCTTCGGGTGCCACCAGATCACGCTGCCGGGCTTCCTCTCACTCCCGATTCCGTTCCCAGGCACCCCGTGGTTTTATGAGTGCCTGGACGCGGGGAAACTCATGCCCGGGACGCGGGTGCGCGACCTGGACTCCACCACGATTGCGGTGCGCCCGCTGGAACCGCTGGCCGAGGTGGTGGCATTCGTGCGGGATCTCCAGGTGGCGCGCGGGTATCGCCGCAAGATCCTCCGCCACGCGGCGGGCTTCGCCTGGCACTATCGGGGTCGGCTCACCCCGATGCGCATGCTGGTGGCCCAGAGCATGGGGCCCCTGGTGGCGGCCCCCCTCATGGGGACCTTCCCGGGCCGCATGGGGCGGCCTGCGGGCCCCCGGACGCATGTTGCCGGAACCGAGCCGCTCGACCTGGTGTACACCCCAGCCTTCCCGGTTGCCACGAAGTTCGCCGGGCATTTCAGCCCCGCCCAGCTGGTCGCGCCGGATGGTCAGCTGACGGCGATACTCGGCGAGGATGTCGAGGCGGCGCGGCCCGGACAGCGTACGCGGCCCGCCCTGGTGCCACTGATGGCCACCTCGGCTCGATAGGCCAACGGAATGCCTGCCGGTGAGCGGTTCGAGATTCGCCGCAGCCTCGGGGAAGGCGGCTTTGGGGTCGTCTTCGATGCCTGGGACCGCAAGCGGGGTCGGCAGGTTGCCCTCAAGCAGCTGCGCGAGCCAGACGCGTCGGCCCTGCTTCGATTCAAGCGAGAATTCCGCTCGCTGGCAGATGTCAGTCACCCCAACCTCATCCGATTGGAAGAGCTGTTCCACTTCGACGGCCAGTGGTACTTCAGCATGGAGCTGGTGGATGGGGTCGACCTGCTCGCCTGGGTCCGGCCACCGGCGGATGCCGTTACCCAGTATCGATTCCCCTTCGACGAGGCCCGGCTCCGCCAGGCCTTCAGCCAGCTGGCCGGCGGGATCATCGCGCTGCATGCTGCCGACCTGCTCCACCGGGACCTGAAACCCTCCAACGTGCTGATTACCCGCGAGGGGCGGGTGGTGGTACTCGATTTCGGGCTGGTGACCCATCTCGCCCCCGGGGATGTGACCCGCACCACCCAGATACTCGGCACCCCGGCCTATATGTCCCCCGAACAGGTGCTGGGGGAGGAACTCGGTCCACCGAGCGACTGGTTCAGTCTGGGGATCATGCTGTACGAGGCGCTGACCGGCCAACTCCCGTTCAAGGGGGCGTTCTTTGCGATGATGGCGGCCCGCGTGGAGGGGGAGGCCCGATCGCCATCAGATATTCTCCCTGGGATCCCGGAAGACCTCGATCACCTCTGCCGCGACCTGCTGCGCCAGGAGCCGGGAAGCCGTCCTGATGGCGCAATGGTCCTGGCTCGCCTCGGGGGTACCTCGACACCTGACGCTGCCGCACCGGGAAAGGCATCCGTCCCGGCGGGGGCATTCTTCGTGGGGCGTCGTGAAGAGCTGGCCGTTCTCCGTGATGGGCTGGCGCGGGCGCGGCGCGGCAACCCCGCCATGGTCGAAGTGACCGGACTTTCGGGCATGGGAAAGAGCGCCCTGGTGCAGCATTTTCTGGCCGAGGTACGCGAGGATGCCGAGGCCCTGATCCTCAGTGGGCGATGTTACCGCCGGGAATCGGTGCCCTACAAGGCGCTGGACAGCCTCGTGGATGGATTGAGTCGCTGGCTGTTGCGGCTCCCGCCGCTCGAGGCGGCCCGGTTTCTCCCGCGGGATTTCGGGGCACTGGCCCGGCTCTTCCCGGTGCTGCGTGGGGTGGGCGAGGCCACCGTCGGACGCCGCACCACGGTGGAGATCCCCGACGCGCCGGAGTTGCGTCGTCGCGGCTTCGTGGCGCTCCGCGACCTGCTCGGCCGTTTGGCGGACGATCGCACTGTGGTCCTTGCCATCGATGACCTGCAATGGGGCGACCTCGACAGCGGTCACCTCCTGCTCGATCTCCTTCAGCCCCCCTCGGCCCCACCGCTCCTGCTGGTGGCAAGTTTTCGCTCGGATGAGGCGGATCACAGCCCGCTGCTGCGGCTGCTGCGCGAGCGTCGTCCACTCGGGGTGGAGGTCCTCACGACGGAGGTGCGGGAACTGGCGGCCGCCGAAGCCGAAGCCCTTGCTGTGGCCCGGCTCGGCCTGGAAGGGGTGGACTCGGCCGTCGCCGCGAAGCTGCTGGTGCGGGAATCCGGGGGCAGCCCGTTCCTCATGGAGCAGCTGGCCCAGCAGGCGGCCACGATGGATCATGTCTCGGCCTCCGAGGGAGATGACACCCTCCGGCTTGAACGAGTCATTGCCCGCCGCCTGAGCGGCCTCGACCCCGAGTCCCGGCGCCTGTTGGAGGTGATCGCCGTGGCCGGCCGACCGATCGAGCTCCAGTTGGCGAATCAGGCGGCGGGGCTGGACCCTCGGGAGGAGTCCGCCGTCGGGGTGCTCCAGGCCGAACGATGGGTGCGGAGCCGGGTGGGGGAGGGGCAGGACATCCTGGAGACCTATCACGACCGGATCCGGGAGACCGTGGTGGGCCTGCTGGCGGAGGCGGTGGTTCCCGCCTACCACAATCGGATCGCCTCAGCGCTGCAGGCCTCCGGGGTGGCCGACCCGGAAACGCTGGCGGAGCACTATTTCAGCGCCGGCGACCTGGAACTCGCCGCCCGCCATGCGGTGCGCGCTGCCGACCTGGCCACGGAGGCGCTGGCCTTCGACCGAGCCGCCAAGCTGTACCTGATGGCGATCGACAAGGGGCGGCTGGAGCCTGCCGCGGCCGCGATGGCGCGAGTCAAGCTGGCGGACGCGCTGGCCAACGCCGGGCGGGGCGCCGAGGCGGCCCGGGCCTACCTCACCGCTGCGGCCGAGGCCGCCCCGAAGGAGGGGCTCAGCCTGACTCGGAAGGCCGGGGAGCAGTTCCTCATCTCGGGGATGATCCAGGAGGGACTCGATGCCCTCCGCACGGTCCTGGGTCAGGTCGGGATTCGATTCCCGGCGTCGGCCAGGCGCGCCCTGGTCTCCCTGCTCATTCGCCGGGCAAGGCTCTGGGTGCGGGGACTGAAGTTTACGCCACGGCGGGCTTCGGAGATCGCGCCGCATAGGCTGGTGCGGATGGACACCTGCTGGACCGGTGCCATCGGGTTGGGGCTGGTGGAGATCATTCCGGCGGCCCATTTCCAGGCCCTCCACCTCGAACTGGCCCTGGCAGCCGGGGAGCCATCCCGCGTCGCCCGCGCCTTGATCCTGGAAATGGGATTCGTGGCCACCGCCGGGGGACGGGCGACCCGGCGCGTGGAGGCGCTGCGGCTTCGCTGCCGTGCGCTGGTTGAGCAGGTCGACCAGCCGTACCCCCGCGCATTGCTGGAAGCGATTGAGGGCAGCATTGCCAATGTCACCGGGCGGTTCGCGGACTCCCACGCGCACTCGGTCCTGGCCCAGCGGATGCTGCGGGAGCACTGTACCGGTGTAACCTGGGAAACCGAGGTCGCGGAACTCTACGAGCTCCACTCGCTCTCGCACCTGGGGCGCTGGAGTGAACTGGCCACCCGGGCACCCGCCATCCTGGCGCGGGCCCGGGAGCGCCGGAACAACCTGCTCGCCACCTATATCCGGACCCGGATCCAGTTCCTGCTCCATCTGGCCGCCGATGACCCGGCCCGCGCCCGGGCGGAACAGTCCGAGAGCCTGGCTGGTTGGTCGGGTGGCGGCTTCCAGCTCCAGCACTATTGGCATTGGTACGCCCAGACCATGATCGACCTCTATCAGGGCAATCTCCCCCTGGCCTGGGACCGGTTGGCCGGGCAGTGGCGGGCGTACCGCCTCTCCCTGTTGTCGGGCACCCAGGCGCTGCACATTGGTATCCTGGTGGTGCGAGCCCGGGTGGCGGTCGGGATGGCAGCGCGGGAGCAGGGGCGAGTCAGGGCGCGCTGGGTGGTGCGGGCCCGTCGCGATCTGCGTTGGCTGGATCGAACCGGGATGCCCTGGGCTGTGGCGCAGACCGGGGTGGTCCGGGCGGGTCTTGCGCTCCTCGACGATGAGCCGGAACTTGCCGTGCGCCTCCTGCGTGAGTCGTCAGTGGCGCTGGCCGACGTGGAACTCGGAGCCGACCGGGCGGCGGCGCAGTGGTGCTTGGGCACGCTGGATCAGAGCGCTGCCGGTCAGGCAGCCCGCCGGGAAGCGATGGATTGGATGGAGCGCGAGGGGATCCGGAACCCCGCGCGGCTCGCAGCGATGTTCGTTCCTGAGTTGCAGCCCGCGGGTGGCGCTGCCGCCCCCAACCTGCCGGAGACCCCATGAAGAAGCACCCCTTCGCACCCGATCCGGTCCTCGAAGCCTACCACGAAATCCGTGACCAGATCGAGGACGGCGACCTCTTCTTCTTCCGGGGGAACTTCCGGAGCTCGCGCATCTTCACCTGGCTCACCGACGGCTACCACTCCCATGCCACCAT
>JAWXBA010000279.1:0-3161 GCA_034439775.1 Gemmatimonadota bacterium | reverse complement strand
TCGAGCCCGCCAGGCGGCGTCCCGTGCCGGCCCGAAGCAGGCCACTTTGCTCGGACGAGTGGTCAACGACCTCGCCTGGCTTTCCGGGTTGACGTACCTCCTCATCGAAATGTTCGTGAGCGTATTCCTCGCGGACTTCAGCCGCGACGGCTGGTATCACCGCATGCTGCAAGTCCAGTTCTTCTCGACGGTCATGCAGTACGCCTATGTCTTCTTCTGGTCAGGTCTCGGTCTCAACTTCCTCGTGCCATCGTTTCACTTCAAGGCCGACGGCTGGTGGGCCCGCCTGCGGGATGGCTTCTGGGCCTCGAGGCTGGGGGCGGGAATGCTGCGCCTCGCGTCCATCGGGCTGGGCACGTCCGAGGAGACGGTGCATACGCTCCACCGCCCCACCGAACTGGTGCTCGACCTGGCCATCGAAGAGATGTGGCAGGCGCTGCCACCGAGCACACGCCAGGATACGGCCGACCTGCCGAGAGTCGCACGCGCTTTGAGCGATCGAATCGCGGAGACACGAGAACTCCGCGCCTCTCTCCATCGGACGCGGGTGCCCCGATCGGCCGAAGCTGACGCACTTGAGACTCGACTCGCCACCCGCCAGGAGCGATCGCTGATTGCGCTGGAGCGACTCCGCATCGCTCTCGGGAAAGTTGGTGCAGCCGCCGCCATGAGTGGAGAACTCACGGCCAAGCTTCATGACGCGCGCGCGCTGGAACATGAGTTGTTGATGGAGCTCGGCGCCCATGCCGACGTCAAGCGACTCCTTCGGAAGCGCTGGGCGCCGACCACGCTGACGCCACGAGAGACACCAGCTTAGCCAGGCCAGGAGAACCTGCCCCCCCTGGGGCTCCCACGACCTGTCCGCCTTGTCTGCCCTTCCCTACCCCAGCACTTCCTCAACGACGGCACGCGCCTGATACCCTGAGAACCCGCGCCGCGCCAGGTACGCCAGCACTCGGCGCTTGCGGGTCGGGACTGGCACCGAGCTCAACTGCCCCGCCCGCTTCACGGCCAGGGTCCGGGCCAGGTCCAGAGGACCGTCGCTGTCGGGCCAGAGTTCGCGCAGGACCCGGTCAATGACGTCGCGCTCCACCCCCTGCACCGCCAGGTCGCGTTTCAGGCGGGCGGGTCCGCGGCCCCGCGCCGAGCGGGTTTCGGCGTAGTTCTTGGCAAAGGCGGTGTCGTCCAGGAGCCCGGCGGCGTCAGCCCGTTCCAGGGCCGCGTCTACCGCGTCGGCGGGATGAGCCTTTTGCCGCAGCCGCCGCCCCAGGTCGTACCGGGCAAACGACCGCCGCTCCAGATGGCGCAGTAGCGCCCGCCAGGCCCCCTCGCCGTCGGCGGCGGCATCGAGGCGTGCCTTGAGCTCTTCCTCCACCACCTCCCCAATCCGGATCCCCAGCGCCTCCGCATCGGCGCGCGGCAGGGTCCAGGTAATCCGTCCCTCCACCGACACCCGCACCGCGGTCGGGTGGCGGGGATCATCGCTGATCCCCGTTACCCGACCCATGCGGGCCTCGGGGTCATTCCTCTCCATCATCCTCGCCCAGATCGGGGTTGGCGGCCACACCCGGCTTGGTCACGCCCAGGAATTCTTTCACCCGGCCCTCGACCTCGAGCATCATCTCCTGGTTGTCCTTGAGGAAGAGCTTGGCGTTCTCTCTGCCCTGCCCGATCCGCTGGTCGCCGTAGGAGTACCACGCCCCCGACTTCTGGATGATCCCCGCCTCGGCGGCAATGTCCACCAGCAGCGAGGTGTGGCTGATCCCCTCGTCGAACATGATGTCAAACTCCGCCTGCTTGAACGGCGGCGCCACCTTGTTCTTGACCACCTTGACCCGGACGTGGTTGCCCACCACCGTCTCGCGCTCCTTGACCGGGCCGATCCGGCGGATGTCCAGTCGGAGCGAGGCGTAGAACTTGAGCGCCTTGCCGCCGGTGGTGGTCTCGGGACTGCCGAACATGACGCCGATCTTTTCGCGCAACTGGTTGATGAACACCACCGAGCAGTTGGAGCGATTGATGGCGCCGGCCAGCTTGCGAAGCGCCTGGCTCATGAGCCGGGCCTGGAGGCCGACGTGGCTGTCGCCCATTTCTCCCTCGATTTCGGCCTTGGGTACCAGCGCCGCCACCGAGTCGATCACCACCAGTTCCACCGCACCGGAGCGAACCAGGATTTCGACGATCTCGAGTCCCTGCTCCCCGGTGTCGGGCTGCGACACCAGCAGGTTGTCGACGTCCACGCCGAGCTTCTTGGCGTACTCCACGTCGAGGGCGTGTTCGGCATCGACGTAGGCGGCCACTCCGCCGGCCTTTTGGACATTGGCCACCAGGTGGAGGCAGAGGGTCGTCTTGCCCGATGCCTCGGGACCGTAGATCTCGGTGATCCGGCCACGGGGAACGCCGCCGATGCCGATGGCAGCATCGAGATTGATGGCCCCGGTGGGGATGACGGCGACCCGCTCCTTGGGAGTCTCGGAGCCCATCCGCATGATGGCGCCCTTGCCGAGCTGCTTTTCGATCTGGGCAATGGCAAGGCCCAGGGCCTTCTTGCGCTCGGCGTCGAGCTTGGTGGCGGTGGCTTCAGCGGTGGCCATTGGGATAATCCTCTTGGTAAGATTGTGACTGGTTTTGCTTCACATCAGAACCGAAGACCAGTATAACACCGAAGGTAGTCCGAAGCAATGGGGCAGTTTTACACTTCTCCACATCGTACGGGTTCGATGTGGCTGGGGCGGGAATGAGGGTGGTAGGGGCCGGGCCTGCCCGGCCCTCGGACGGTGACCCAGAATAGAATCCGGCCAGGGGAAGCGGACGCGCGACGCATACCGCCAAACTAGACGTCAGCCCGCAAGGTGAATAACCATTTCCGCGCGGAGTGGTGTACTGAAAATGCATCGGAGGGGAATCAGGGCCCGATATGCTGCCCAGGGGGCCGGCCACTGCCTATTCAGGGCGCGAACATCTCCCGCAACCCCTTGAGCGCCTGGGCCAGCGGCTGAGGCGGGAGCCGGCCGAGTCGCTTCACCAGGCGCTCGCGGTCGATGACCCTGAGCTGATCGAGAACCAGGAATCCCGACTTGCCGGCAAACCGGCAAGGCAACCGAAAGGGATAGCGATGGGTGCCGGTCGTGAGCGGCACGACGAGGAACGTACCCAAGTGG
>JAWXBA010000278.1:0-5199 GCA_034439775.1 Gemmatimonadota bacterium | reverse complement strand
GGTACCACGGTTCCAGGTCCGCCCACGTGGCCAGCGCCAAATCATCGGGGGTCAGCTCCAGCAGCGTCATGCCAATCCTTCGTGCACCGGATCCGGTGCGGGGTGATCGGTGGAACGGAACGCCAGCACCCCCACCCCGGCCACGATGACGCCCGCGATGATGAACGGCGCCCCATGTGTGACGGCGCCAAAGGACCAGGTGGCCACCAGCGGCGCGATGACCCGGGACAGCCCGGCAAAGGTCTGGGCGACGCCCATCGTCATCCCGAGTTCATCCCGGGAGGTGGACTGGGAGATCAGGGAAGTCGTGGCCGGGAAGAGGAGTGCCGTCCCAATCGGAACCAGCGCCAGGATGAGCGCGAGAGACAGAATCCCCCCGGGCCATGGCAGCAGCAGGAGTCCGATCGTGAGCAGGACGGTGCCGCTGCGCATTGTGCCCCGCTCGCCGAGCCAGGTCACGATCGGCCCCAGCAGCAGGGAACGCATGATCAGGGAGAGCGCGCCCATGTACAGGAACACATACCCGATCGACTCGGTGGTGACCCCGAAATCAGCCTCGAGATACAGCGTCAGGGCGGCCGTCATCGAGCTGAATCCCAGCATCCCCGCCGCATAGATCCAGATCAGCCGGGGCACCGGACTGCCGGGCCGGGCAATGACCTGCAGCGTGGCGCGCAGCACCGGGGTGCGCTGCTTCGGCGGGGCCGAAGGGTCCAGCACCCTCGACTCGGGCAGCCAGCGCCAGGCAAAGATGATGTTCAGCAGGCACAGGGAGGCGGCCACCAGGCCGGGCGCCGCCTGCCCCCATCGCGAGGCGAAGGAACCGATCACGGGACCGATCATGATGCCCACAGCGGTGGCGGCCGAAAGCCAGCCCAACGCCCGGGCGCGGCGTTTCGGGGCGATGGTATCCGCCACATAGGCATGCGCCACGGCAGTGGTCCCCCCACCCGCTCCCTGGACCAGCCGCGACAGGAACAACAGCAGGAGGGTGTCCGCAAAGGCAAACACCAGGTACGCCGCCGCCGCCGAACTGAGGCCGATCAGCAGCGCGGGCCGACGGCCGTAGCGATCGGAGACCCATCCCCAGACCGGGGCAAAGACCAGCTGGGCCACGGAAAACGCCGAGATCAGCAGACCAATTTGCAGGGGGCTGGCATTGTGTTCCAGGGCATAGAACGGCAGCAGCGGCAGCACGATCGCAAACCCGATCATGTCCACCCCGCTGGCCGCGATCAGGACGCTCAGTCGCTTGAGCTCTTCCCGCTGCCCGATCGCCTCGGTCATGCCATAAGCCGAAGGGCCGCCGGAGGGAGCCCACCGTGGGTGTGGGCGTCAGGGTCTGGCGGCATGGTGGGTATATCCGAGGAGGTTCAGGAAGAGCCGTAGCGCACCGGGCACCGCAGCGGGAATCTGACGGAAGAAGCTCAGGCCGGTATAAATATAGGTCCCTTTCCCAACCTGGGCCGCCAGCAGGCTTCCTTCCAGCGGATCCTCCCCGGGATCGTGCATGGTCAGGAACGTGCCCCACGCCGGATCCCAGCTCCGGGCAAAGTACAGCCCCCGTTCCTGGACCCAGCCGGACCAGTCTTCCGGGGTGAGCCGGTTCGGCACCTGGAACAACGCCGACTCGGGGTGCAGCACACCGACCAGGGCATCTTCATCGGTGACCCGATCATGCCCCCGGGGAGCCAGCGTCAGGGGTAATGGCGCGTAGCCGCCGCCGAAATACGCCTGCTGCTGGTACTGCACCACCAGTCGTCCGCCGGCCCGCACCCAGGCCAGCAAGCGATGGTTCTGCTCCACCAGCGTGGCGTTGATCTCGTACGCCCGGCTGCCGAGGACGATGGTATCGAACCGACTGAGGTCGCCCTGGCTGAGCCCGGCGGGGTCGATCAGCTCCAGCGGCAGCCCGGCACCAACCAGCGCCTCGGGCACCCGGTCGGCAGCGCCGCGGACATACCCCACCAGCTGGACCGCAGGCAGTGCCACCGCGGCCAACTGAACCGTGGCGACCGCCGGCTGCGGCAACAGGCGCGGGGAGATGTGCGGGTAGACCACCGGCTCGAGCCCGAGGTCAAACCGGGCACCACCGTCGGTGCGGGCCACCGCATGGATCCGGTACCGACCCTCGGCCGCACCAGCCGGCGCCCGCACCTCGAACCGGTACCGTTCCACCCCGTCCTCGGCATCGAGCACGAATCGCTGGGGCGGGATGGCGGGCCAGCCCGGGGGCAACTCCAGGCTCAACGTTCCGGTCGTGGTGTCCCTGGCACCGTGGTGGAGCGCCACGGTCAGTCCCTGCGGACCACTGCCGCGGATCCAGACTGCGGATTGAGGCTCGAGCGAGACTGCCACGCGAGGCACCACCTGTACCGGCCGCCGGACCTCGCCAAAGGCCTGGTCCCGCTCACGATGACGGACCTCCACCACCTCCGCAAACGGTTCGGCGCCCGCCGTACGAACCGTGAAGCCAGCAGCCAGCGGTTCCGGTTGGAACGGCGCGCCCCAATTGCGGGGGTTCCCGACCCACACGTAGGACGCGGCGGACCGCTCCTGCTCCAGGAAATAGGGAACCGACCACCGCGCCGCGACGGGAACCTGGATCAGGACGGTACAATGCCGGACCTCTCCCGGCCCGATCGGCTCCGCCTGCACGAGGCACTCCCGACCGGATGCCGCTGCCGGGGCGAGCGGCCCCAGCAGCGCCATCTCAACCGCGGCAGGCGTGGTCCCGGCGTTCCAGGCCGAGACTCGTGCTGTCACCGTTTGGCCCGGTACGATCCGGTCATCATCGAGGAGCAGGTCAAAGACCAGCCCCGACTCGATGGCGCGAATCTTTGCCCGGTGACGCTCCTGGTCCGGATCAGACGGGATCACGGAAGTATCGACGCCATTCCACAACTCGGCGCCGCCCCCGGTGCGATCCTCCACCAGTGCCAACCGGGCGGTGGAGGGTCCGATCTCCTGCAGGCTGCCCTGGTCCTGGCTGCGATGCAGGCTCCGGCTTCGCATCGCCAATTGGCGGAATGACTGGCCGATCGCGGGGTCCAGCCGGCCACCGTCCAGGAGGGTGGTGGCCGCAGCCGCCTCCGGGCGGGCCCGGTACAATTTGAGCGGGGCGAATGGGGCGAGCCCTTCCTCCCGCTCGAGTTCGGGAAAGACGGTCGGATCCCCGGCCACCCGGAACGCCTCGTGGGCAGCCCAACCGGCAGCCTGATGCTGACCATGACCATCCGCAGGGGTGCCCGAGAAGACCGCAATCACGATCTGGGGGCGGAATTGGCGGACAATCCGAACGACATCCTTGAGGACCGAATCCCTGGGCCACAACCGCCAGGCCTCTGCCAGGGTCTTGGAGAATCCATAGTCGTAGCTGCGGGTGAAGAACTGCCGCCCCCCATCCACGGCGCGGGCCGCCTGGAGTTCACCCGAGCGGATCAAGCCGAGTCCGTCGCCGAGTTCGGGGCCGATCAGGTTCTGGCCACCCTCGCCGCGATTGAGCGCCAGGTACGCGGTCTCGACCCCCTGCCCCCGGCCCAGAATCGTCAGCACCTCCGTGTCCTCGTCGTCGGGGTGAGCCCCGATCATCAGCGCCCGGCGGTGATGGCCCACCATTCTGCGTGCCTGGTCGAGCGCCACCAGACCACCCGTGGTCGGGCCGACGCCTTGGGCCGCAAGCGGCGCCGTGAGCACGGCGGCAAGGACCAGCAGGATGACGGGCGGTCGTCCCGTCAGGATCATGAGGAGTCGGCGTCGTCGTCCGACGGCCGATGGCGGTGCGGGGTGCGTCGGCCGGAGATCAGCGCCAGCAGGAAGCAGAGGAGTGAGCCCACCAGCAGCGCCTCGCTGGTCCACCCCCCCACATCGTACAGCAACAGCAGCATCCCCGCCGAGACGGCGATCGTGCCGACAGCGCGCAGCACCTCATCCAGGTTCTTCCAGTGGGTTCGCCGCCCCCAATAGAGCCCGGACCAGAACCCGAGCAGTCCGAGCGCCAGGATCAGGTACCAGATGATGACCCAGTACTGCCGGCCTGCAATCATGCGATTCGGCCCCCAGTGTTGGAAGGGACAACCACGGATGTTACAGCCGCATGCCGCTGGGCACCAGCGTCAGCCCGGCTGGCCACTCCGGCAGCGGGGGCAGGGACATTCGGCCAGGAGCCTGGCAAAGGTGTAGATCCCGGTCCCGTGGCCGTCACTCCAGGAGACTCGAAGCCCGTAGGTGCCGACCAGCGCGAGCCGTACCGGGAGGACCCCGGTCGGCACGGCATCCGGGTCGAGGAGCGGTCTCCCGGTCATTTCCTCCACACATCCGGCGCAGGGGCACGCCAGTCGGAGGTCCCGGGCGCGGAACAGGGCCTGGTGACCCAGGGCGTCCCACTCGATCAGAATCCCGTCATCCCGACGGTTGATGGCGTGAGGAACTGCCAGTGGATCCTCCATCCGGTGACATACTTGAGTATTTTGGGGGATTCGCGTCCCCACTGACTCCGACAAGGCCCGGCCCAGCAATGCCCGAGACCGCCATCAATCCCTTCAACGCCAAGGCCGTCCTGACCACGGCCGAGGGGAATGCCACCTTCTATCGGCTTGGCGCCCTCGAAGAGCAGGGGCTGACCCGGCTCGACCGGCTTCCCTTCTCCATACGCATTCTGCTCGAAAATGCTCTCAGGCATGCCGGCCAGGGGGCGGTCAGCCCCGACCACGTGCGCCAACTGGCCGGCTGGACCCCCACCTACCGGGCGAGCACCGAGTTTCCGTTCATGCCGGCACGGGTCGTCCTCCAGGACTTTACCGGCGTCCCCTGCGTGGTGGACCTCGCGGCAATGCGGGATGCCACCGCACGGCTGGGCGGCGATCCTGACCGGATCAACCCGGTGGTACCCTGCGACCTGGTCATCGACCATTCCGTGCAGGTGGATCACTACGGGACCGCTGAGGCATTCAGCCAGAACGTCGCGCTGGAATTTGAGCGGAACAGCGAGCGCTATCAACTCCTCAAGTTTGCCCAGCGGGCCTTTCGCAACTTCAAGGTAGTCCCTCCGGGAACCGGAATCGTCCATCAGGTCAACCTCGAATATCTGGCCCCGGCGGTCCAGCTGCGGCCCCAGTTCGGAGAACTGACCGCCTACCCGGACACGCTGGTCGGCACCGACTCCCATACCACGATGATCAACGGCCTGGGCGTGGTCGG
>JAWXBA010000277.1:0-2615 GCA_034439775.1 Gemmatimonadota bacterium | reverse complement strand
TCCTTTCCAGGCTGTGATTCCCCCCACGGAGGTAGCCGTGGTCGTTCCGCGTCACCCCGCGCTGCTGCTGACTGCCCTGATTGCCGGGGCGGCGCCGCCGCTTGCGGGGCAGGGTGCCGGTGGAGCGGCCACGGTGGCGGGACGGGTCATCGACGCGGCCACCCGCAACCCCGTTCCCCACGCCATCATTGAGATCCCCAGCCAGTCCACCCGGACCGAGACCGATTCCACCGGCCGGTTCCGCCTCGAGGGGCTGCGGCCACAGATCGTGGTGGTTCACGTGCGAGGACTCGGCTATCAGGCGGTCCAGCGATCGCTGAACCTGTTCGCGGGCCGCACCGTCTCGGTCGAGTACCTCCTGGCGGCGTCCGCCGTGGCCCTGCCCGACGTCACGGTCACCGAAAACGACCCCCGAGGTCCCCTGCAGCTGAGCGGATTCGAAGATCGCCGCCGCATGGGCCTGGGGCAGTATTACACCGAAGATGAGATTTCCCGACACCTCCAGCGGCGGGTTCCGGACCTGCTTCGCGATGCCCAGGGAATGCGGATTGCCCGGGGGGCCTCGAATGAGTACTACGCCGTCAACACCAGGCAGCAGTTGACCAGCATCATCCCGAACCGGAACCGCTCGGTTTGCTTCCTCGATATCTTCCTCGACGGCATGGTCATCTATTCCGCCGACGGTGCCATGCGCGGTATCCCTCCCCCCGACCTGAACTACCTCGTGCCGCTCTCTGATCTCCTCGGCGTTGAGGTCTACACCGGCCTGGCGAGCGTGCCGGCCGAGTATCGGCGGCAGGGAAGCTCCTGCGGTGCCATCCTCTTCTGGACCCGGCGGGGCAAGTCCCCGGTCAATGGTCCACCCCGGAGACCGGACTAGCGACGAGCCGGCGGCTGGTTGGCGCACCGTAGCCTTCCGATTCTGGCGCTCGGCCTGCTCCACTTCCCGAGTGTCGCATCGGCGCAGGTGCCCGCCGGCACCGCCGGTATCAGCGGCCGGGTCCTCGATGCGGGAACTCGGCTGCCGATCCCGAACGCGGTGGTACAGATCCGCAGCCTCGATCGATTGGTCGAAACGGACTCGCTCGGCCGATTTACCCTGTCCGGACTCCCCGCGGGCTTTTTTGCAGTTCGAGTCATCCGGATTGGCTACACCCCGGTGGAACGCAACCTGACCACGACGGCTGGGCGGGTGGGCACGGTGGAGTATGTGTTGAGCGCCGAAGCTGCCGAACTTCCCGATGTCGTGGTGGCCGCCAAGCCGGAGGAAGTGGAGGGCCCGGCGATCTTGGCTGGGTTCGAGGAGCGGAGGCGGTTGGGGGGCGGCACCTTTCTGGACCAGGCAACCTTGACCCGCTGCGCCACCCGACGGATGAGCGATGTGTTGCGAGGTGCCGCCAATCTGCGAATGATCACCGACAACCAGCACGTGTACGTGGCGTCAGACCGGCAGATGGTGCGGTCGATGCGGCCGGGCCAGAACGGGCCGTGCTACCTCGACATCGTTGTGGATGGCCAGGAGATCTGGTCCCAGACCAGGGATGGCGATACCAAGGGGTCCCCCCCGCCGAACATCAACGACATTGTCAACGTGGCCGAGCTCGCCGTCGCGGAGATCTATGGCAGCACCGCCAGTGTTCCCCTCAAGTACCGCAGCATCGGAAACGCCTGCGGGGCGCTGATGTTCTGGACCAAGCGGGGGCTGGCGGTGGGGGAGCCCCCGAGGTAGTCTCTGGTTGGGGTTGTCTGGAGAAGTCCCGGGTCGATCACAACGCATGGAAGTAGGGGCTTGCGATGGCTCGTTCTCTGCGGCAACTCTGGCCGGTGATCGGGGGGGTCGGGCTGCTTGCCGTCCTCGCCTTGCCCCAGGCTCCAGCCCAAACCGGCAGCGCCGCGGTCGCCGGTCGGGTCCTCGACGCCCAGACCAGGAAACCGCTGGCCGGGGTGGTGGTGCAACTGGTCGGGCGAAACCGGTTTGCCGAGACCGATGCCGCTGGGGCATTCCGGCTTGGGGGCCTTGATCCGCAGCTCGTCAGTGTCCGCATCTTTCACCCCGGCTTTACCACGGTACAGCGCGGGCTGAACCTCTTTGCCGGCCGGACTGTTGCGGTCGAGTACCTGCTGACTCCGGAGGCCACTCGCCTCCCAGAAGTGCGCGTTCTGGCGAAGCCCGAGCCGACCCCGACGGCACGGATGCTGGAGGGGTTCAATGAGCGGCGCCGGCTGGGCGCCGGAACCTTCTTTGACCAGGCCACCATGGAGCGTTGGGAGCATCGCCGAATGGGGGATATCCTCCGGGGGGTGCCAAGCGTCAGGTTGTATACCAATGGCTCCACTGTCACGGCGGCCACCAACCGCCAAGCGACCAGGTCGTTCACCCGCGGTGGCGGGCCGTGCTATCTCGACGTCCTGGTCGATGGGATGCGGGTCTCCACGGACGGGGGGCCACCACCGGACCTCAACGGCCTCGTCGCCATCAGCGAACTGGCCGCCGTGGAGGTTTACGCCGGTATCAGTGATATCCCGGCGCTGTACCGCGAGCCTGGCAACATGTGCGGAGCGATCATGTTCTGGACGCGCCGGGATATCACTGATACCGGCGTAAACCTCCACGG
>JAWXBA010000276.1:0-3702 GCA_034439775.1 Gemmatimonadota bacterium | reverse complement strand
TCTGCCCGGGGACCTCCCGCCGTTGCCTGCCCCCGCGGCCGCCCCAAGCCCGCCGGCGGCGCCTGCCCCTGCCCTTGCCCCTGCCGCGCCTGCGCCCGCTCCCGCGGCCAAGGTCGCTCCGGCCCCGGCACCGGCGGCCCCGACAGCGAAGGGAGATGAATCGCTCGAGGACCGTCTCAAGACCAAGTCCACCCCACTGGTGCGCCGTATGGCCGCTGAAGCAAAGGTGGACATCACATCGATCGCCGGTACGGGGATGGCGGGTCGGGTCACCAAGCAGGACCTGCTCGATCACCTCGAGAGCGCCCCGGTTGCCGGGTCCACACCAGCATCCGCTCCGTCGGCGGCGCCAGTCGCGGTCGCCACTCCGGTCGCCGGAGGGGTCCACGTCATTCCCGGTCCGGTGGTGGAGCCGTGGGAAGGCGACACCGTCGAACCCTGGAGCCGGATCCGCAAACTCACTGCCGATCACATGATCATGTCGCGGCGGGTTTCGGCCCACGTGGCCAGCCTGATCGAGATCGACTACTCGCACATCGCACGGCTGCGCAAACAGTGGAAGTCCGAGTTTGCCACCCGCGGCGTCAACCTGACATTCCTGGCGTTCATCGCCAAGGCCGTCGCCGACAACCTCCGCAAGCACAAGATGGTCAACGCCGCTGTGTCCGGGGAATCCACCGTGTACCGCCGGGATATCAATCTTGGCATCGCGGTGTCGCTCGATTGGGGACTCATCGTGCCGGTCATCCGGCATGCCGATGAGCTGTCGCTGCTTGGCATTGCCCGGTCGATCAACGACCTGGCCGAGCGGGCGCGCAGCAAGAAGCTGAGTCCGGACGAGGTCCAGAAGGGGACCTTCACCATCACCAATCCCGGGGTGTTCGGGACGCTGGTGGGGCTGCCGGTCATCAACCAGCCTCAGGCGGCAATCCTGGCGGTGGGCGCCATCACCAAGCAGCCGGCGGTGGTGACCGGGCCGGACGGCGAGGACGCCATTGCCATCCGGACTCGCGGCACCCTGGCCATGTCCTACGACCATCGTATCGTGGACGGCTCCGACGCCGACCGTTTCCTGGCCGACCTGCGGATTTCGCTGGAACAATTCCCCGACAGCGTCGCCTGAGGAGACATCATGCCCGCCCGAGCCATTGAGGTTGACGGCAGCCGGTGGACGGTGGCCCCCAGCGGGCGCCGCACCCAGTACAATCGCGACGAATACTCCCTCGTCTTTACCCGGGGGAGCGGCGCCGACCGCGAGCAGCGGGTGATGCGCTACTCACCCCAGGGCACCACGAACCACGAGCTCTCGCTGAGCCGAATTCCCGACGACGAGCTGCGCGACTTGCTCGAGCGCGCCCAGCCGGCCTGGACCACTCCCGACCTGGGGTACCGGCGCTGAACGCTTCCACGGTCGACCTCCACCTCCATTCGACGGCCTCCGATGGCGCCCATGAGCCCGCGGAGGTCGTTCGGCGTGTGGCGGCCGCCGGTGTCGCGGTCATGGCGCTCACCGATCACGATACCGTGGCCGGGGTGCCTGAAGCCGTGGCCGAGGGCCAGCGGGTCGGGCTGCGAGTCGTCAGTGGCTGTGAGTTCTCCGTGGCAGCCCCGTGGGGAGAGATGCACCTGCTCGGCTACTTTCTCCCGACCGAGAACCCCGAAATGGAGGCGTTCCTCGTCGGTTGCCGGAACCACCGGTTGACCCGCGCCGGAAAGATTGTGACGGCGCTCCAGGCCTGGGGAGTCGACATCTCGCTCGACGAGGTGGTGGCGGAGGCCGACGGCGGGGCCATCGGCCGGCCACACGTGGCGCGGGTGCTGGTGAGGCATGGCACGGTGGAGTCGCTCGACGAGGCGTTCAACCTGTATCTGGGGCGGGGCCGGCCGGCATACCAGGACAAGGTTCTGCCCCCGCTCGCCGAGGTCGCCGACCTGGTTCACCGCCACGGCGGGATCGTTTCGGCGGCGCACCTTCGCGACCGCGCCAATCGGAACACCCTCCAGGCGTTCAAGGAACAAGGGCTCGATGGTCTTGAGGTGCTCCATCCCAGCCATCCGCCGGATCTCAAGCCAAGACTCGCGGCACTGGCCAGCCGACTCGGCCTGGTGACCACCGGGGGCAGCGACTGGCACGGTGGGGCCGGGGCCGACAACGCCCGGAGTTTCCCAGGGTGCGAAGCGGTGCCGCTGGCCTGGCTCGAGGCGATGGAAGCACAGCGACCGGAGCGGAGCACGGGGTGACCACCGGGTTTCGTGACATCGCCGTGATCGGCGGTGGCTGCTACGGGACATTTTACGCCGGACAACTCGCCGAGGCCCGCGATCGCGGCAGGCTCACCTACCGCCAGGTGCTGGTGGTGGACCGGGATCCTGACTGTCAGGCGGTCCGGGAGTTGGAGCCCCGGGAGGACCGCGAACTTGTGATCGCGGAGTGGGACGAATTCCTCGATACCTTTTTTACCGCCCCCACTGACCCCACTGACCTCGACGACGCCATCGTCCCATCCCCCCTGATGCCGCATCTGATGGCTGGATGGCTGGAGCGTGTCGCCCGCCGAACCTGGCCTGGTCGAGCCGTCTCGCAGCAACCCCTGCCAGCGGTGGTCGGCACGCCCTACGAGTCCAGCGGCCCCGATGGCACCCGCTATCTCTCCTTTGCCGACTGGATCTGCCCGGTGCACTGCATCGAGCCACTCACCTGTCCGGTGATTCGGGGCCCGCGGACCTGGGAACTTTCGGATACCCTGGTGACGTTTGTACGGCAACAGGAACTGGCCGGACCGGCTATTTTTCTTTGTCGGCATCAGGCGTTCGGCGTCGGGATGTTTCTGGCCACCGAGGCGCGGGACGGTCGGCGCGCGCTGGAGACAGCCGGCCGCTCCGGCGGTGTGGTGCAATTCGTGATCGGAACAGTTTCCCGGTGCCACGGGGCGGTTTCCGTGCTTCACCTGGATCCACTTGGCAGCGAGGGTACGGCGGCATGAGCAACAACTTTGACGTGATCATCATCGGGGGCGGCCCGGCGGGACTCTGTGCCGCGATGTATGCTGGCCGTGGCCTGTTGAACGCGGTGCTCCTGGAACGCGGCGTGACTGGCGGGGAGCTCCTCAATACGGAGAAGATCGAGGACTATCCTGGTTTCCTGAGCATCCTGGGGCCGGAACTGGCCCAGAAGATGACCGAACACGCCCTGGCCTTCGGTGCCGACATCCGCCAGGTCGAAGTGGAGGGAGTGCAACGGCTCGACGACGGCACCTTTGAGGTGACCGCACTCGACGGCACCACCTACCTCGCCCCGACGGTGATCATCACTGCCGGTGGAACCCCCACCAAGCTCGGCGTTCCCGGAGAGCTCGAGTATGCCGGCAGGGGAGTGTCCTACTGCGCCGTGTGTGACGGGGCCTTCTTCAAGGGCGACACGATTGCCGTGGTCGGGGGCGGCGATGCCGCCGTCGAGGAATCGGACTACCTGACGCGGTATGCCGCGAAGGTCTACGTCATCCACCGCCGGGATGAGTTTCGCGCCTCCAAGCTGCTCCAGGAACGGCTCTTCAAGAATCCCAAGATCGAGGTGATCTGGGAGCACCAGGTGGTGGAGATGCTCGGCGGGCCCGCCGGCCTGAAGGAACTCCGCCTGGCCCATTCCGAGACGGGTGCGGAGCGGATCCTGCCGGTGACCGGTGCGTTCATCCTGATCGGGTT
>JAWXBA010000275.1:0-3471 GCA_034439775.1 Gemmatimonadota bacterium | reverse complement strand
GCGGGTCCGTACCTCCGGACGCCGACACCAGCCGCCGGCCGCTGGTCACGTTGGGATAGCGGGTCAGGTACACCTCGTTGCGACCCGATTCATCGGAGACATACGCCAGCCATTGCCCCGAGGGCGACAGGATCGGCTGCCCCAGCGACCCCGACTCGGAACCGAGCAGGAACGTGACCTCACCATCGCCACCCATGGAAATGGTCCAGAGCTGGGAGTGCGGCAACACGAGGTTCTCGAAGAGCAGCATCGCGCCATCGGGGGTGATCGACCCCGGCGCCTTGTCGAACGGTGACACCAGCAGCGGGACGGCGGGGCTGCTGACATCGATCGGTCGCAGGTAGAGGTCAAAGACCGGGCGCTCCGATTGGTAGATGACCCGCGTCCCGTCGAGGGTAAAAAGCGGCCCGAAGTCTCCGCCGCCACCACTGGTCAGCGGCGTCCTGGTTCCCCGCGCCAGGTCAAGGATCCAGACATCCTGTGGCTCACCGGGCCGGGACACCGCCAGGGCCACCCGCCGCCCATCGGGTGAAATGCGCGGTTGGCCGTAGCGGCCGGATTCGGTGATCGGCGAGCTGACTTGGCCACTCCGATCCACCCACACCAGCTCCAGATTGGTGCTGTACTTGGCGGCGGAGACATAGGCGAGCGTCCCGTTGTCCGACACCGAGAAGCCGGCTCGGCCGTCCTGGGTATCCATCGCCAGGTCCGACAGCACCGGCACCGGCTGGCCGGTGACTTCCAGCCGCCCCAGATCGAATGGCACCGCAAAGAGCGACTCATTGCGGGCATAGAGCAGATGCCCCGTGGCCACATACCGCCCTGATACACCGCCCTCGATGACCAGCTTGCGTTCGCCGGTCTTGAGCGAGAGCACCTCGATCCGGGCCCGGTCCACTGGCGTCCGGAACGCAGTGAAGAGAATGTGCTCGCCATCCGGCAGCACCTGGGGCCACCAATGCGCCAGCTCGGCGGCGGTGGTGTCCGGGGTGCTCAACTGCTTCGGAGTGCCACCGCCAGCCGGGACGCTCCAGAGACCACTGACATAGCTGGGGGAGTAGACGATGGTGCCGTCCTCGGTCCAATCGCCCCCGGCCCAGCGGCTCTCGGTAATCCGGACGGCCTGTCCACCTTCGAGCGGCACCTTGCGCAACTCGCTGCCGGCGCTGAACGCCACCCAGTCGCCATCGGGGGAGAGAAACTGCCGGTTGCCACCCTCGCTCCCCGGTACCACGCTGAACTCCAATTCATCGAGCGGCCGCTGCAGCAGGACGCGGTTGCCGTTCTGGTACCCGGCCACCACAATCCGATTGCCTTCCCGCGACAGCGAAAGCGTCGGGTACCCCAGTTCCGCACCCTCGGGCAGCTCCAGGATGGCCCGCACGACATCGCCCGGCGCCGAGGCGCCTCCTTGCAGTCTGGAGATTCCGAGCCATCCGATGACGATGGCAGCAAAGCCGAGCAGTGCCCAGGGGAGCAGAGCAGACTTGCCACCGCGCGCCGCGGGCGCCCCGCCTGCGCCGACCGCTGCGGTCGTCCGCATCGTGGCCTTGCGGTCCTTGAGCGCCGTCATGAACTCGGCGGCGGTGGCAAACCGGTCGGCGGGCAGCTTTTCCAGTGCTTGCACCACCGCCGCCTCGACATGTTCCGGCACGGTGTGGCGCTGGATCCGGAGACTCCGCGGCGTTTCGGTCACTGCGCGGGCAATGATGGCCTGGGCGGTGGGGCCGGTAAACGGCGGTTCACCCACCAGCATCTCATAGAGCACGCACGCCAGCGCGTAGACATCGCTCCGGGCGGTTATCTCCCGCTCGCCCATCGCCTGTTCGGGGCTCATGTAGTGCGGGGTGCCGAGACTCATGCCGGTTTCGGTCATCCGGGTGCTGCCGGCGGTGCTCACGGCCAAGGCAATGCCAAAGTCGGCCACCACGGCGCGGCCGTCGTGAAGCAGGATGTTTTCGGGCTTGATGTCGCGGTGGATGACGCCGTGTCGGTGGGCGTAGTCCAGCGCGCTGGCCACCTCGACGGCAATCTGCACCGCGTCGCTGATCGGCAGCTGCTTTTCAGCGTCCAGCCGGTCGCGCAGCGACTCGCCCTCGACCAGCGGCATGACGTAGAACAGGAAGCCGTCGGCCTCGCCGGAATCGTGCAGCGGCAGAATGTGCGGATGCTGGAGGTTGGCGGTGGTCTTGATCTCGCTCAGGAATCGCTCGGCGCCAATGACCGCCGCCAGTTCCTGGCGCAACACCTTGATCGCCACCTGGCGGTCGTGTTTCAGGTCCTGGGCCAGGTACACCGTGGCCATCCCGCCCTGGCCGAGCTCGCGCTCGATCCGGTAGCGGTCGGCCAGGGCGGTGGTCAGGCGGGTGACAGTATCGGTCATTGCGGCTTCCTTGTCTTCAATTCTTCGAACCAGTTCTCGACGACCACCAACCGAACGCCGGCATCGGCGCCTGCGGGCCGCACCATCAGGAACCGCCGACCATCGGCCGACACGTCATAGTTGCGGCGCGACACCGCGGTCATGATGTAGGGGGCCGCCGAGAAAAGCACCTGGGAGCCACGGAGCGCAAACTCCGGCGTGGTGCTCACCTGGGCCGCCACCAGGTTGGCGGACTGGTCGAGGTAAAAGATCTCATCGCCCCGCGGTGACCAGGACGGCGCCATGCCACCTTGAGTGGAGATCTGCCATTTGAGGGTACCGGGGACGGGAAACGGCACCACAAAGATTTCCTGACGGCCGGCCTCAAAGGAGGAATACGCCATCCAGCGTCCATCCGGGGAGATCGTTGGCGTGTACTCGGTGTGGCGCGAGGAGAGGATGAGCGCCGAGTCGCCAGGAACCGTGGTGCGGAACCCCATGATGTCGCCGGAACCCAGGGTAGGCGTGCTGGTGCGCACCACCAGCCAGCTGCCATCGGGAGACCAGACCTGTTCCGACAGCCGACGGTCGGTGTGGATCTGGCGGACGGCACTGGCTCCACCATCCACTGCCCGCCGCCAGACGTCGCCTACATCAGAAACGTAGGTCACGGTCCGCCCATTCGGTTCCCACGCCGGTTCCTCATTGGACTCGGTGCCGAGCGAGAGCTTCGAGGCGAGTCCGCCGGCAACGTTGCGGATCCAGATGTGCGACGACGACGCCTCGCGGATGACAATCGCCAGCCGCCTCCCGTCGGGAGAGAGGCGCGGATTGGCAAACGCCGCCCGCCAGGTGGTGTCGAACGGTTCCACCTGACCATCGCGACCGACCCAGACCAGTTCGCGCCGGGCCGTCGGGCTCTCCAGCGCGTAGACCAGGGTGCCAGATTCCGATATCGCAAAGTTGACCGGACCCACCATCGTCCCCGGGAGCCCGGTGCTCACAAGCGCCGGCGGTCCGGTCACCGCCAGGGCGTCCTGATCGAACGGTACCACCCAGAGGCTGCCGTCCATCGTGGAATAGAGAATGTGCCCGGTGCGGATATACCG
>JAWXBA010000274.1:0-3302 GCA_034439775.1 Gemmatimonadota bacterium | reverse complement strand
TCGGACCGTTTCGGATCGCGCTGGGCTACAAGCTCAACCCTTCGCCGCTGGACTTGCGAGACCCTCTCCTGGTAGGCCGTGCGCTGCTGCTGCAGCAGCCGGTGGGCAGCGTGCCGGTTGAATCGAGCCGCCGATGGCAGTTGCATTTGTCGTTGGGCCGGGGGCTGTAGGGGGCGGGTAGGACGGGCAGGGCGGACAGGGCGCCGATTTGTGCTGTCCCTGGGCTTTCGCCCAGGGCTTGGCCGGGGGACGCCGCTGGCGCGGCTGGGCTGGGCTGGGCTGTGACCGGTGGCGGGGGTCAGATTCGAGCAACTGTGACACACCAGCTCAGGAGTGGCGCGTGTCACCCTGACACGCTCCCCCAAGCCCACGACCGCCTGTGCGGGTTCCCAACAAGATACCGTCTCCACTAGCATTGGCACGTCCGATGCGTCGTGTACCAAGACCTGAACCGGAGCCGCCCCGTGCGCCGCTTGACCTCTCTCCTCGCCGCCCTGATCCTGGCCTGCTCGGCCGGAGCCCAGACCGATCCAGCCCCCAATTTGCAGATCGTCCCACCGGGGGAGGTCACGCTGCTCCAGGGCCAGACCGCTGAGGTGGCCTTGCCCGGCGCCCCGTCCGCCCTGTTCATCAAGTTCGAGCGCATCGTGACCGATTCGCGCTGCCCCAGCAACGTCCAGTGTGTCTGGGCCGGCGAAGTGGCGGTGCTCCTGACACTTACAGGGCAGTCTACCGGCGAACTGACGCTCCGAATCCCCGCCTCCAATGCCGGTTCCTCGACCGGAGACGCCGGCCCGTACCGGGTGGAACTCAAGGCGGTCACGCCGTATCCGGCTGCTGGGACCACGCCGACGGAGCCGAACCGGGTGACCGTGAGTATCTCTCCCAAACCCTGACGCGACGCCGGTTTCCGGCAATCTCCCGAGGGCATGTATCTTTCGCGGATGACCACTACTGACCCCGGAACCGCCACCGTAGCCATTGCCGACGGCATTGGCGCCATCACCTTCCACCACCCCAAGAGCAACTCGCTGCCCGGCGCCCTGCTGGCCGAGATGGCGGAGGCCGTCACTCGTCTCGGGCTGGACCCGGAGGTCCGGGCGATCCTGATCCGGAGCGAAGGGAACGTGTTCTGTGGCGGGGCGTCGTTCGACGAACTCCGGGCCATCGAAACTGCCGAGCAGGGAACGGCATTCTTCAGCGGGTTCAAGAACCTGATCCTGGCCATGATCCGGGCCCCCAAGTTCGTGGTGACCCGGGTGCATGGCAAAGCCGTGGGTGGTGGTGTGGGGATCGTGGCGGCATCGGACTACGCCCTGGCCACCGATGGTGCCGCCGTCAAGCTCAGTGAACTGGCGGTGGGGATCGGGCCCTTCGTGGTCGGACCAGTCATCGAACGGAAAATCGGGCTCGGCGCGTTCAGCGCCCTTGCCGTGGACGCCGACTGGCGAGACGCCGCCTGGGCGGGCCAACACGGGCTCTATGCCAGGGTGCTGGCCACCGAGGAGGAGCTGAACTCCGTCACCAGTGAACTGCTCCAGCGGCTGGCCGACTTCAACCCCGTGGCGATGGCCCGCCTCAAGGAGGTGTTCTGGGAGGGGACCGATCACTGGCCAGAGATGCTGGCGCAGCGCGCCGCCGACAGCGGCACCCTCGTGCTGAGTGGTTTTACGCGACGCGCCATTGCGGCCGTCGGGAAGCGATAAGTTTTGGATCGGATTCGTGTCGCATCGCTGCAATACCTGATTCGCCCGGTGGAAACCTTCGGCCAGTTCGAGGAGCAGGTCAGCGGGCTGGTGGATACCGCTCGCGACTACGACGTACACCTGGTGGTCTTTCCCGAGTACTTCACCCTCCAGCTGCTGACCCTGAACGACGTGCGCCGCCCGATCGCGGAGCAGGTGCGACACCTGGCCGAGGAACGTCCCCGGTTTGTGGAGATGATGGCGGGAATGGCTCGGCGGAGCGGGATGCACATTGTTGCTGGCACCATCCCCTCGTTGGATGCCTCGGGACGGCTGATGAACGAGTCCTACTTCTTCAGCCCTTCGGGGGAGTACCGGGTCCAGGGCAAGCTCCACATGACCCGGTTCGAGGTCGAGGATTTCAAGATCGAGCCCGCCGAGCGATTCAAGGTCTTCGAGACCCCGTTCGGACGGGTGGCGATCGCGATCTGCTATGACGTGGAGTTCCCGGAGATTGCCCGTGCGGCGGCGCGGCGCGGCGCCCACATCCTGGTGGTGCCAAGCTGCACCGACGACCGCCAGGGGATGCTGCGAGTCCGCTACTGCGCCCAGGCCCGCGCGATCGAGAACCAGATGTACGTGGTGGTGTCGCACACGGTCGGGTCGCTGCCCATGGTACCGGCGGTGTCGCTGAACTATGGCTCAGCGGCAATCTTTACCCCCTCTGACTTTGCCTTTTCCCGGGATGGCATCCTGGCCGAGGGGATCCCGAACCAGGAGACGATGGTCATCGGCGAGCTCAACCTGAGCACCATCGGCGATTCCCGCACCTCGGGCACCGTGCTGCCGCTGCTCGACAGCGAGCGCACCGCCCGGCTGCTCGAGACGGTGGACGTGGAAACGCTGTGAAGTGGCCGGACGGGGTGACGGTCCGGCAGACCCGGCCCGAGGACCTTGCGGGCGTCATCGCGGTCTGCCAGGCGGTGTATCCCGAGAGCAGGCCGTGGCGACTGGAGCAGCTGGAATCGCACCTGCAGGTCTTTCCGGAGGGACAACTCGTGGCGGTGGCGGAGGGCGCCGTGGTCGGGGTGGCGTCCAGCCTGGTCATCCGCTGGGACGACTACGAGGTGAACGGGACCTGGGGGCATTTTACCGAGCACGGGATGTTCACCAACCACGACCCTGCCGCGGGGCGCACATTGTACGGTGCCGAAGTGATGGTGGACCCGTCGGCACAGGGGCGTGGCATCGGCAAGCAGCTGTACGCGGAACGTCGCAACATTGCCCGGGAACTGGGGCTGCTGCGGATCCGTGCCGGCGCCCGCCTCCGCGGCTATGGCCAGCACGCGCAGTCGCTCGATCCGGATGCCTACACGCGCAAGGTGGTGGCCAACGAGCTCCGCGACCCGACCCTCACCTTCCAGCTCCGGCACGGGTTCCATGTCCTGGCGGTAGTGGACGGCTACCTCAAGAATGACCCGGAGAGCCTGGGTGCGGCGGCGGTGATCGAGTGGCTCAATCGGGAGGCGGCGAGCCCGGCGGAGGTTGCCGAAGCGGCGCGGCGCTGGGCGAAGTACGAGTAGGGCGAGCCCGAATGTATACCACCCCGTAGGGGCC
>JAWXBA010000273.1:0-29080 GCA_034439775.1 Gemmatimonadota bacterium | reverse complement strand
GGCCGCGGTCGGTTCATCCCGGCTCGGATTCTCGCTTCCCGGCGGCGGCGACGCCGGCCTCCTGGGCGGCAGCATCCGCCTCGGTGCCGGCGGCGTCGAGGCAACCCCCGAGATGGTGGGATACCTCCTCGACGCCGAGACGGTGTTGCTGACCGTGGTGGGGCGGGCCGGTCCCGATGGGGCTCCGCTGGCTGTGGCCGTGGCCGGGGGATCGCTGGAGGATCAGGGCGCCGAAGCGATGCTCCGCAAGGTTCGGAAGCATGTGCGGATCACCACGGCGCGGCCAACCGGGCTGATCACCCTGACGATCCAGCATCGCGACAGCGCCGTGGCTCGCGCCCTTGCGTCGGGCATCGTCTCGGAGTCGCAGCGGCTTTTTGCCGATGTCACCAGCCGGCAGGCAGGCCAGTTCCGGCAGGCGCAGGACGCCCGCGTGGATACCGCGGTGGTCGAACTGACCGAGGCCGAAGAGGCGCTGCTCCGGTTCAACGAGGGGAACCGGGTGGTCACGGCGGGTGGCAGGCTTGCCCTGGCGCGGGGCCGGCTCGAGCGGGCGGTCCTGACCGCGCAGTCGGTCTACCAGTCGGCCATCAACGATCGCGAGTCGGCTCGGGCGCGGGAGCTCGAAGTGACCCCGGCACTCGCGGTGGTGGAGCCGACCGCAGCGACGCTGTTGCTCGAGGACCGCCAGCCGGTGGCGCTGGCTGCGTTTGCCGGCCTGCTGGCCGGGGCCGGGCTGTTCCTGCTTTTCTTCCTGGTTGAGCTGATGCGAGCGCCGACGCCAGTCCGTTCGTGAAGATCTGGTTCATCCATCAATACGCAGTCTCTCCCGGAACGCCGGGGGGCACTCGCCACTTCAGCACCGCCCGCTGGCTGGTTCGCCAGGGCCACGAGGTGCGGATCGTGGCGGCAAGCTTTCACTACTCTCTTCAGGAGGAGCCTCGGACCTTCAGCACCGAGGGGCGCCAGCGGGAGACGGTTGACGGGGTTGTGTTCGAATGGGTCCAGACCCATGCGTATCGCGGCAACAGCATAGGGCGAATCCTCAACCTGCTCTCGTATGCCTGGCAGGCGCTGCGCACCCGTCCGGCCACCGGCGAGGCAGGCCCCGATGTGGTGCTCGGTTCGAGCCCGCAACCCTTCGCGGCGCTGGCGGGGCGATTGCTGGCCCATCGCCATCGGGCCCGGTTCGTCTATGAAGTGCGCGATCTCTGGCCCCGGACACTGCTGGATCTGGGCCGGGCCTCCCGGTGGAACCCCGCGGTGCTCGGCTTTGGCTGGATCGAACGGCACTGCCTGCGGCATGCCGACCAGGTGGTGACGCTGCTGGCTGGCTCGGTGGAGTACCTGGTGAGCCAGGGGGCCAACCGTGACCGGGTGACCTGGATCCCGAACGGCGTCGATCTGGGGATGGCAGGCGCGATGCGGCCGGCCGTGCCGCGTCAGGATTGCGTGTTCCTGTACGCCGGTGCAATCGGGATGGCGAATGGCCTTGACGCCCTGCTGGAGGCGGCAGCGTTGCTGCAGGAGCGGGCGCCGCGAATTCGGGTCGAGATCATGGGGCAGGGCCCGGAGCGGCCGCGACTTGAGGGAAGGGCCCGCGAGCTCGGGCTGACCAACGTCGGGTTTCGCGCCCCGGTTCCCAAGCTCAGGGTGCACGACGCGCTGGCGGAGGCCGACGCGTTCGTAATGATCCTGACCGACTCACCAGTGTTTCGTCATGGGATCAGCCCGAACAAGCTCTTCGACTACCTTGCGGCGGGCCGGCCGGTACTCTTTGCGGTGAACACGCCGATGAACGCCGTGGAGGAGGCCGGGGCGGGGATCACCGCCGATCCGTCCTGCCCCGCATCGCTGGCCGCGGCGATGGAGCGCATCGCCGCCCTCTCCCCGGCGGAGCGAGCGCAGATGGGGCAGCGAGGGCGACAGTACGTTGAGGCCCACCACGACGTGGAGCGGCTGGCAGAGCGGTTCGGCCGGGTGCTCAGTGAGGGCGCCACCGCCGATCACTTGTAGCGGACCTTGCGGAGCGTCTTGCCGACCACTGCCCGGGCCCGGTTGGGGGCGGTGTCCATGGCGATCCACCGATCCCGCCACTCGGCGAGTCCGGGCCGTCCGGAGATCGAGGCGAGGACCCGGAGGTAGTCGGCCACCAGCCGGTGGTACCGGGGGGAGTTGGGATTGGGAAACGGGCTGGCGGGGTCCAGGTCATACAGGGTCCAGCCGCGATGACAGTAGTGGGGCAGCATCGTCTCGAGGGCGGCGTAGCCCGATTCCAGGTGCTCGGAGGCCCGGCGATCGTGGAGCCAGGTGGCGAGTTCGAACAGTCCGAACAGCGAGGCCATGAAGCCATTCAGCACCGCGGTCGGCTCGGCGGGGTACTCCTCGAAGTAGGCTACGGCGGCGGAGGGGTGGATCGAGCGCATGCCACCGTCGGCAAGGTCCAGATACAGCGGTTCGGCGGCCAGGAGTGCGGCAGCACGATAGCGATCCTCGCCGGTCAGCTGCCAAGCGCGGAGCATTACGGAGGCGCCACGCATCTGGGCCAGCGCACTGGTCCATGGCGCGGTGGAGCGGTGCCAGTCGAAGCGATAGAGCCAGCGGCCGTGATCGGTCTGGTCGCGCTGGAACCAGTCGGCGGTGCGGAGGAAGGTGTCATGGAGGGCGCGCTCGCCGGTCTCGCGCCATTGGTCGTGGGCACCCAGCGCCTGCTGAAAGGCCGCCTCCGGATTGACGTGGGTGCCGACCGGGTCGGGGTAGTGCAGCACCAGCATACCGGCCTCGTTGCGCTCCTGATAGGCCACCTTGGCGGTGTAATCCATCAGGTATCGCGGATGCGGCTGGTCGGCCAGGTATCGGGCCAGGGAGTCCGGGTCCACCACGCGGGGCGGCTCAGGGGTGAACCAGAAGGTGACCGGGGATGGCCGGCCGCGGACCCGGCGCACGACATAGTTTTCCCAGAGGGCGCGAACGCGCTGAGCGGTGGAATTCATCGCCCGGCTGGAACGCTGGCGACAGCAAGGAGTGGAACCCGGTGGCGGTGCACGAGAGGTGGTTGGTCCTTGCCTGGGTGGTGATGCTCGGGCTCACCTTGATCGGGGAGCCTGCACCGACTGCCGTGGGTCCGGCGGAGGCGCTCCTGGTGGGGTGTGTCCTGCTCCTCGCCATTGCCGCCCTGGCTCGTGCGCGACTGGTCCGGCAGTGGCAGCTCGGCCCCAGCCACCTCTCAATCCTAGCGGTGACGGCGGCCTACTGTCTATCGCTGCTGGCCGGTATGGCCGTCGGACTCATACGCGGCGCCTCGCTGCCTGCCGTGGCACGGGCGGCGTCCCCGTATCTGGTCTTCCTTCCGGTGGCCGCCAGCGGGGCCTGGCTGGGTCGTGGCAGCACCGTGGCGGCGACGGTGCGCGCCATGGTGCTGGTCGGCTTGGCCCATGCGATCTTCCTCCTGGCGCTGTTCGGGACCGGTGTGCAGGATCTGCTTGACCTCCGCGCCGTCTTCCTGGGGCGCACCACCCTGCTCGATGCCCGCACCACGGTGCCGCTCTTCCTCGCCTCGGCGTTGCTGCCGCTGGCCTGGATCGGAGAGGGCAGGGTGGGCCGGCGACTGACCGCCGCCGCGCTGGTGACGCTGTCGGTGGCGGGGGCACTCAGCACCCAGACGCGGTCGCAGCTCCTGGCGCTGGCGGCGGGCGTGATCACCTTCCTGCCGTTCTACGGCATCTGGTGGGCCCGTCGAACCGGGCGCTCGCTGGCGCGGGCCACCCGGAGGATGGTGCTCGCGGGCCTGGCGGGAGCGGTGGTGGCCGGGACGACAATCGCGACCATTCCCACCCTGCGGGTGCTGGCGCAGGCGGTGACCCTGCGCACCGCGACCGACCAGGACAACGGCCGGATCGCCAATGAATGGGTCCCGGCGGTGCGCCAGGTGTCGGCCACGGCCAGCTCGATGGTGGTGGGGATCGGTGCCGGCCGGAGTTTCATCACCGGCGAGGGCGAGGAGCGGACCTACGCCCACAATCTGGGGATCTATTCCCTGGTGTACGGCGGGGTCAGCGGCGTGGTGATCGTGACGCTGTTCTACCTGGTCCTGGCCATGGCGCTGGCGCGACGTTTTCATCGGGAGTCCAACCTGGAGAGTGCCGCGCTGCTGGCATTGCTGGTGGCGCTGGTGACGTACGCCCAGTTCTTTGCCGTCCATAAACTGCTGTCGTACAACCTGATGCTGGCCCTGATTGCGCAGGCGGCGGCCAGCGGCCGGGCGTGGGTATCGGCCCCCCGGGGCCGCGGGTGACGGCCGGCCGTTCCGCCGCGAACCGCGCCTATCGGCTCGCGGTGCCGATCTCCATTGCCAGTGCAGTGCTCGGGGTGGGCCGGGAACTTGTCATCCTGCAACGGATCGGCCTGTCCGAGGCGAATGACCTGCTCCAGTACTACCTCTCGATCACGTTCACGATTTCCATCCTTGGCGACGCCATGCGGCTGGCGGTGCTCAACCTGCTGCAGGTCGGCACCCTGGCCAGCGCCCTGGCCAGTACGATGATCACCGCGGTGGGGGTGGGCGTTCCGATCGCCTTCTGGTACGCCCGTGGCGGCCCCCCACTCGATCCCGGACTCCTGGTGGTGGCAGGGGTGGCCGGCATCCTGAACCTGGTGACGGTCGTGCTGCTGGTCCACCGGCAGCGCTCGGGACGATTCCTCCCTGCCCACGTCATTACCGTCCTCCCCAACATCCTGATCTTCCTCGGTGTGGTGCTGGCGATGGGCCGCGAGACTCCGACTTTCGTCGCAGTGGTCGTGGGGCTCTTCCTGGCCGCGCCGGTGATCCAGATCGTGATGCTGCTGGCGTTGCGTCCCGGAAATTCCGCCAGCCCACCGGTCCCTGAACCGGGCAACGGGGTGTTGCGCGGCATGGGCCAGATCGGGCTCCATGGCCTCGGGGCGGTCGGCGCCCAGGCCGGCCACATCCTGATCCGCACCGCGTTGGCTGGTCAGGCCACCGGCATGCTGACGGTGTTTGTCCTGCTGAGTCGGGCGGTGGATACCACCCGGGCCATTCTCCTCGATACGCTGATCGGTGCCCGCCTGGCCGACTGGGCCGCCGGTCGCGGCCGGGTCCCGACACTGCTCGACCCGGTGCACCTCTCGCTGCCGTTGCTGGGTGGGATCCTGGCGTTGACCGGGGCGGCGGCGCTCCTGGGGAGTGGTGCCTCCACTGCGCTCAGGCTCGTCCCTTGGCTGGTGGTCGTCCTGCTGCCGGGCGCCTGGCTCACGTTCCTGCAGCGGGCGGGGTACTTCTACCTCAACGCGACCGCCTCGCCGCGGGCGCTGATCGTGCGCCTGGGGGTGCTCGACGCCGGACTGGCCGCGCTGCTGGCGTCGGCCACGGCGCTGGCCAATTGGGGGCCGCTCCTGCTGGTATGGCTGTTCTTCGTGCTCCGGATTGCCCTGCAGATTGTGCTGATCCAGCGCGCGGGAGTGGTCGATGTGCGGGATTAGCGGCATGCTGGGCCGGCGCGATGATCCGGCCGCCGAATCGTTCGTGGCCCGGGCGGTCGCCTTGCAGCGCCCCCGCGGCCCCGATCACCAGGCAGCCGAACGCTCGGACCTCGGAGGCTGGACCGCCGTTCTGGGACACAATCGGCTCGCCGTGATTGATCTCGAGCCCACCGGTCACCAGCCGATGTGGAGCAGCGACCGCCGGCTGGTCACCTCCTACAACGGCGAGATCTACAATTACCGCGAGCTGCGGGTCGAGCTGGAGGCGGCAGGGGATCGCTTCCACTCGCGCAGTGACACCGAGGTGCTGCTCGCCGCATGGGCCAGGTGGGGTGCCGAGGCGCTGCTGCGCTGCAACGGAATGTTTGCCATTGCGATGCTCGACCTGGCCCGCGGCGAACTGATACTGGCCCGAGATCGATTCGGGGTAAAGCCGTTGTACTATGCGCCGCAGCCTGGGCAGCTTCGGTTCGCCTCCACACTGGGCCCCCTGCTCGGCCCGGGGATGGAGCCGGATCTTGAGTACCTGAGGCAGGGGCTGGCGCAGGGCGTATTCGAGGATCAGACCGGGCGCACCCCGTATCGTGGCATTCTGAGCCTGCCGGCCGGGCACCTGGTGCGCGTGCCCCTCCAGGCGGAGCGGGTGCGGCCCGAATTGCGTCAGTGGTACGATTTCGGGGCCGCCGCCGCCACCGAGGTGGATCGCCTGGCGCGCCTGAGCCTGCCCGGCGCGGTTGCCGAGGTGCGGGACACCCTGTCGAGCGCGGTGTCGCTGCGATTGCGAGCCGATGTGCCGGTCGGGGTGTCGGTGAGCGGTGGGCTCGATTCCGCCACAGTGGCCGTCCTGGCCGCCGAGGAGAGGAGCTCGGTGCGGGGGGTGACATTCGGGCATCCAGGCGCCCCGGAATCGGAGGCTGGGCTGGTCGGTGAGCTGGCGGCGGGCCGAGGTATTGTCCCGGATTACGTGTGGCCCGCGGCCGAGCGGATGTCGGAACTGTTCTGGAGTTGCCTCAGGGCGCAGCAGGCACCGTTCGCGAGCGGGAGCGTGGTGGCCCAGTTTGCGGTGTTTGAACGCGCGCGCCAGCTGGGCTTGACGGTCATGCTTGGCGGGCAGGGTGGGGATGAGGGGTTCATGGGGTACCGCAAGTACCACCTTTTCCGCCTCCAGGCGGCGATGTCCGTCCGCCAACCGGCCGCCGTCCTGCAGGCCGCGGCCGGGTTGGGGCAGGTGCTCTGGGGTGAGCGCCACCAGGCGGGGGTGTATTGGGCCCGGGGGCGGCAGTACGCCACCGGGGTGGGTCCGGAATCGGTCCTGCGACTGGGGGAGGCGCCGCCCATGGAGCTTGGCCTGCAGGCCACCGGGGGCACTCGGGGTCGTCAGGTGCAGGATATCCTGCACTTCAGCCTGCCCACCCTGCTGCGCTACGAGGACCGGAATTCCATGGCGCACTCGATCGAGAGCCGGCTGCCGTTTCTGGATTATCGGGTCATGGTGCTCGGGGCGGCCCTCCCGGAGGCACTCAAGTTGCGGGGAGGGTGGGGCAAGTGGATCCTGCGGGAGGCGTTCCAGGACCGGCTTCCGCCCGGGATTGCCTGGGCGCGGGCCAAGCGTGGGTTCGACGTGAACGCCCACTCATGGATTACCGCCGGCCTCGGGGCGTCGATTCGCGAGGCACTGCAGCAGACGGTCCCCCGACTCGGCGAGCTGGTGATGCCGGGGCTCCGAGTGTCCGATTATTTCGCCAACACCCGCCTGGCCACTGATCGCGCGGTCTTTGCCGATGCGGTCGCCCTGCTCTGGCTGGGTGGCTGGTCTTCGCCGAAGGAAGGTTGACACGGATGCATGTGGTGAGTGTGGTGGGGGCGCGCCCCCAGTTCATCAAGGCCGCGGTGGTCTCCCGTGCCCTGGCGGCGGGGGGGAAAATCCGGGAGTCGCTGCTGCATTCCGGGCAGCACTACGATCGGGAACTTTCGGGTCAGTTCTTCGAGGAGCTCGAGATCCCCGAGCCGGCCTGGAACCTCGGGATTGGATCTGGTCCCCACGGCCAGCAGACCGGCCGGATGCTGGCGGCGATGGAAGCTGTGTTCCTCGAGGCCCGACCCGACCTGGTGCTGGTCTATGGCGATACCAACTCGACCCTGGCCGGGGCGCTCGCCGCGGCGAAACTGGGAATCCCGATTGCGCACGTCGAGGCCGGCCTGCGTTCCTTCAACCGCGCCATGCCGGAGGAGATCAACCGGGTCATGACCGACCATCTTTCCGATCAGCTTCTGGCCCCGACCGAGGTGGCGATGCAGCACCTGGCGCGAGAGGGGATCGCGCTGTCACACTGTCATCTCGTCGGCGACGTGATGTACGATTCGGTGCTCCGGCTCGGGCCGGTGGCCGCCGCCCAGAGCACCATTCTGGCGCGGGAAGGGCTGTCGCGGGACGGGTTTGTCCTGGCCACTATCCACCGGGCGGAGAACACCGGCTCCATGGAGCAATTGCGCGGCATCCTGCGTGGGCTCGAGAGGGCCGGGCGCGCCTGTCCGGTGGTGCTGCCATTGCACCCTCGCGCCCGGGCGCTCCTCGAAGGGGTGGAGGTCAAGGCCGGCGTGGGCTCCGGCCTGCGGCTGATCGATCCGGTCGGATACCTGGACATGCTCGCGCTTGAGGGGGCCGCCCGCCTCATCGTTACCGATTCCGGTGGAGTGCAGAAGGAGGCCTTCTTCCAGCGGGTGCCGTGCCTGACGCTGCGAACCGAGACGGAGTGGACGGAACTGGTTGCGGTGGGCTGGAACCGGTTGGTGGCGCCAGTCTCCGCCGAAGTCGTGACTACTGCAGTCCTGGCAGCGCTGGCGGCGCCGCTGCCGAGTGAGCCGGCGGAGCCACTCTATGGCGGCGGCAGGGCAGGTGAAGCCATCGCCGCCCTGCTGGGCCGATAGGTCTGGCGTCACCGTGGCAACGGCTCCCTGGTACCGCGCCCGGGGCAAGCGGCGCCTCGACGCGGGGCTGGCCCTGCTCGGGCTGGTCGTCCTGGCGCCACTCATGCTCGTCGTGGCGCTGGTGGTGATGGTCACGATGGGCCGCCCGGTCCTGTTCCGCCAGGTCCGGCCGGGGCAGGGGGGGCGCCCCTTTGCGCTGGTCAAGTTCCGGACCATGCGGGTCGCCGCCGCGGGGTCGGATACCAACGATGCCGGCCGGCTGACCGCTGTCGGACGCTTTCTCCGGGCGAGCAGCCTGGACGAGCTTCCTGAGCTCTGGAATGTGCTGCGGGGCGAGATGAGCCTGGTGGGACCGCGCCCCCTCCTGATGGAGTATCTGGAATTGTATTCGCTGGAACAGGCACGCCGGATGGAGGTGCGCCCGGGGATTACCGGCTGGGCCCAGGTCCACGGCCGCAACGCGCTGTCGTGGCCCGAGCGGCTGGCGCGCGATGTCTGGTATGTCGACCATCTTTCCCCGGGGGTGGACCTCCGGATACTGGTCCGCACCATCGGGCAGGTTGTTGGACGGCGGGGAATTTCCCAGCCGGGTCACGCTACCATGGAGCCCTTTCGTGGCAATTGAGGCGGAAAAGCTGGTGGTCCTCGGGGCCGGCGGGCACGGGCGGGCGGTGGCGGAGCTGGCTCAGCTGGCCGGTTTTCGGGTGACCGGGTTCCTCGATGCCAAGCCTCCTTCGGCTGAGGTGGATGGCCTCCGGGTGTGGGCAGAAGCGGAATTTGGCGGGGCCGCGCTGCCTTCAGCCGCCAGCGCCCTGGTGCTCGGCATTGGCGCCAATGCCGCGCGAAATCTCGCCGCCACCCGTTATCAGGCCGTCCTCCAGCCGCCGCTTGTCCATCCCCGCGCCATCGTCAGTCCCTCTGCGCTACTTGGGGCCGGGACGATTGTCTTTCCGGGAGGCATCGTGCATACCGCGGCCCGGATGGGACGGGCCTGCATCGTCAACAGCGGCGCCATCGTGGAACACGACTGCGATCTTGGAGCGGCAGTGCACGTGGCGCCCGGGGCCGTCCTGTGCGGGGCCGTCCAGGTTGGCGAGGGGACACTGGTCGGCGCCGGGGCGGTGGTCCTTCCCGGGCTCACCCTGGGGGCCTGGGTGACGGTCGGGGCCGGGGCGGTGGTCACCCAGGATCTCCCCGATGGCGTGACCGTCACCGGGTCACCGGCCCGCGAGCCGGGAGCGTCACGGTGACTGAACCGCCGAACGAACCCCGGATTCTCCTCTCCACACCGCACCTCGGCGGCGACGAGGAACGGTTGATGCTCGAGGCGTTGCGGAGCAATTGGGTCGCGCCGCTGGGGCCGATGGTGGATGCCTTCGAAGCGGAGTTTGCCGAACGTGTGGGGAGTCCGCATGCGGTGGCGCTTTCTTCGGGCACCGCCGCGCTCCACCTGGCCCTGATCGGGCTCGGGGTCGGCCCGGACGATGAGGTGCTGGTCAGCACCCTCACTTTTGCCGGTTCCGTGAATCCCATCATGTACCTTGGCGCACGCCCGGTGCTTCTCGACAGCGAGGAGGAGTCCTGGAACCTTGACCCAGGGTTGCTGGAAACGGTACTGGCGAATCGAGCCCGGGGAGGGCGCCTCCCGAAGGCCGTGGTGCCGGTTCACCTCTACGGCCAGCCAGCCAACCTCCCGGCGATCATGGCCATCTGCGACCGCTATGGCGTGGCGGTCCTCGAGGACGCCGCTGAATCGCTTGGTGCCACCTGCGGGGACCGCGATCCGGGAACCTTTGGCCGGGCCGGTGTGTTTTCCTTTAATGGCAACAAGGTGATCACCACCTCGGGTGGCGGGATGCTGGTGACCGAGGATGCGGCCCTTGCGACCTTGGCGCGGAAGCTGGCCAGCCAGGCTCGCGACCCGGCACCCCATTACCAGCATTCGATGGTGGGGTACAACTATCGGCTCAGCAACCTGCTGGCGGCGCTGGGGCGCGGCCAGTTGCGGCAGCTCGATCAGCGAGTCGCGGCCAGGCGGGCCCATTTTACCGCGTACCAGGCCGCGCTCGGTGACCTCCCAGGGGTGGAGTTCATGCCGGCGGCACCCTGGGGCGAACACAGTCGGTGGCTGACCACGCTGACCCTGGACCCGGCAACCGGGCTGACTCCCGCCGGCGTCAGTGCCACCCTCGATGCGGCAGGTATCGAGTGCCGACCAGTCTGGAAACCAATGCATCTCCAGCCGGTTTTTGCCGGGTGCGAGGTGATCGGCGGCGCGGTCTCGGAGCAGCTCTTCCGGGACGGGCTCTGCCTTCCCTCCGGTTCAAACCTCACCGGTGACCAGCGGGACCGGGTCATTGCGGTGTTCCGCTCGGCCTGCGCCCTGGCCGCCTGACCGTACCCCGGCGCCCCCGGGGGCGTTAGCTTCCGGGCACCATGTCGCCTCCCACCCGGCGCTTCGTCCTGGCGGAGCTTCGCAACCGCAACCTCTTCCTGGTGGACGCCGTCGCGCTTTCCGGGGCGCTGTTCCTTGCCTATGCCTTTCGATTCGAGAGCCTGACCTGGCACCCTGATCATACCGTCACCTTCGGCCTCTTCCTGGCCACCAGCCTCCCCGTCAAGCTCGGCCTCTTCTACCTGTTCGGATTGTATCGCCGGCTCTGGCGCTATGCCGGTGTGGCCGAGCTGGAGCGCATCCTGCTCGCCACCGCGCTGGCGGCCGTGGCCTCGGTGCTGCTGGGTGCGGCGCTGCTGCCGTTCAGCGGGCTGACCCCGGTCCGGGTGCCGCTGTCGGTGCTGGCGATGGACGCAGTCTTCACCGCCGGAGTGGTGGCGCTGCCGCGAATGCTGTTGCGGGTGCTGCGCCACTGGATGCCACTGGAGGATGCCACCGACACCCGCCGGATCCTGGTCGCGGGAGCCGGGGCGGCCGGGGAAGCGCTGGTGCGGGAGCTCCGCGCCAATCCGCAGCTGGGACTGCGACCGGTGGCCTTCATCGATGATGACCGCCGCAAACACCGCAAGGAGATGTGCGGCCTGCCGGTGCTCGGGGGCGCCGAGGATCTGGCCGATCTGCAGCGCGAGCACGCCTTCGACGAGTTGATCATCGCGATGCCCAGCGCCCCGGGGTCGGCCATCCGCGGCGTCATGCGAGAGGCACGCACCGCGGGCCTCCTGGCCCGCACGGTGCCAGGGCTGTTCGAGATCCTCTCCGGCCGGGTCGGGGTCTCCTCGCTCCGGCCGGTCCAGATCGAGGACCTGCTGCGCCGGGAGCCGGTCAAGACCGACCTGGACCAGGTCGAGGCGATGGTGGCCGGGGAGACGGTGCTGATCACCGGGGCAGGGGGGTCGATCGGCTCCGAGCTCTGCCGGCAGGTGGCGGGGTTCGGTCCCGCCCGGCTGATCCTGCTTGGCCACGGCGAAAATTCCATTTTCTCGATCCACCGCGAGCTCGAGGAGCGATTCCCGCAGCTCCGCCTGGTGCCGATCATCGCCGACGTGCGGGACGAGGAGCGGATCCGGTCGGTGATGCTGCTGCACCGGCCCTCGCTGCTCTTCCACGCCGCCGCGCACAAGCACGTGCCCCTGATGGAATGGAACGTGGTCGAGGCGGTGACCAACAACGTGGTCGGGACCCGCAATGTGGTGGAGGCCGCCATTGAGGCGGGGACCAGCCACATGGTGATGATCTCGACCGACAAGGCGGTGCTGCCGACCAACGTCATGGGCGCCACCAAACGGGTCGCCGAGCAGGTGGTGCAGGCCGCCGCAGAGCGGTCCGGTCGGCACTACATCGCGGTGCGGTTCGGGAATGTGCTGGGCAGCCGGGGCAGTGTGGTCCCCAACTTCCTTCGCCAGATCGAAGCGGGGGGGCCGATCACCGTGACCCATCCGGAGATGCGCCGCTACTTCATGACCATCCCGGAGTCGGTGCAGCTGGTGTTGCAGGCCGCGGTGCTGGGGCGGGGTGGGGAAGTCTTCGTGCTCGACATGGGCGAGCCGATTCGCATCGTGGACCTGGCCCGGGACCTGATTCGCCTGTCGGGACTCGAGGTGGACCGCGACATCGAGATCAAGTTCACCGGAGTCCGGCCAGGCGAGAAGCTGTACGAGGAGTTGTTCTTCGGCGCTGAGGTTGCGGTCCCCACCAAGCACCCCAAGGTGCTCTCTTCCCGCCAGGCGGATTTGACGGCCGGGTTGCCCTGGCTGCTGGAGCGGTTGATCAATGAGGCGAATGGGCCCGCCGATGAATACGCCCTGCGCAGCCTGCTCCTGGCACTGGTCCCCGACTACTCCCCCGAGAAGAGTCCCAACAACCTCGGCGGGGTCCGGATGGAACGCCGGTCATTCCCGCGGGTCGAGGGCTGACCTCCTCAGCGCGTCGCCACCACGATGATCGCGATGGTGCTGGCCAGGATCGAGGCCAGGCCGGTCAGGAATCCTGTCGTTTCCCCGCTCCCCCGTCCCGCCTCCTTGATCCGCACGGGCACCACGATCGTTGCCCCCGGCTCCGGCTTTGGCTGGCCGTCGGGGAGGATGAACCAGCGCCGCCGGACCGGCTCCACTTTCCCGTTGGGCTGCACGACGTAGGCCCGGCCGCGATCGGCCTGGCGCTCGAAGCCCCCCGCCGCCGAGACATAATGCCGGAGGGAGCGTCCCGATTGCCAGGTGACGCCAGCCGGCGCCAGCACCGCCCCGGTAACCCTGATGATGGGGTTGTACTCGGGGATGACCACCGAATCCCCGGCTGCCAGGATGAGATTATCCCGGTGGGCGGAGTTTTCCAGGACGCTGGGCAGGTCCACCCCGATCCGGGCCAGCCCGCCCGCCTGTTGCTGGTCCGACCCCGCCTCCGGGGAGAGGAGCGAGGAACGGGCCTCCCGGAAGAAGCCGATCCCGGAGGGATAGGCTGCACTGGTCAGTCCCCCGGCGCGATCGAGGAGGTCGGTGAGCCGCTCGCCACGGTGGCGCAGGGTGTAGTTCCCGGGGAAGCGGACCTGTCCGCTCAAAGCCACGGTGCGCGGCAGTTCCCACTCGGGCTGGCGCAGGATCAGGACATTGTCGTACGGCATCAACGGGACTTCGGGACTGCCGGCCCTCGCGGCGGCGATTCCCGGAGGGCCAAGCCAGGCACCGTCTGGGCCGCGATCAACGAGGTAGGTTGAATCGAGGGCGGCGCGATAGGTCTCCGCCATGACCCCCTCGGACCGGTTGGCCGGGACTCGGGCGATCTCCGCCTCGCGCAGCAGCGCCGCCTCGGTCAGGCCGCCGGCATGGAGCAAGGCGTCCCGGAGGGTCATCCCCTCGCGATACGGAATACGCCCCGGGCTCCGGACCGCACCGGTGACGATGACGAATCGTGCCGGTCGAAAAGCGGTGCGGCTGTACACCTCCACCACATCAGCCTCGCGCAGCACCAGGTCGTCGGTGATGGCGCCGGCGGTGTCCGCGAAGCTGGAACGCAGCTGGACCCGTGTCGAGTCGGCATTCAGGCGGCTCACCAGCACCTGGCCGAGATAGGTGTCCGGCTTGGCGCCGCCGGCCTGCCGAATGGCATCGCTCAACCGCATGCCGCTGGTCAGTGCCACTCGTCCCTCCGACCAGACGTTGCCCCTGATGCTCACGAAGCCCCGCAAGCGGTCGGCCACGCCGAAGACCCGGACCCGGTCCCCGCTCTCGACCGGGAACGCCGGGCCGGCGCCGTCGGTAAACTGGTCGGGACCCAGGTCCAGCACGACCCGATCGCGCCCGCCCGGCGCGCGATCTGCCGGTGGAAGGATCCGGTCTATCTGGACGCGCTGCAGCGATGCCGATGGCCGAAAGCCACCCGCCGCCGCCATCAGGTCGCGGAGCGATTCGCCCTCCCGCAACTCGTAGATGGCCGGACGGACAACTTCCCCGGTCACCGTGGCCCAGGTGCCGCGGACCGGCACGAAAATCACGTCGCCCGATTCGAGGCGGACGTCGTGACGATTGTCCCCCCGGAGCAGGTAGTCATAGAGGTCGAGGGTGGCGACGAGCTGGCTGCCGCGACGGACCTCGATCCGACGGAACGATCCGTTCTCCGTCGGGCCCCCGGCGGCGTACAGCGCGGTCAGGACAGTGCCGGCGGCGGAGATCTGGTAGGTGCTCGGTCGCTGGACATCGCCGACCACGAAAATCTGGTTGGTGCGCAATCTCGCCATGCTGAGCTGGAACCGGCTGGAGGCGCCAGCGCCGCGGCGAATGCCGCTATAGACCCGGCCGAGCCGGTCGTAGAGCATCGACTCCAGGGCGGCCATGGTCAGGCCGTTGACCTGGAGTTGCCCGACCTGCGGAATGACCACGAATCCTTCGCGGGTCACCTCGAGCGCGTGCGATAGCTCGACTTCCCCGGTGAGGACCAGTACCAGATTGTCCCCGGGGCCCAGGCGGTAGGAGGGATCCACCGGGCCGGCCAGGTTGGGCTGAAACTGTCCCGTGGTCCGGCTGAATATTTCCATCCCGAAGATTCCGGTTCCCTGGCTGGCGGCGGTAGTCGGGGCCGAGGCTGGCGGGGGATCAACGCTCGGGATGGCAACGGCGTCGGTCAGCCCGAGGGCGCGCACCGCCGCGAAGACGCGGTCGTCGGCGGGCCCGCTGCCGGATGCTGCGGGTGAGTCGGGGAGATAGCTGTCGAGCAGGTCGGCCGGATACCCTCCGGCCACCAGGCGCGCCCGGATTTGGGATGCGGTGAGGCCGGAAGAGAGAATCTGGCTCCGCACCTGGGCCGCCAGGTCGGGGCGGGTTTCCAGCAGCCTCCGGGCTTCCTCGGGGGGCGGCGCCTGGGCGATCGCCGTGCTGGAAACGACGGCGAGCAGGGCACTGAGGACATGCCAACGGCAGGGCTTCACGCGACAACTCCATCCGGCGATTGGGACTGACGGCCACTGGACGCGAGGACCTCGTGCCAGAAAGCCAGGGTCTGTTCTGCGATCGGCGTGTCGGCATAGTGTGCCAGCACGCGGCGCCGACCGGCCTCGCCCAGCCGCTGGCGCATGGCTGGATCGGCCAGCAGATGCTGAAACGCCAGCGCCATCGATTCCGGGTCTGACACGATCATGCCGGCGTCCGACACGATCTCTGGCAGGGCCCCGGTATCGGTGACGACCGCGGTGACGCCGTGCGCCATCGCCTCGATCAGCAGGGGGCTGAATTGTTCCACCCAGTCCTGCGTGGCGCGCGATGGCACGGCCAGCACGTCGATGTCCTGCCAGAACTGCTCGATCTGCGAGCGACCGGCGCCCCCGAGCCAGCGGAGTCGGGCCGACAGCCCGAGCCGTTGCGCCAACAACTCCAGGGATTCCTGCTCCGGCCCGGTCCCCAGCACCGCCAAGGTCCAGGCACCCATGACCTGATTGCAGGCCCGAAACAACAACTCCGCGCCGCGCTCCGGCACCAGCCGGCCGATGAATCCGATGGCCAACCCCGGTCGCTCGGTGTGGGTGGCAGCCGCGGGCAGGGAAAGCCCGAACTGGGGGATGACGGCGTGCCGCGCCGCGGGAGCCTCGGTGCGGAGCAGGCCGACCGCCAGTCGGTTGCCGCCGATGATTCCCTGGGCGGCGCCGAGGGTGGTCCGGCGGCGGCGGCGCTCAAAGAACGACCACGGTCGCGCCAGGCTCTCCCAGCTGAAGGCAATGGTCGGGAGGTGCAGGCTGACGGCGGCGCGGGTGGCGGCCGCAGCGGCCTGGGTGCCCGGCTCGGCTTCGATCTGGACGATATCGGGGCGAACATCCCGGAGCAGCGCCGTCAGGGCTCGCCGGCTCCAGACTCGCCGACTGGCGTCTGTGGCATCGCCGCGGGCGGGGACCGGGGCCAGACGCACCCCGCCGTCGATGCCGCTCTCACCGCCCGGCGTGGCCACCGTGACCGCGCAGCCGAGTCCGGCCAGCGCGCGCAGCTTGCCACGGCGGGCGGGGTCGAGGTATTCCTGAGAAATGATTACGGCACGCACGAGGGAAGTATCGCCACCCATCGCCCCGGGACCAAGGGGCGACGCCGGAGTGGAGAGACCCTATATTGTGGAGTGGTTCCCGGGCCCTTAGCTCAGCTGGTTAGAGCGGCGAACTCATAATTCGTTGGTCGTGGGTTCAAGTCCCACAGGGCCCATGCAGGTGCGACGTCTTGCCGACGGTCACAGCATCCGTTAGAATCCGCCTCCCGAAACGGGACGGCCGATTAGCTCAGTTGGTTAGAGCGCGCGCCTCACATGCGCGAGGTCGGGGGTTCGAGCCCCTCATCGGCCATATGGAAGCGAGAAGTGAGCAGGGAGAAGTGAGAAATGAGAAGGGGGTGCCGGGATTACCGGGCCCCCTCTCTGCTTCCTGCCCGCAAACACTTCTCCTTCCCCCTTCTCCCTTCTAGATCACCCCACCTCGCCGCAATCGTCCGATCTGGTCGTGCTGCTCCTCGTGCAGCTGGAGCACCTCGCCTGGGGTGACCGTTGCCACCAGCGGTTTGCCGACTTCGATCGCGGCGGCATAGTTGCCAAGGATGGCCGCCTCCTGGAGCGTGGCCCCGGCGGCCAGCGCGGTGCCGAGCCATGCGGTCACGGTGTCGCCGGCGCCGGACACATCGTAGACGGGGCGGGTCACTCCCGCGAAATGGGTGACCGACCCGTCGGTGGCCACCAGCGCCATCCCGTCGGCACCGAGTGTCACCAGGAGGTTGTCCACCTGGAGGCGCTGCAACGCGGCGGGGAGCGAGTCCCAGTGGGCCAGGTCCACCGCCGCGCCGAGCGCGGTTTCAAGTTCCCGGCGATTGGGCTTGAACACCGTGGCGCCCGCGAAGTCGAAAAAGTGGCGGTATTTGGGGTCCACGATGATTGGGACCGCGCGCTTGCGTGCGGCGGCGATCAGCTCTGCGATCAATTCCCGGCAGAGGACGCCCTTGTTGTAGTCCTGGAGCAGCAGCACGTCGGCCTCTTCGACCCGGGCCAGCGCGACCTCGCGCAGCCGGGTGCGATCGGCACCTTCGATCGGCGTGTCCACTTCTTCATCGATCCGGACGACCTGCTGGCCTCGCGCCACCAGGCGGGACTTGGAGGTGGTCGGTCGACCCGGAATGGTCAGCAGGTGCTCGTCCCCAAGCCCGGCCGCCAGCAGCTCGGTGCGGATCGTCCGGGCATGGCCGTCGTCGCCGACCACCCCGACCAGGTGGCAGGCCGCGCCCATTGCGGCGACATTGGCGGCGACATTGCCGGCCCCGCCCAGCGCTGCCCGGTGTTCCCGCACCGTGACGACGGGCACCGGCGCCTCGGGAGAAAGCCGCTCGGCATCGCCGATCAGGTAGCGGTCGAGCATCACGTCCCCGATCACGGCAACCCGGACCGCCGGGAACTTTGCGAACAGGCCGAGTATCCGCTCACGGGAAATCGGCTGCGGAGTTTTGGTGGGCGTCATCGCAGCGGTCCTTGGGTGGAGTATCCGATGGTGGCCGTCATGCGCGCCTCCAGCCGCTGGGTCGCAGCACTCCCCAGCGACGTCCGCTGCCACGCTGCCGTCCCCGCCATGCGGAACGGCCCGAGGTCCCCGCTCACTGACATCCCCAGTCGGAGCGAGGTGGTTGTCTCCCCGATGAATCGGGTCGGAATCGAGGCCGCCTCCTCGGGGGTGGGCCATGGCGCCCGTGGGCTGCCTTCGCCCTGACGCAGGTAGCTGGCCTCCGGCGACAGCACCCAGCGGTCCCGCACTGGAACTGCCACCCCAACCAGCCAGAGCTCGTTGTCGGCAAAGTTGCGGCCCAGTCCCACCCCATGGTCGGTCAGGTTCTCGACCGGATCCAGGGTGCGAAATGCCAGACTGGACGCGGTCGTGTAACGCACCTTCCATGCCGTCTGTTGTGCCAGCGGGCCGGAGGCACCGACCGCGAAGGCCCATCGATTGGGGTAGGGGTTTTCACTCCCCGGGTTGTAGTCGTCGAGGGCAGCCCGGGCTTCGAGCAGCACCCTTCCCGTTCGCCACGAGGCATCCCCGCCGAGCAGGACGTTCCGGTCATCCCCCCATCCGAACCGGGTCGAGAAGGACAGCAGGGTCAGCGGGTTGAAGAAGTCGGTGTCGACGTTGTCGAAGCGATCGGCGATGACCGCAGTCTCCCAGAGCGCCAGGGTCAGCGCCGGGTGGGGGGTGACCGCCAATCGATGGGCGGTGAAGTACCGACCCACCGGGTCGCCGGCGAGCCCCTCGACGGCCCGGAGCCTCGCCCCCACTGCGGTGAATCGAAGCTGCCGGGTCACCAGGTCGAACTGGAGGTCGGTACGGGGATACCCGGCGTTGCTGACCCCGATTCCGGGAAGCGACGCCGGACCCCAATTGCGGTCCCGCTGACCCAGCGTCAGGTGGACGTATTTCCACTGCGCCGTGAGGTACGCGTCGATGAAGCGGGAGGGGAGCGAGGAGCCATCCTGACTGGGATCTCCCGGCCAGTCCGGATCGAGCGTCAGACGTGGCTCGGCGGCGCCCCGGGTAACCACCGCGATCGATCCGGCCCGTGCCTCGAGTCGCAGCTCGGCGTATCCCCGAGTCCCGCCCGCACCGCCGGGGTGAGTCTGGTCGCGCCTGCCGCTGGTAAAGGATTGGATGCCACCGCGTCCCTCGGCTCCCCAGCTGGCCCCGCCGGTATCGATGGGGAACGCCGCCAGGAGCCGGGCCCCGAGGCGCCCGCCGGGACTGTCGGGCGTCAGCCCGGCCTCGGCCAACACCGCGCGGAGGTCGGCGATCCGAATCGGCCGGAGCATCGGGGAGGGGTCACGGATTTCTCCCCGGGCAATCAGGAGCTCGATCATCACCATTCGCGGGTCATCCACGGGGATGTAAGCCGAGGCCTGGGCGTGGAGCAGAGTGGCGAAGGAGAGGAGGAAAGCGAGGGAGAGCGTGGCTCGATGCGGCATCTCCTAAAGTGCACTACCGCCACTCAGTTGGGGAGTGGGGAGGTCAGGCTCGGGTCCTGCCGCAATCGTTGCATAAACGCCGCAATGTGTCGCAGCAATGATCGTAATGCTCCTCAGATGTCGTACTGACGCAACGCTCCCTGGCGGTTTCTTTGTTAGCACTCGGCCGATTGTCGGCCGGCTGTTTATCGCTTATCTCGTTGTCATACAATCTATTAGGCCTGTCTGATCGGGCCACTCCGCCTGCCGATCCTGAGGTGGCAGCCGACTGGGTCGGGGTGGAATGACCCTCGCAAATCTCGATGGCCAGACCCCAACCCTGGAATCGATCGTGCGAACCTCCCCCTCGCAACTCTTGCTGCTGACGCTCATGATTGGGGCCGGCGTGCTGTTCACCGTCCTCCAGTTGGAGGCGATTGTTTCCTGGAAACCGACCGTCAGCGTGCACCTCAGTATGGGGCTGGTGGCGGTCGGTGCTGTTCTCGCGGTTGTACCGCCGCTGTCACGGAATCGCCGCCAGGATTCCTGATCCCGCCCCGGTGGGCTTGGATGCACGGCCTGACCGGCCCCGACTGCAATGCGGTCGGGGCCGGTCTGCGTCTATGTTTCCGACAATGACAGAGCTTGAGGTGGTCCGGACCCGCGGGGGGATCATCGAATCTCGACATCGGGTGGCCTGCGCTGTGATCCACGCCGCGCGAGGACTGGTTGCCCGGGCGGGCGAGAGCTCCCAGTCGACCTGGTGGCGCTCGGCGGCCAAGCCGTTCCAGGCGATGGCACTGATCGAGGATGGCGCCGCCGATCGGTTCCTGCTGGACAGCGAGCAACTGGCGCTGGCCTGCGCCTCGCACTCCAGCGAACCGGCGCACCTTCGGGTGACCGACCGGATTCTCGCCGCGATCGGGGCGGACGAGGCCGATTTGGCCTGCGGGCCCCACCCGCCGCTCTCCGCGGTGGTGCAACGTGCACTTGTCCGTTCCGGCCAGGTGCCGACTCCCCGCTGGAGCAACTGCTCCGGGAAGCACGCCGCGATGCTCGCCCTGGCACGCCACCACGGCTGGCCGCTCGAGGGGTACACCGGGATAAACCATCCGGTGCAGCGCCGGTTGCTCCAGTCGGTGGCGGAATGGACTGGGATGCGGCCCGAAGACGTGGCGCTGGGTGTGGATGGCTGCACCACCGTCTGTTACGGCTTGCCCCTTGAAGCGATGGCGGGGGCCTGGGCCCGATTCGGGACGTCACCTGAACCCGCCCCCCGGCGCCTGCGCGAAGCGATGCTGGCCCATCCCTACCTGATCGCCGGGACCGGCCGGCCGTGCACCGTCATGATGGAAGCGTGGCCGGGGCAGATCATCGCCAAGATCGGCGCGGAGGGAGTATATGGCGCGGCGCTCCCGACACTGGGGCTGGGGGTGGCCATCAAAGTCTCGGACGGCGACCTCAAGGCCTCGGCGCTGGCCATGGTTGCGGTGGCGCGGCAGTTGTTTCGGGAGTTCGGGATGGCCGCGCCGACGGACCTCGCCGAACGGCTCGACGGTTGGATCGAGCCCCCGATCCTGAACACCAGGGGCGAGGCGACCGGCCATCACGGGGTCATCGGAGGTCTCGTTTTTCTGGCTGGGGGTGCGGCAAATGGATGATGGACCGCGGCCCGACCCTGCTACCTTGGCTCTCATCGACCTGGCGGCGGCAATCGCCGGTGGTCAGGAAGCCGCGGTACGTGGTGGTGCCGCCACGGTTGTCGAGCTCCAGGTGCCGGTGGAGTGGGTCGAGGAGTTGGTGCTCCAGTCGGTGCTGACGGTCGGCTGGCCCCGCACCCTTTCGGCCGCCGCCACCTGGCGGGAAGTGTCCGGGCTGCCGGCCCCGTCGAATGACCCCGGAGCTATGCCTTCCTTTGCCGGGGAGTGGGAAGCCCGCGGCGAGGTGACCTGCCGGAAGGTGTACGGGATCAACTACGACCGGCTGCGATCCAATGTCCGGGCGCTGCATCCCGCCCTGGACCAATGGATGGTCACCGAGGGGTATGGCCGGACGCTGTCGCGGCTGGGGCTGGACCTTCGGCGCCGCGAGTTGTGCACCGTGGCGCAGTGCGCGGTCCAGGGGGCAATCCCCCAGTTGCACTCGCACCTTCGTGGCGCCCTGCACGCCGGCGCCGACGCCGAAGACTTGCGCGCGGCGGTCGACGCGGCGCGGCCGCATACATCGATCGCCAGCATGCTGGCGGCCACTCAACTGCTGGAGCGGGTGCTGTCATGAGCTTCATTGATCGGGCTGTGGTACGGGTCATCGCGGGGACAGGGGGGTCAGGCGCCTCGTCGTTTGCCCGTTTCAAGTACGTGCCGAAGGGCGGGCCCGACGGCGGCGACGGCGGCCGCGGTGGCAGCATCTGGGTCGAGGGCGACACCAACCTCGCCACTCTGCTCGACTACCGCTACCAGAACCTGTGGAAGGCCGAGCGGGGGGTGCACGGCAAGGGGAAGACGAAGACCGGCGCCTCCTCGGACGACGTGACCCTCCCGGTACCGCTGGGCACCATCATTCGCGACACCGCCACGGGCGAGGTGCTCGGCGAGGTGCTCCGCGCCGGGGAGCGGATCCGGATTGCCAAGGGGGGACGTGGCGGTCGGGGCAATGCCCGTTTTGCCACCCCCACCCACCAGGCGCCCCGCGAGTGGGAACCGGGGGAAGACGGTGAGGAGCGCGAGGTGGAACTCGAGCTCAAGCTCATCGCCGATGTCGGACTGGTGGGCGAGCCGAACGCCGGCAAGAGCACCCTCCTCTCGGTCATCTCGGCGGCCCGCCCCAAGATTGCGGATTATCCGTTCACCACCCTCGAGCCCAACCTCGGCGTGGTCGGTCTCAGCGGGTCCCGTACTTTTGTCGTGGCCGATATTCCCGGCATCCTCGAGGGCGCCCACGAAGGCAAGGGCTTGGGGCTGACCTTTCTGCGGCATGTGGAGCGCACCCGTGTCCTGGCGTTCCTGGTTCCCCTCGACAGTGAGCATCCAACTGCCATCTACCATCAACTCCGCGAGGAAGTGCGGCTGTACAGTGAGCCACTGTCCAAGACGGCCCACCTCGTCGTGCTGACCAAGCGCGACCTGCTGCCCGCGGATGCCCCAATCCCGACCGTCGCGGCGCCAGATGCCCTGGCGACTCTCGTCGTCAGCAGCGCGGCCGGATCAGGGCTCGAGGAGTTGAAGGAGTCCCTCTGGCGGATCGTGAAGGAGGCCCGCGGCCTCGAAGCGCCAGTTTCTGAGGATGGGGAAGCGTCGGAAACCGTTGAAGGGTGGGAAGTGGGCGATGCCACTGAGCCCTGACGAACGAATCGCCAGGGTGGCCCTCTCCCTGGCTGGTGGAGTTGGCCCGACGAGAATGGCCGCACTCCTCGAAGCCTGTTCGACTGCCAGCGGCGCCCTTTCGGCGCCGTTCGCGTTTTTATGCACTGTTCCTGGCATCTCCAAGGCGTGTGCCACCGCGATTCGCCAGGTGACTGCCACCGCCGGCGAGGAGGTGCTCGCCAGGACTGCCGCCCTCGGTGGCGCGGTGATACTTCCTGAAGACGACGCCTTCCCCGCGATGCTCCGTACCATTCCCGATCCCCCACCGGTGCTTTACCTGCTCGGCAATGCCAGCCTCCTCCTCCGCCCGGCGGTGGCAATCGTAGGCAGTCGAGACCACTCCTCCTACGGTGGCCAGGTCTGTCGGCAGATTGCCGGCGAGGCCGGTCGCGCCGGGGTAGTGGTGGTGAGCGGGATGGCACGTGGACTCGATGCGGCCGCCCACAGCGCCGCGCTTGATGCCGGTGGCACCACCATCGGGGTGCTGGGCAACGGTCTGGGGGTCATCTATCCGGCCGCCAATCACGCCCTGTATGAACGGGTGGCCCGGGATGGCTGCCTGGTCACCGAATTTCCTCCCGGCGAGCGCCCCCATGCGGGCTCGTTTCCCAGGCGCAACCGATTGATCAGCGGGCTGGCACGAGTCACCGTCGTCATCGAGGCTGCCACCGGGTCGGGCACGATGATCACCGTCAGCACCGCGCTTGAGCAGGGGCGGGAAGTCATGGCGGTACCGGGGTGCATCACCTCGCCGGTCTCGATCGGGACCAATCGGCTGATTCGCGACGGTGCCTCGCCATTGCTCGAGACTGAAGACTTGCTGCGACACTTTCCCGAGACTGGCACGGCAACTCGTCGAGACCCCGCCGCCACGGCAGGGGCTTCTGCACGACCGCTTCCACCGGGATTGGGGCCGATAGAACGCCGTGCCCTGGAGCTCTTCGGCGATGGTCCGTTGCACACCGATCAGATCGCTGGGCGGTTGGAACTGCCCGTCGGTGGGGTGCAGGGTCTGCTCGGTGGGTTGGAACTCCAGGAGTTGGTGACCGCGCTTCCGGGTGGGGGGTGGTGGGAGCTGGCGCGAAGGTGAGTGCCCATCGGCTGCTGCGCGGGGAGTGGCGATCGCGAACCGCGGCCGCGCCGGTGCCTGAGCACCAACTTCTCCGTTCTCGCCGCACGTTTCTCGCTACCTTTCACGCATGCACCTGTATTTCCACGTCCCATTCTGCGCCCGCCGCTGCAGCTACTGCGACTTTGCCATCGCCGTGCGTCGGGAGACCCCCTCCGCAGCCTATCGCGACGCGGTCGCAAAGGAGTGGCGCTCCTGGCGGGCTGACCCGATCTGGGAGGGTAGCCCGGAGGTCCGGACGATCTACTTCGGCGGCGGCACGCCCTCGCGCCTTGATCCGGACATGATCGCGGCCTTGGTCCATCAAGTCCGTGCTGATCGACCAGTCGCCATGGATGTCGAGATCACGCTCGAGACCAACCCTGATGATGTCACCCCGGAAAATGCCCGTGGCTGGGTGGCAGCGGGCATCAATCGCATCTCCCTGGGCGTGCAGAGTTTTGATCCGGCTGTATTGGCGTGGATGCACCGGGAGCACACGGTGGCCCAGGTGGCGAGTGCGATTGCCGCGCTTCGGGAGTCTGGGATTCAAAATCTCTCCCTCGATCTGATCTATGCGGTCCCCTCCGAGTTGGGCCGAGACTGGTCCGGTGATCTCTTCCATGCGCTGGCGTTCAAGCCGGAGCACCTCTCGCTTTATGGGCTGACGATCGAGCCGGGAACGCCGCTGTTCCGCTGGACCCGGCGGGGAGAGGCGATTCCCGCTCCAGATGACCGAGCCGCGACAGAGTATCTCCAGGCCCAGGAGCAATTGGCCCGCGCCGGGTACCAGGCCTACGAGGTGTCCAACGCCGCCCGCCCTGGATTCCATTCCCGTCACAACTCGGCGTATTGGCAGGGGGCCACCTTCCTGGGGCTGGGGCCCTCGGCCCACGGCGGCACCCGTGGATCTCGCTGGTGGAACGTTCGGGAGTGGGCGGAGTACGCCCGTCGCATTGAGGACGGCCAGCCGGTGCTGGAGGGCCGGGAAACGCTGGATAGCACCGCTCAGCGGTTGGAGGGGCTCTACCTGGGTCTCCGGACGAGCGTTGGGGTTCCCGTCGACTGGATCCCTCCGGGCACCAGTCAGGCGTGGGTGCAAGAGGGCTGGGCGATCCTCGAAGCGGGGGCAATTCGGTTGACCCCGCAGGGCTGGCTGCGGCTCGATGCGCTGGTGTCGGCCGTGCCGGATCCCTAAATTCCCGCCATGTCACCTCTGGAGGAACTCGGCGAACGCGAGCAGCGCGTGCTGGCGGCCATCGTGCAGACCTACATCGAGACGGCGGAACCGGCCGGCAGCAGGACCGTCGCGTCGCGCAGCGGCCTGGGGATTTCGCCCGCCTCGATCCGGACCACGATGAGCGACCTGGAGTCCAAGGGGTACCTCTTCCACAAGCACACCTCCGCCGGCCGGATCCCCACCGACCTGGCCTACCGCGTCTACGTCGACACCTTGATGCGGCACTCCCCCCCCACCCGGGCCGCCCGCGAGACGTTGACCGCCGAGCTCGGTGCGCGCGGCGGCGCCATCGAACTGGTACTCCGGCGGGCCGCCCAGGTGCTGACCGTGCTGACCCATGAGCTGGGGGTGGCCGCGGGTCCGCTGCTCGACGAGACGGTGCTGGACCGGTTGGAGTTGCTGACGGTGGCCAGCGACCGGTTGCTCCTGGTACTCTCGCTTCGCAGCGGAGTGGCGCGCACCATCTTCGTGGAGGTGACCGGCGCCCTGGCCCCCGCGGTGGTGCAGCGGGTGGCGGGCCTGCTCAACGAGCGCCTGGCGGGACTTTCCCTGCGGGTGATCCGATCCACCCTGGCCGACCGCCTCCGCGACGCCGACGCCACGGGGCAGGGGAGCGAACTGCTCAACATCTTCATCTCCCAGGGTGAGGAATTGTTTCAGGGCGAGGGCGCTGTCGATGAGGTGCTGCTCGGCAGTGCCACCGTCCTGGCGGGGCAGCCGGAATTCACCTCGTCCAATGACCGGATGCGCGACCTGCTGGAACTCACCGAGCAGCGCGACCGTCTGGGCAAGGCGCTGGCCGAGCGCCGGACCGGGGGGGTGTCGATTACGATTGGCGCGGAGAACGCGGACCCGCGCCTGGCCGGGTTTACCCTGGTCACCTCCACCTATCGCAGCGGAGGGCTGCGCGGGGTGATCGGGGTGCTGGGACCGACCCGGATGCCTTATGACAAGATCATCGGCCTGGTGGACCACACCAGCCGTCTCGTGGAAGGATTGATGAAGTGAGTGATTTCTACTCGACCCTGGGCGTCTTTCGGGATGCCACGGAAGACGAGGTCAAGAAGGCCTACCGCAAGCTGGCCATGGAGCACCATCCCGACCGGAACAACGCCCCGGACGCCGAGGAGCGCTTCAAGGAGATTGCCGAGGCGTACGAGGTCCTCCGCGACCCCCAGAAGCGGGCCGCCTACGATCGCTACGGCGAGGCAGGCCTCAAGGGTGGGGCGGGCGGTGGAGGCTTTGCGCACGTCGACCTGAGCGAGGCGCTCAACATCTTCATGCGCGACCTCGGCGGGATGGGCGGGTTCGAGTCGATCTTTGGCGGCGGCGGGCGCGGGCCCACCGAGGCTCGACGCGGCAAGGACATCCGGGTCTCGGTCAAGCTGACCCTGGAGGAAGTGGCCACCGGGGTGCACCGGACCGTCAAGCTCAAGACCCTCCGGCCCTGCGAGACCTGCTCCGGCTCGGGTGGAGCCAAGGGCAGCCGGCCCGCCACCTGCTCCGCCTGCGGCGGGCTGGGCGAAGTCCGGCGCGCCACCCGAAGTGTGTTCGGCCAGTTCGTGTCGGTTTCCCCATGTCCCACCTGCTCCGGAGAGGGCACGATCATCTCGACGCCGTGCGAGGTCTGCCGTGGCGAGGGGCGTGTCCGGGGCGAACGGACCGTCGCGGTGGACATCCCCGCCGGCGTCTCCACCAACAACTACCTGACCCTGCGCGGCCAGGGTGAGGCCGGCCCGCGCAATGGTCCCGGCGGCGACCTGCTGGTGATGATCGACGTCAAGGAGGACGAGCGATTCGAGCGCCACGGCGATGACCTCGCCTATGACCTCCCGGTCTCGTTCTCCATGGCAGCGCTCGGTGGTACGGTTACGGTGCCAACACCCTACGGCAACGAACAGGTCAAGGTGCCGGCTGGGCTCCAGTCGGGTACCATCCTGCGGCTCAAGGGCAAGGGGTTGCCGCGACTCGGGCACGACGGGCACGGCGACTTGAATATCCGCACCCATGTCTGGACCCCGGAAGACCTCAATGAGGAACAGCGACAGCTGTTCGATTCGCTGTCGGTCCACGAAACCCCGCCGGTCCGCGGCAGTGCGGGCGGACTCTGGTCGCGCATCAAGGAAGCGCTCGGCGCATGACCTGGTGCGCGGTGGACATCGTGGCGCCGGAGGAAATGCGGCAAGCGGTGGGCCATTGGCTGGTCGGCGCCACCGGCCAGGCGATCGAGGAACGATCCGACGGCACCCTGGTCGGATTCCTGCCCCACCAATCGGAATCGCCTCGCCTGGCACAGGAACTACACGAGGCGTTTGGAAGCGACGTCGCATTCTCCAGCCGGCCGCTGGAAGAGGTGGACTGGACCCTGCGCTGGCGGGATGGCCTTGGTCCTCGGGAAATCGGCCGCCTGCTGGTTACGCCCTCGTGGGTGCCGGTAATGGGGTGGACCGACCGGCCCACGGTGGTGCTCGATCCGGGAATGGCGTTCGGGTCCGGGGAGCACGGCTCAACCCGCGGCGCCTTGACCCTCCTGGAGCGGCACCTTGCCTGCGGCGATCGCGTCCTTGACCTCGGCAGCGGCAGCGGCATCCTTGCCATTGCCGCCGTCAAGCTCGGGGCCCGGACTGCGATCGGGATCGAGGTGGATGAGGAGGCCAATCCGGTGGCGCGACGAAACGCTGAGCGGAATGCGGTGGCGGAGACGGTGCATTTCCTCGACGGGGATGCGGCGGTCCTGGTCCCGCTCCTTGGGCCAGCGGAGCTGATCCTCTCCAATATCCTGCGCAACGTCAACGTTTCCCTCCTGCCGGTCATCCATGCCGCGCTGGCCCCCGACGGCACGGCGATCTTCTCGGGCATGGAAGTCGAGGAGGCCGGGCTGTTCCGCCCGGTGCTCGGTGCCAACGGATTCGAGATCACTGCGGAGGTTGAAGATTCCGGCTGGTGGTCGGTGGCGGCGAGGCGAGGGTGATCACGGTGCTGGTCCCCGAGGGGACGCTGCAGCCAGGGAGTGTTGTGGTGCTGCCGGAATCGGAGGCGCATCATCTCAAGGTGCGCCGAGCGGCGATCGGATCCCAGGTGCGATTGCAGGACGGGGCAGGGGTCACCGCCGCCGCGGTGCTGGTTTCCGCCGGTGTAGAGTCCCACGTGCGGGTTGAGTCCGTCGTGCACCACGCGCCGCCGCCGACCCTGCGGCTGGTCGTTGGTGCCGGTGACAAGGATCGGTTCGAGTGGCTGGCGGAGAAGGCCGCGGAGTTCGGGGTCACCGAACTGGTCCCTCTGGTCACCGCCTGGAGCGAGAGTGTCAGCTCCAGGGTCAGGGTCTCCCACCTGGAGCGCATCGCGCGTCGGGCCCGTGAGGCCACCAAGCAATCGGGAGCCCCCTGGGCGCCGGCGGTCGGGGCGCTGGGTACCCCGGAAGAGGTCTGTGGCCGGTTCCGGGACGGCCGGCGCTGGCTTGCCGATGCTTCAGGAGGTTTCCCCAGCTCCGTTCCCGCCGCCGCCACGACCGTGGTGATCGGTCCGGAGGGTGGGTTTACGGCGGCCGAGCGCGAGCTGTTCCTGGCGGCTGGTTTTGAACCGGTCCGACTGGGACCCTACACATTGCGTTTCGAGACCGCGGCGCTGGCCGCCGCAGCCCTGATTCGATCGGTTGGGGGGGGTGACTGATGAGTGACTGCATCTTCTGCCGGATCGCGGCCGGCGAGATTCCGGCGACCGTGGTGGCTCGAACGAGCCAGGCCCTCGCATTCCGGGACCTGAATCCCCAGGCTCCAACCCATCTGCTGGTCATCCCCTTGAGCCACGCGGACAGCGCCGCCACCGCCAGCCCGGAGATACTCGCGCAGGTCCTCGGGCTGGCGGCCGAGGTGGCCCGGGCCGAAGGCCTGGAGGAGCGGGGTTATCGGCTGGTGACCAATATCGGGCGCGATGGCGGCCAGTCGGTGGGCCACCTGCATGTGCATGTACTCGGTGGCCGAGCCATGCACTGGCCTCCCGGTTAGGTTCAGTCCCGCTGTCCCGCTGTCCCGCTGTCCCGCTGTCCCGCTGTCCCGCTG
>JAWXBA010000272.1:0-4980 GCA_034439775.1 Gemmatimonadota bacterium | reverse complement strand
GTCTTGGCCTTGGTGGCACAGCCGGACAGGGTGATTCCCAGGAACGCCAGCAGGAGCAGGCCGGATGTGCTTCGTGTGGTGGATCGCATATGGCCTCCTCGGCCGTGGTCGAACATGAAGGAACTTGCGCAAGGGCGGCGCATCAGGACTTCTGCTTCAGGTTGGTGGCAACCAGCGCGATGCCGGCGACCAGTCCCAGCCCGGCCACCCAGGTGGGAATCGTCTGTCGCTCCGTGGCGGTCACCTTGAGGTCACCGACCGAGAGCACCTCGTCGCGGGAGGTGAAACTCCCCCCACGGATCAGGACGAATGCCGCCGCGACGATCAGCACGAGGCCGGCGATGACAGGAGGGCGCATGAACAGGCTCCAGGGTTTCGAGAAACGTGATTCGAACAGGGTGAGCTGGCGACCGGGTCAGCGGCGTCCCGGTCGGATAGCCCGCAGCACCAGCAGCAGCACCACCGCCCCGACAAAGGCCACGAAGATCGTCCCGGCCAGGCCATTGAACGGGACCGCGACGTCGAGCTGGCGGAACAACCATCCTCCCACGACGGCGCCGACAATGCCGACCACGATGTCGCCGAGGAGGCCGTACCCGATGCCACCGATCGCGAAGCTGGCCAGCAGTCCGGCGATCAGGCCAACGATCAGCCAGGTGATCAGATCCATGCTGCCCTCCCGGTGGGGCCCAGCCGGAACCCCGGCGCCGACACGGACACTCGGTCTGGCTGGCCCGGCACCGGCTCGAAGCTCGGCGCGGAATCGGTGAACCACAGGACTGCCTGCTCGACCAGCGATTGGTCGGACCGGTCCACCTCAGCCACGATCGGCGCCATCCAGTCGCGAGGGTCCCTGACCCGGTCGAATGCATCAGCCAGGTGTTGTTGGGTGAATCCAGTGACCTGCCTGGGATCGAAGAGTCTGGTCGTTTCCACTGCTGCCTCACCTGCCTGAATGGTTGGTCCGTGCGACCAGGCGAGCCGCCCAGCCTGCCGCCCCCGGTCGATCTTCACCCTATGAAAGCTGGCTGGAGCCTCCCCGGGAAACCATCGCCCGGATGGGCGGATTGTGGTCTAGATCCAAGGGATGACGGCGCGCGGCGGTGATTTTCCTTGACTTTCTGCTGGCCCTGATGGATTCTTCTGTCACGACGGCTGCAGACATCAGGCCGCGTGCAGCGCCTGCTCGCAGGATCTTCACTTTGCCAAGGCCGCCCGTGCCTCTCACGGACGGGATCCGCACAGAGGTTTTGCGATCCCGCGATGGTCGCGAGGCTCTCCAACCCCCGGAGTCTCTCATGCCGGAACGCATCAACGTCCTCGTCATCGAGGACAACCGCCTGTTACGAGAGGGCCTTGCCGCAATCCTCGACGCGGAGCCCGGCTTCAAGGTTGTCGCTGCCGCCGAGAAGGCGAACGCTGGCCTGCGAGCGCTGGAGGGGAGCCTTCCCCACGTGGTGCTGGTCGACGGCGCGCTCGGCAGCCGGAGCAGCCATAAGCTGGTGGCCAATATCCGAATGGCCTCTCCCGACTCCAAGGTGGTCGTGATGGACCTGCTGCCGGCCCAGGAGGACCTCATTGAGTTCATCCAGGCCGGCGTCAGCGGCTTCGTGCTCAAGGACGCCACACTGGCCGATTTCGTGCGCACCATCCGGGCGGTGGCGGAGGGCCAGCACGTGCTGCCGACGGCGCTCACCGGCACGTTGCTGTCCCACATCGCGGAGCAGGCGGTGATCCGCCGGCTGCCCGGAGCGACGAAGGCGGTCCGGATGACCAAGCGCGAGCGGGAGGTGGTCAACTTGATTGCCCAAGGACACAGCAACAAGGAGATCGCCCAGGACCTCCACCTGGCCACCGACACCGTCAAGAGTCACGTCCACAACATCCTCGAGAAACTGGCGCTGCACAGCCGGCTCCAGATCGCCGCATACCATCATCGCTCCGGTGGCGCAGCCAACGAGCAGTCCCACCGTCCGGGCGCCTGAAGCACCCTCCAGCCACGAAGAGCTAGACCGCAATTCATCCCTGCGAGGGATGTGCCTTGGCATGCCCTCAGCCGAGATTGCAGGCCGGTGGCCCGAACACCCGCTGCACATCTGATGAGGTGCGGCTACCCTCGGGCCCGTAGGTGGGAGCCGATGCCAACGCAGCCGAGTCCTGCCCCCAGCAAGCTCTGGGCGTATGCCTACATGATCGTGCCACCCCAGAGCACGAGCCGACTGGCCATCATCAAGTGGATCGTCAAGCGCGAGCACCAGAGTGCGAATCTGGCAGACAGGGTGTGGACCGGCCGACTGGTGCACGAAGCCACAGTCACCTGGCTGCTGATCGTCACCGAGGCCCACGACCAGACCAGGGAGATCAACCGGCAGTTGGAGGCCGAGTTGGAGCGGCTCAAGACAGCCTTTGCCCGCACCGACCCGATGGCAATCCGCGGCCATTCCAATGGCCACAGCGAGTTGAACCAAGCCCGTCCCGATTGGCATTGACCCCCCAAGGAGCTACATCCTTTTTCCCTCCCTTGAGCGATACCCGCCCGCGCCGCGTCCCACGAGATTGCGAGAGTAGGCGCACCAGCAACTCGGCGCGCCTTGCAGTACCTGGCTGGTCTCCCTTGGAGGTACCCTTGCACAAGCTTCCCCGATTTGCAGCCGCCGCACTGGCCACCGTGGCCCTGACGACGACAGTTCCCGCCGAGGCCCAGGCTGGCCCGGCCCATTTTGGCCCGCACGTCACCTACAATTTCGACAGCGAGAAGACCGCGCTCGGGCCGCAGCTCAGCATCCCGATCGCCCGGCACCTCGAGTTCTACCCCTCGTTCGACTGGTTCTTCGTGGACAATGGCAGCCTGTGGGCCATGAACATCGACCTGAAGTACCGGGTCGAGGGTGAGAACGCGGGCTGGCTGTACCTCGGCGGTGGGCTCAACCTGAGCCGGAGCAACCCGGACCAGGGGAACTCCAGCTCCGACTCCCGGGCCAACCTCTTCGCGGGGATCCAGTCGATGCGGGGCAACATCCATCCGTTCGTGGAACTCCGTGCCCTGCTCGGCAGTGGCTCCTCGGCGCAGATGATGGCCGGGCTCAACTTTACGCTGGGATCGCGCTGACCGGAGGGCACCCCGTTGCCAGTACGGCGGCGGGTGGCTCCCGGGCGCGCCAGAAACCCACCATGTCACGCCTCCGCTCAGGCCGGCTCAGCAGCACCGAGTTGCACCCGATGCGGAATGCCGATGGCCGGGTGGTAGCATTCGGATTTAAGACTCGGCCCCGCCGCCAGAAGGCGGCGGGGATTCCCTCCACCGAACGGGGCACCACCATGCTCGGCACAATTGCCATCATCCTCGTCGTTCTCTGGCTGCTCGGAATGGTCACGGCATACACCATGGGTGGCTTTATTCACGTCCTGCTGGTCATCGCCATCGTCGTTGTGCTGCTGCGGGTGATCCAGGGGCGCAAGGTTGTGTGACGTTGTCACCCGGAACCGGACGGCCCTGCTGCTTCATCATCACCGCACCCTGAGGAGTGTCCAGCATGACCAGAACTCAACGGATTCTCGTGGCCGTCGCTTCGCTGGCGCTGGTGGTCGGCAGCGCCACTGCCCAGCAGGCGGGCACCAATCGCAGCCCGGTGGATTTGCGCCCCGTTCTGGGAGCGAGCTTCGGGGCTGCCAATCGCCTGCCCGCCAATTCCCGCTTCGCGGTCGCGCCGATCTTCGCGCCGACTCCGTCCGATATCCCGGTCGCCGACCCGCGAGCCAACGAGGCATCGCTTGACGCGATCCGCGCCAGCCTGGCCCAGGGGGTCCGCAACCGCGGCCCCGGCCTCACCCTGATGGTGCTGGGCGGCGCGGCGATGATCACCGGCCTCCTGATCGACGAGCCGGTGATCACGGTGGTCGGGGCGGTGGGGTGGCTGACGGGCCTCTACTTCTACGTGCGCTGACGCTCGACGCCCGCCGATGCCGGGGGTGACCTTCGCGCCCCCGGCCGATGAGTACAGTCGCGGTGAGGCCGATCGTGTCGTCTTCATCAAGTAGCACGACCAGCCCTGCTGGGGTCGACCCCACAGGCTTACCTTCCCGCGTGACCACCAATCTGCCCATTTCAGCTCTGACCCCGGAGGATGCCGCCCTCCGCGCCCGGATCACCGCACTCTGCCACGAGGGGTGGGCGCTCTGGGACCGGTTCGAGGCCACCGCGGCGGAGCGCCGCTTCCACCCGTTTGTCGCCTCCGATTACGCCGTCGTCCTTGAAGCCCTCTGGCCCGGGCGCTGTCGAGGGCTCCGCTTTCTCGAATGGGGATCCGCCAACGGGCTCATCACCGTCATGGCCGATCTGCTCGGGTTCACGGCCTGCGGCATCGAGCTTGATGCCAACCTGTCGCGGACGGCACACGAACTGGCAAGGCAGTTCAACTCCTCAGCACGGTTTGTCACCGGCAGCTTTCTCCCGACGGGCTACCGTTGGCGGCCCAGCGACGGCGACGCCCGCACCGGGACGCTCGGCACTGGATCGTCGGGCTACCAGGAGCTGGGGCTGGCGCTCGACGATTTCGACGTGGTGTTCGGGTATCCCTGGGACGGCGAGGAGCCGATGATGCGCGACCTGATGCGCAGCTACGGTCGCGCCGATGCGCTGCTGCTGCTCCACAGCGCCACCACCGGGATCACCGGCTATCGCGGCGGTCGGGTGGTGGCGGGTGATTGGTGGCCGTCGACGGGCGATCGCTAAAAGGGTCGGGTCGCAATGGACGACATTCCGGAGGGGCCGGGCCGGCGCGGCCCGCGACCGCACACCCACCCACAGGGGCCGATTCCAATCGGCCCATGGACGCCCTTGCCCGCATCACATCGGAGTCATCCCGAGGCGCCCACGGTAGCGGCGCCCTGCAGGGCGCCCCCCGCGGGGCGGCGAGGGATCTTGTGGACGGCTGGGCGGGGCCCGGGTGGGTCGGTGTATCCCGAGGCTCTCGCCTCGGG
>JAWXBA010000271.1:0-15811 GCA_034439775.1 Gemmatimonadota bacterium | reverse complement strand
TTGGTGCGGACATACTCCGGGTAGGACATGCCGGACAGGTTGGCGACGACTCGTCCCAGGATCGCGAAACCATAGTTGGAGTACTCATAGGCGGTTCCCGGCGCGGTTGAGAACGGGATCCCGCTTCGCATCATCTCGGACATCTGGGCGTCGGTGGCGTCGAGCTGGCGATCCCCCCAGGGATTGTCCTCCGGGAACCCGGTGGCGTGCGACAGCAAGTTGCGAATCGTGAGCCTCGGAGAGTCATCGCTGGGATACCCCAGGCCGGCGAGCTCAGGCACGTATCGTTCGGCGGGGTCATCGAGCGAGAGTTTCCCGGCGTCGCGCAGCTGCAGGATGGCCACGGCGGTAAAGCTCTTGGTCATCGAGGCAATGCGGAACACCGTATTGCTGTCCACCGGAGTGTTGCCGGCCAGTTCCCGAAGGCCCGCCGTGCCTAGATGGACCAGCTCCCCATCCACCAGCAGTCCCCAGGCAATCCCCGGCACCCGGCCCCGGGTGGCAAAGTCCGTAAACAGGCTGTCCATGGCCGGGAGGGCGCTCTGGAGCTTGTCCTGGCGGTCAGGATCGGTGAATTGCGCGGCGGGTACCGTGGCAGCGGCGGATGCCCCCGTGCTCTCTGGGGGGCGGGTGCAGGCGCTGGCCAGGCCGAAGGTGACGAGGGCAGTACCCCACGCCAGTGCGCGATGTCCCATCCGGGTCATTGAGATGTCTCCTGGGGTGCGGCGGAGCCGGTGGCGGGCGATTGAGGTCCCTGGGCCACCATGCGGAACGGAAGGATCATACCACCGGATGAGGAGATTCGCCGATGGCGACCGGCGTGAGAGACAGCGCCCGGCTCCGGATCAGCCGCCCTGTGCAACCACCCCGCCGTTCGTGCTCCGGGAACGATACGCGTTCCCGAGCCACACCAGGAGCAACCCGGCGGCAAGCAGCCGCACCATGAGAGGCCCGACAACCGGCGCGCCATACGCTTCTGCCAGCGCCGGGGCGGCATACCAGTAGTACAGGCCGGCCGACAGCGCACCGAGGATTGGGAGCGCCTGCGTAACCTGTGGACGCAGGGTGCTCATGACGCCAAGCACGACGACCAGACTGCCGAGTGCCCACATCCCCACGTGCAGGTAGACATTGGCCGCCTCCGCCGGGCCACCGTTTTCGAGGGTGAAGTATCCGAGGATGAATCCGGGAAATGCGGCCACCATGATGCCGAACGGATTGATCAGCCACTCCTGGCTCCGGCGTCGCAGGCTCTGCCGGGCACTCTTGCCGCCCGCCAGGTCAATGCAGCCGGCCGGCGTGCAGACGTCGCAGGTGGTGCACCGGGCGCTCGGGACCTGGAGGAGCGGCGCCTGACCATACAGCTTCTCGACCGGCAGCACGGGACAGACCGAATTGCAGAAGCCGGAACGGCGCGGGGATTGCAGCCCGACCAGCAACGCCAGGGCGGCGACCACCGCAATGGTGACGGCCAGCGCCACGCCGTCCTGGTTGAACAGGAACCGTCGAGCCGGCACGAGCGTCCCGAGCAGGATAACCCCGATCACCCAAGCCGACACCATGAGTCCCCGCCCGAGCGGCGGGGCACTGCGGCGCCCGGTCCAATCATTCAGGGTGCCAAGCGGACAAACATTGCGCCACAGCATCGGATTGATCAGGAACACCGCGGGCAGGATCGGGATGACCATGTCCCACAGGATGTGAAGGGTCAACATCGGCCATTGCAGCAGACCGACCAGGAGGACACCGGTCAGCACGACCCCGGCAACCTGCGCCACGGACCACAGTGGAGATGGGCGTGATTCGGACAGCACGATGAGCGGCATGAGGGGACTCCCAACCGGCGCAATGGCAGGACGCAGCGGACGGATTCAACAAGCTACGGCAGGGTGGAGCAGGTCGGGAGGGGGGGGTACAACCTGAAGAATGATTCACAATCAGCAGCAAGGCGGGCGCACGGCACGAGGGAAGCATCCCCTCAGAGCGCCTGTCGCAGATCGACCTCCACCCGATTGCGCCCGCCACGCTTGGCGGTGTAGAGCAACTGATCGGCGCGCTCAAGGAGCACGCTGCGCTCGGCCGGGTCCTTCAGCACCTGCACGCAGGCGGCACCGGCACTGGCGGTGACCTTGACGACCTTGCCATCGGGCAGGGTCGTCTCGGCGGAGGAGATGGCCAGCCGAATCCGCTCACACGCTATCCGCATCTCGGCAGGATCGACGGCAGGAGCGATCAGGGCAAATTCCTCGCCGCCATAGCGCGCGGCAAGCTCATTGGTGCGCGTGGCGCGGGCAATGACCGCCCCGACCGTGCGGAGCACGGCATCCCCAGCGGGGTGGCCGTGGGTGTCATTGACCTGCTTGAAGAAATCGATGTCGATGATCGCCACGCCAAGGGACTTGGCAAGTCCGCCGCGGACGCGTGCATGCGCCTGCTGCGAAAGGAAATCATCGAAGGCGGCGCGATTGGCGAGCCCCGTCAGGACGTCGGTGCTGGCGCGGGCGCGAAACTCCTCGGCCCGCTCCTGCTCGTTGCGGAGACTGACCGCCACATCGAGCCCGACGGTGGCCATCTGGAGACGTGCCGCCTCCAGGATGTTCTGGTACGACACCCCTGGCGGCAACTTCAGGTCCATGACCGCCGCGGTCTCGGCGACCCCGAGGTCCACCTGCTCCATCAGCGCCGAGACGTGGGCCGCGTCAAAGCCATAGAAGGTCCGGGCATCCTCGGAGAGCTCCTCCATGGCGGCGCCCTTGTCCTCGTCGAACAGAACCCGGACGGTGCGCAGCGCCAACCGGACGATGCCGGTCAACTCACGGGACTCCCCCGTGATCTCGTTCGGCAGGTCCTGGAAGCGAATGGCATGGTGGAGGCTCTCACTGAACAACTCCGGCAGGCCCCATGACGCGAGCAACGCCACCGTCACGTCGCTGCTGTCAAATCCAAAGGCCTCGCGCTCCTGGGGGATGGTGGGCCAGCCACCCGAGGCGGACACCAGTGGGCCGTACGCCTCCGTGGCGCTCTGCGCCAGCACCAGCTTGCCCAGGTCGGCCAGCAGCCCGGCCAGAAATGCTTCCTCCACGAGGCGAGACCCGATGTTGCGTGCCAGCAGCCGCGAGATCACCGCATTGACAAGGCTGCGGTGCCAGAACTCGGTCAGGTCCAACCCAGCGCGCTCCCCCTGGGTTGGCATCTCGCGCTGGAGAGAGAACCCCAGCGCGATCACCTTGACCGCCCGGAAGCCGAGCATGGCAGCGGCGCGTTCCAGGGAGGTGATGGCACCCCCGCCCCGACTGAACAGCGGCGAATTGGACATCTGGAGGATCTTGGCGGCCAGCGCCGGATCCCGCCCGAGCACCGTGGTCAGGTCCTGGATGGTGGCGTCAGGGTCCTGGACGAGGCGCAACACATGAAGGGCGACCGCGGGCAAGGTCGGAAGATTCTGCCCAAGCGAAAGGTCTTCGAGGCGCAGCGCAGCGGTCATCGTGAGGCTCCGGACGGAAGCGTGCGATGTTCAAAACATCAGGGAGTTCGCGAGAAGCGTGCCAGAACCTAGACACCCGTCCTCGGGATTACAACGGCTGCAAGCGGCGCCGCCTGGGTCAGCCAGCGCCCCCAAGCGCCTTGCCCCCTGCCGTAGGCCGCCAGACCAGTGCCGCCAGCCGGAGCGAAATGGCGTTCAGGTTGGCCCGGACCTGGACCTCCTCCAGGGGCTCCTCGCTGCCATCGCCGTTCGCCACCTGATCCAGCTCTGCCTGGAACTCCCGCTCCAGATCCGCCAGCTGGACCTGCACCGCCTCCACGGTCTCATCGGCGTGGGCAATGTCCTGCCGGGTGCCGACAACCCGGCCCGCGCTTCGTGCCGCCGTGCTCACCCGGCCAATCTGGCTGCGCTTCCTGCCACCGAGGAGCGCCCCGAGCAACCCACCAATCGCCGCGACGCCGGTACTCAACAGCGCCTGCTGTGACTGTCCCTTCTTCTTTTCGACCGCCTGCTTGGCCCGGCGGAGTCGCTCCTGGAGTGTCTCGAGCCTGGGCTCGTACTTCTTTCGCAGTTTGTCGGCTTGATCGTCCCGGGTCTGGCGGCTCAAATCGGCCAGCCGCATCCGGAAGTCGCGCTCCGATTCACCCGGTCGCGATACCTCCTTGAACCGCGCCGAGGAATAGAGGGTGATGGGCCGGGAGTCCTTGATCCAGCGCACCACTTCCTTGCCCCAGCGATCGTAATGCTTCGGCTGGCTGGCGTCGCTGGGCAGTCTGGCAAACCCGGCGCCGGGGCGCGGCGCGGCTTCCAGAAGCTCCACCGGAAGATCCACCACCTCGGCCCGGTCCAGGGAAAAGGGAATCGGCCCGGCATCAAGCGGCACCACTACCTGCAGGCTCCGGGTCTCGTCCACCCCGTACTTCGACGACGAGTATCGTACCTCGGCCGCGACCATGAAGGCCGGCTGATAGGTGCTGCCCTCGGCCGAACGGGCCGGGGGCGCAAAGAACTGGCGCACTTCCCGCGGCAGGATGGGCCTGGACACGGCCCGGGGAGCAGGCGCGGCCGGTGGGCCGGCCGGTGGGCCGGTGGCTGCGGGTGGTGACGCCGCCGCGGGCGACTCCCCCGCGAGGGACCGGAGCTGGGTCAGGGTCAACGGGCCCGCCAGGTATGACATGACCCAGCGGGTCGTCATCAGCGTCGGGGCGCCCTCATGCACGTTGTGCATCAGGAACACTCGCTTGCCGAGCCCTGAGATCAACTTGTCCAGTTCGGCGCGCGGCATCGGGGTTGAGCCCGCCATGGCCCCATCGAGGGCCTCGAGCACCCGGGCCTTGTCGCGATCGGTCTGCAGCCGCCCGACAAACCAGGTACCGGTATTCCCCAGCCCCTTGTAGTCCAGGTCCACCGGATTCTGGGTAGCCAGCACCACACCCACTCCGTAGGCCCGTGCCTGCTTGAGCAGGGTGAGCATCGGCCCCTTGGACGGCGGGTTGGCCACCGGGGGGAAGAAGCCGAACACCTCGTCCATATAGAGGAGGGCGCGCAGGCTGGTGGTGCCGGACTGGGCCCGCATCCAGGCCACCACCGCCGAGAGCAGCATGGTGACGAAGAACATGCGCTCCGCTTCGTTCAGGTGCGCGATCGACATCACCGATACCCGCGGCTTCCCGGACGCGGTGTAGAGCATGGCGCCGATATCGAGTGGCTCACCCTCCATCCAGGCCTGGAAGCCGGGCGAGGCGAGCAGGCCGTTGAGCTGCATCGCCAGGGCAAAGCGATCCTTGGCGGGGTAGACGCTCTCGAGCTCCATTACCCCCAGCTTGGTGAATGCCGGCTGCTGGATGGCCTGGATCAGGCCACCCAAGTCCAGGTTGATCCCTTTCTGCCAGGTATCGGCCAGGATCGAACTGAGCAGGATGTGTTCGCGGCTCTGGACCGGGTCGGCCTCGATACCCAGGAGGCCAAGCAGGCCGGTGACGGTACTGCTGATCCGATCGCGGAAGGCGTCGGTGTCGGCGACCTGGTCGGGTGGTGGTGCACCGAACGAGCCGAGGACGGAGATCGGGGTTCCTGCCGAGCTCCCCGGGGTGTAGATGGTGAACTCCGCCGACTCCCGCAGCCGCCGGATCCGCTCGCCATCCTGGTCCCACTCCGCCAGTCCGCTGCGCCACAGCTCGGCCTGCTGGGCAGCGAACGCGTCGGGATCGATCCCCTTCCGGCGGGCGGTGTCCTCGTTGATCCAGGGCCGAAAATCGGCCGGGGCAAGATCCGGAAAGGTCAACAGGATGTTGGCAAGATCGCCCTTGGGGTCGATGGCGAGGACCGGCACCCGGTCCATCACCGCCTCCTCGAGGAGTCCGATGGCCAGGCCGGTCTTGCCGCTGCCGGTCATCCCGATGATGACGCCGTGGGTGGTCAGGTCCTTGGAGTCATACAGGAGCGGCGTGTCGGTTGGCTTGCCGGTGGCGGGATCCACCACCCGGCCGAGGTAGAAGGCACCCAGCTTCTCGTAGTCGTGGTCCACAGGATCTCCGCGGGCAATCAGGTGCAGATCAGGCGAGCGGCGTGCCGATGGGGCAGCGACACGCACGCAGGCAAACTAGGTATTGCCAAACCACTGGCGCAACGGCTCCTTCACGGCGAGGTCTCCGCCAGCAGGCGCCGCACCGCCGGCTCGAACGACACCATCGCCAGCGGTCCCATGGCCTGGTGCCGGATCTTCCCGGTGCGATCCAGGAGGAAGGATGTCGGGTACCCCGCAAGGCCCCCGAACCGTCGCTCCGTTTCCCCACCGACCACTGCCACCGGGTAGCGGATGCCCCGGTCGGACAGGAAGGTGCGGACCTGATCGACAGGGCCTTCGTCACGCGATAGCCCCAGCACCACGAGGCCGGCATCCCGATGCCGGTCGGCCATCGCCTGCAGGAGGGGCATCTCCACTCGACAGGGCAGGCACCAGGTGGCCCAGAAGTTTACCAGCACCACCTTGCCGCGCAGTGAATCGTTGGTGAGCGTCCGCCCATCGAGCGTCTCGGCGGTATAAACGGGCGTGTCCCCCGCGCCGGTTTCGAATCCCACCAGAGCGGCCAGATGGGGGGCGAGCCGGACCAGGAGGAAGAGCCAGATGGCGCCCAAGACCAGGCGGCCGCCGATCCGTCGAATACGGGTCCAGTGGGAGGCGGGCTGTGACTCGGACGGTTCGGGCATCCCGTAAGCTGGCAGGAGGATGCCCCGCATGCCACCGGCCAAAACGCGCCGAGGGCCAACCCGATTGAGTTGGCCCTCGGAAGTTGAGAGGTGAATTCCTGTTAGTTGCTGTCGCGCGGCGGCCGGGCCGGCATGGCGGCGCGCTGACGCATCCGCTGCTGCATCCGCTCGCGGACCTCGGGCGCGGCGGCACCGGCGCCCGGCTGCATTCCGGGTCGGGCGGGCATCATCCTACCCCGCCCTGTGGAACGCATATCCCCCCTGCCACCACGCTGCATCCCACGACCACCGTTGGCACCGCGCCCCTGGCGCGACTGGAGCTGGCGGCGCATCTGCTCCACCTGCTGTTCCGCCAACCGGAGGCGCTGCGGATCGGTAAGGACGGTACGGACCCGGTCGCCAAGCGCCTGCTGCCCCGTGGCAGGCGCTTGGCCGGCCTGGGCCTCCCGCCGTTCGCGGGCCTGCTCCGCCGTGATCTTGCCGGCCTGGACCTGAGACTGGAATTCGATCATTTCGGCCATCTGGGTCCGTCGGGCCGCAACGCCTTCGACCCGCAAAGCCTCCAACCGGGTCACCTGCGCCTCGGTCAGGCCAAGCTGCTCGCGCATCCGGAGCATCGCCTCGGGAGACGGGCCCTGGTTCTGGCGCATCTGCTGACGATGTCCGCTATCCGGGCGGGCGGGCCGATCCGGGGCTGCCGCACGCGGCTGGGCGGGCGCCCGGCGGGTGGGAGGCTGCTGGGCGGCAAGGGGAAGGGCCACAGCAACCAGGAGCCCCATCAGTCCTGCATATCGTACAGGCATATCGATATCCTCACGCTGGGGGGCGGTGGTCCGCCCGGGGTTGTGTCGTTCCAGCGATAAGGACGCTACCCTGGCCGCGATGTTAGGGCTGACCCTGGCCCGAGGTCAGCGATGCTTGGCCGGCCGCGTTCGGTGGGCGGGACCCTTGGCGGCGCCCGTCGGGTTGCCGAGGACCTGGTTCAGGGCCACGACCGCGGGTTGGCCCGATTCATTGGCCGGCAGGTGGTTGCCACAACTCGACCTTGTTGCCCTCAGGATCGATGACCCAGGCGAACTTGCCGTACTCGGAATCGTCGATCTTGTCGAGGACGTTGCAACCTTCCGCCTTGAGCGCTGTGACCACAGCGTGCAGGTCATCCACGCGGTAGTTGACCATGAATGAGGCGTTGCCTGGAGCAAACTGACTGCCTTCCTCCGGACCAATGGACCAGATGGTCGTTCCGCCGGTGGGCTTGCCCTCCGAGTCGGTCCAGGTGAACGCGGCACCGCCCCACTCCTGGACATCGATGCCGAGATGACGCTGGTACCAGGCCTGCAGCGCCGGTGCGTCCTTGGCCTTGAAGAAGATGCCGCCAATGCCGGTGACTCGCTTCATGGGAACCTCCGAGGTGCGGGTTCGGGTGGTGACAGTTGCCGAGACGGGTGATCATCCGGTCCTGTTGCGGGGGCCGAACGCTCCGCTCGGCCGCACGCTACGGTTCAGCAGCGGGCGCACGCAAGTGAGCCTGGGGGGTGCGTACTCACTGGTTCGCCGGTCCGCTGCAGCCCTGGTTGAGTGGCTGCCGGTCAGGACTGTACCAGCTTCCAGTAGGAGTCCTTCTTGACAAGTTGGCCTTGGCGAAACTCCAGGAGGTCGACCCCTCGCACCCGAAGGGCGTCACCGGCGTGTGTCGTGCCGGTCAGCAACCATGTGGAGACGCCCCGGTCTCCGCAGACCCAATGGGCGTCGTCCCCGTAGTGCACGTCGGGGATCCCGGCGAAGCGCGTGGCGAGCCCCTGTCGCACGGCAGGTTTGCCCTCGTAGCGCGTCCCCCAGGGCTCCAGGCCGCGGGGCATGAGGAACTCGCAGTCGTCGGCGAAGAAGTCCATGATGGCATCGAGGTCGTGCGCGTTGAACGCAGCGAGGAACGCTTTGAGGGTGTCGGTGGTGATGGCGGCACCCGCTTCAGCGCCATGCGATTCACGGGAACCCGCCCCGCTCACCCCCCCGGCTCCGACCAACGACGCCAGCAGCTCGCGCAACGATCTCATCGTTCCTCCCGTAGATCAAGCAGGAGATGGTGGTGCCGGCGATTGTTGCCCAGCGGAGGGGCGCGGGCCCTCCTCCTGCGGCAAGACGGCAGGCATCAGCCGCGGCGCGCTCGACCAGCGCGCCGTCGGCTGCATGCCATGTCAGGCCTCGCTATCTCGATTCGCGACCCATGATGTAGATGCTCAAACGGTTCTCCGGCTTCGCCTCGCACTTGACCGGGCGCGCCCCCGACTCCGATGGCGGCAAGACACAAATCTTGAGCACTCCGCCGCCAACCTCGTAAATGCCGGGTATCAATCGGCCTGGCTGACCATCAACATGGCGAGCATGGTCGAGCGTCCTTGGGGTCACCATCGCATTCGCCATCCAAGTCCCGGTTTCCAGCACCGACTCGCCGCGGGTAATCGAGAACGTTCCGTCCGCCTTGAATTCGTAGATCGACACCGGGCCGCCCTGGGTCGCGCCCGACCGGGTGACGTCCTCACCATTTCGAAGGACCGCGATCAATGCCCAGCGGCCGACGACCTCTCCTGGCGCCACTTGCGGCGCTATCGTCGTGCCACTGGATTGAGCCTGGGCGTGGCCGACCAGGATGAGGGCGGCGACCTGCAGCGCAAGCCGCGATCGACGATTTCTGGGCATGCCGTCTCCTGTTGCGGTGGCCTGACGCCCCGCGGTGCCGCGGCGGAGCCAGGACGCCGGCCGCCTCGTTGGGAAGCTACGGTCCGGACGCCGAGGCCGTTCGCAAGCCTTGGCATCACCCGTTGTTGATCGCCGAGCGCACGCACAGTTGTCCGGGGACCACCCCGCATCCGCGGACCCGGCTGCGGCACGACGACAATCCGGCCCGGACGGGCGCGGCAGATCGCCGGTTCATGCGCCCGCCCCTACGTGCAGGCTTCCCTTGCAGCCCGGTCTGGAAGCCGACTGATCGTCGCCTCCACAAACATCGACTTGAGGTGCATCGTTGCCGGTAGCACGCCACCTCCGAAGGCAATCCAGTAGTCCGCACCAGGAACATAGAATACATCGCGGGCAACCCGGAACATGTCGAATGTCAGGCCGCAGTCGACACGCAATGCCAGGCCAGCGGGGCCGGCGTCCACGGTTACCACGCCGACCTCCTCGGCAGCGTAGGTGCCAACAGCACCCACCTGGGTATCGTCGTCGAACTCCATGAACGGTCCCGTTGTGTCAACCCGTACCGGGCGGCCAGCCAACGCGGCCACCAGATTGCGCTGCAACGTGATGACCTGCCAGGGCGGCACCGTGCTGTTGGTGACGAGCGCAACCGATTCGCCTCGCTCCCGGTCCCAGTAGACCAGGCTGTGGAAGGCGTTCAGGCTGCCGGTGTAGTAGCAGCGCACTCCCGTGTTGTCGCAGTACCAACTGAGCCCGGTGATCGGGGAAGGCTTGCCGTCAATCGGGCTGCGCTGCGCTCCCGCCGTCACCACGGTCGCAGGCAGTGCGCTTCCCGTCGCATTGGCGTTCGCCCAGCGCCCCAGATCTGTGGCGGAAAAGTACAGGTTGGAGGCGCCGAGGAACGCCTCCATGTCGAACACGTCGAACGGTTGCCAGCTCGAGTCGCGCCAACGATACCCCACCGTGCGCACCCCACGCCACTCCGCCAGCCGAGCAGGTCGCGCAAAGGTGTCGTGCATGCCGAGCGGGGAGAAAAACCGCGCTTTCAGAAACGTCTCGTAGTTCTGCCCGGTAACGCGTTCGATCATGAGTGCGGCAACATCGAAACCCAGATTCGAATACTCGAATTGCGTACCCGGCAGGAAGCTCGGTGCCGGTGCCTGTTGCGCCACCACCCGGAGCAGTGCCTGAGTCGTGCGGACTTGGTCCGGCGTGAAGTACGGGTCGAAGAACTCGTAGTATGCCGGCAGGCCGTTGCTGTGCGAGAGCAGCTGCCGCACGGTGGTCTGCTGGTGCGGATACTCCGGCACATAGCGGGTCACTGGCTCATCCAGCCCGACACGCCCTTCGGCGACGAGCGACCACACACCCGCCGCCGTGAAGGTCTTGGCCAGGGAGGCGCCGTCGGATGGCGTGTCCGGCGTGAAGGGGAGACCGGCGGAATGGTTGGCCATCCCGAAACCGTCTTGATAGAGCACGCGGTCATTGCGCGAAAGCACGATCGCCCCGCTGAACTGATTCGCTGCCAGGAGAGGAGCCACCAGTGCCTCCACCCGACTCGTCAGGCTCGCATCCGCGTCGATCGCCGCACCGCCGGCGCAGGCTGCCGAGCCAAGCGCCAGGAGCAGAATCCCCATACGTCCGTTCATGTGGTCCGCTTTCCGGCTCTGGAGTGTGGTGGACTCACCAGCGGACTCGCTGCCCATGGGGTCCAAAGGCAGACACATCGGCGCCGAGGGCGCCGCGCCAGCAGGCCCGGTCGCAGCTTCCCAGTACTACTCTGGTAGATGCGGTGTTCGAGAAGGTCGCCGGTGGAACTGGCGAACGACCTGGAGGACAAGGGGGCGTTCGCCAATGAGCCATCCCGCACTCGTAGGTGCTCTCCCCCGTTGACTGGTGCGCTGGACCCGCAGCCGCGCACACTGGTTGACCAGGGCGCCCTTGGTGCCGGCGCGCCAGGCCACGATCTTCCAGGCGCGGGCCGGCAGGGCAGCCAGCAGCGCGGCCGCCGGCACACCCGGCACCCGTGCCGCCAGCGAGGGGCCTTTCCGTGGGCGCCCACGGCCCTGATACGGTACCGGCTGATCGCCGGGATCCGCCGCGACAGCGTCCCCGCGGCGAAAGTGGACCGTGGAGGGGACCGCCACGAGATACGCCAGGGTGCGTGACTCCAGGCCATCGAGAAAGGGTGGCTGGTCGCCATAGCCCGCATCGCTCACCACGGTACCCGCCGGGACGCCGGCCGCGTGCGCCGCATCCAGGAGGTCCAGCGCAATCGCGCCCTTGGTCTGGAAGCGCACCGTCGCGGGCACATGCGCGGTGCGACGGCGATCGGCGTCCGCAGTCCACGCTTCCGGGAGATACAGCCGCGCCGTGACCGGCCAATCAAAGACCCGGTCGACATAGTGGGCCGTCACGAGCACCTGGCAATTGGCGACGCGGCCCAGGGTGCCCGAATACTGCCGGCCGACCCCGACGGAATGCGTCCCCTTCTTGGCAAACCCCGTGTCATCGATGGTGACGACGCCGTCCCCAACGCTCGCACGCTCCACCATGAGACCCAACCGCAGCCGGTCCATGGCCCCCGCGTCCCATGCCGTGCGGGTGAGAAACTCCTGCAACTGCTGGGAGCTGGTTCGGGGTACGACGCGGCCGAGTGCGGCCGCCGTCTTGTCGGCGCCATCGGCGAGCAGCCCCGTGGCGTATCGCTCCAGCGCGTGCCGGCTTTCGCTCCGCCGCACGAGTCCCGCGAACGGGATGAGAAATGCCGCTAGATCGGGCAACGGGGCGGGGCCGGTCTTGGGCACTGCCATGCCGTCGCTCCCGAGGATGAAGGACGCCTCGAAGATACCGATGCTGACTGCTACGGGCCAGACCTATCTAACAGAGGAGTACCAGGTCTCATGCTGGCTTTCCGCCCCGGACCTGTGGGCCCCAATTCAGCCACATTTCCACAATGAGAAGCGGCACGACCCAGGAAGCCCACTCCCGCGTCGCATCGCGCAGGTCCTCGTTGGTGACATAGAAGAAGAGATACTCCTGGAAGTCATACATGAGGCGCAGCCAGACAAGGACAAGTGCCATCGTGTAACTGCGAATCATGAACGCACGGTGGGCCCTGACGTTCTGGGCCACAGCCAGCCGCCACGCCGCCAGGGTAAAGAAGATCCAGATGAGGCCCGTAAGCGCTATGGACAATCTCGAGCCTTCGTATTCGCCCACGATGGCACCCAAGTAGATCGCGAGCAGTGCGGCAGAACACGCGCCGACCACATAGGCCTTGCCGATCGCCCGGTGCAACTGCGGAGCCCGTACTCGCAGTGAGGTGATGAACTGGAGGGGGGCGCCGAATAGGACGGGAAGGGCAAAGGCGACGTGAGAGAAGTACCAGAGTTGCTTGTTGAACAGCTCTGGTCCCAAGCGCCCTGGGGAGAGAAAGCGATAGGTGATCGCACGGTAGAGATAGTACAGGCTGAGCGCTGCGATGAGCGACAGGCCGAGGTAGGTCCAGCGGCGACGCAAGGCGGCAGAGTTCATTGGTCCACGGTGATTGCGGGGCGACAAATGGTGAGGCCGACCTGCGGTTCTGCGGCGGGGCGCCGCACCAGGACCACGGGCCTGCACGGAGCGGATGGCGCCATCGCCCGCTGCATTTGTTTGTTGTGCCGTCACCCCTCGTGCTACTCACCTGCGACCTCAGCGGGATCCCACGCGCGCCGACCATGGCGCACGGTCAACACCAGGATCTGGGTCGCATCGAGTCGATAGACACGGTAGGCACCGTGCATGATCTCCCGCACCTCATCTCACCCGATCTCGGGAACCCGCCGACCGCGACGGGGGGGCTGCCGAAGAGCCGCAGCCCGATCAAAAAGTGACTGCACCCACTTGCGGGCCGCGTCGGGACGGTCCGCCGCGATGTGCTGCCCAATCTCCACCGCCCGCCCCAGAGCCCCCGGGGCCCAGATGCCCCTCATCCATTCAGTCGGCGCAACACGGCCGTCTTGGCCTTGCCGTGCGGAACACCCTTGCCTGCGGCAAGCTCCATCTCAGCGACCCGGACATCTTCGAGCAGTTCGGCTCGGTCGAGCATGGCCTCATACTCGCCGGCATCCAACAGTACTGCCGCGCTCCGGCCATGCTGGGTGAGTATGACCGGCCGCTTTGTCTCCTGAACCTGACGCACGACGGCGGCCAGATTGGCGCGGAAGTCAGCGAGCGGGCGGATATCTTGAGTCGGGCGTACTCGGGGCATCGTAGGATCTCCACGGCTATGTACACTCTAATGTACATAACCAGTCGACCTGAACGCCAGACCCCTGGCACCGCTCCAATCGGCGCAACGGCCTGCGCATCAGCCGCGGCACTCGAATGCCCGCATGACGCCACACACCACGAGCGCCGTCGGCTGCATGCGCTGGTTAGGCGGTTACGTGTTGCGAGGCACGCGCGGCCGTGAAAAGTCCCCTGTAAGCCAACACCGCTGCTCCACCCACCACGACAAGCGCAGCCACGTTCGCCAGGAAAGACGCGTCCAGTCCCACCTGCCAGATCGTCGGTGGCGGCGATGCAACCAGGTCCCACTCCGAGCGGCCTTGGGAGAAAAAGCTAAAAGCCGAGAAGAGGTTGCCGCCCCCATGAAGGACGATGCCTGGATACGTGGAGTTCGTCGCGGCGGCCACCAGGCCGTAGACCGCGGCAACCGCCAGGTAGAAGGGCAGGAGCGCAATGCCTACTTCAGGGTGGTTGAAGTGGCTCAGGCCGAAAAGGCCTCCAGTAACCACAATCGCCGTCGTCAGCCCATGGCGACGCTCGATGCCGCCCTGCATGTAGCCCCGAAACGCGGTCTCCTCGACTACGCCCGAAACCACCGCACTCATGACCAGCCATGTGAAAACTGTGATGACCGGATACTGGGTAGGGTCCAGGTCCTGTTGCCGCGGCAGAGTGACCATTCGAGCCAGCACACCTTGGAGCAGAAGCGTCGCAAGCAGCCCCAGCGCCCCAGCCCCGAGCGCGGGCCCCCACAAGTGGTCCGGTACGCGGTTCGCTCGCCCGCCAAGCCGCCGCGCATGAGCAGTGCCGTCCGGCTTGCCGCGTCCCCTCGCAAAGTAGCGCCACCATGCCACGAGGATGGGCGCCATGACTGCCGCCGCCCAGGGAACACTCCGCAAGTATTGAGTGTTCGCAGCGATCAATCGTGACCACGTCACCGTGCCCACCAATCCAACGGCGAGACCGATGACAACGGCACGAACGAGAACGGGTATCCGCAACCTGCTGCTCATAAGGTACTCATCCGCCTTGTAACTCTAATTCTGACGTTTGCGGTAACTTCTGGATAGGGTGGTCACCCGTTGCGCCTTTGGGCCTCGAGCCCGTTCGTTAGCCTGGGTGCCACCCGTTGTTCTTCGCCGAGAGCCCGAACAGTTGCCGGGGGAATCACCCCGCATCTCGCAAGGTTGGGCCACGCCGATCGTCTCCTGCCTGGAGGCTGCCATGGACCACTTCGTCGGTAGTGATGTCTCGAAGGCCACGCTCGACGTCGCGGTGCTGCCCGACGGCGAGAGCTGGACCGTGACCAATGATGACGCGGGCCTCGCGGAGTTGCTGCCCCAGGTGATCGCCTTGGCCCCGACCCTGATCGTGCTCGAGGCCACGGGTGGGTTTGAGGCGGCGGCCGTCGCGGCCCTCGCCCGCCACGGGCTCCCCGTCGTGGTCGTCAATCCACGCCAAGTCCGGGACTTCGCCAAGTCGATGGGCCGTCTCGCCAAGACCGATGCCATCGACGCCCACACCCTGGCCCTCTTCGGCGAGCGGGTCCGGCCGCCCTTGCGCCCGCTGCCCGACGAGGCGGCCCAGCAGCGGGACGCCTTCCTCACCCGGCGGCGGCAGCTGATCGAGATGCTCACCGCCGAGAACAACCGGTTGGGGTTCGCCCGCGGACCGGTGCGACGGGACATCACCCAGCACATTCGCTGGCTCGAGAAACGCCTCGCCGACGTCGACGCGGAGCTGCAGGCGGCCATCGAGGCTAGCCCCCTCTATCAGGCCCAGAACGCGTTGCTGCAGAGCGTGCCGGGCGTCGGACGGGTCACGGCCTTGACCCTGCTCGGCAAGCTCCCCGAACTGGGCCGCCTGTCCCGACGGGAGATCGCGGCCCTCGTCGGGGTGGCTCCGCTCAATCGGGACAGCGGCAAGATGCGGGGCAAACGCTTCGTCTGGGGCGGCCGAGCCCCAGTGCGAGCCGCGCTCTATATGGCCGCCCTGGTCGGCGTCAAGCACAATCCCGTCCTGCGCACCTTCTATACCCGCCTCCGTACAGCGGACAAGGTCTTCAAGATCGCCATCACCGCCTGCATGCGAAAGCTGCTCACGATACTGAATGCCATGGTGCGGCACAACCAGGAGTGGGATCCA
>JAWXBA010000270.1:0-6775 GCA_034439775.1 Gemmatimonadota bacterium | reverse complement strand
CGCGGTTACCACCGGCTCGTTCTTCTTGCACGCGGAGGCGGTAAACAGGACGGCCACCAGGGGCAGTGCGTACTGGCGAAGGCGCATGGGACGTGCTCCGATCGGTCGGACGTGGTGGAGTTTAACGCGATCCGCCCAAGGAGGGGGACCACGCAGGAAGTCGGGCAATGCCGGGCGTCGATACCTGACGCACCCGGGCGGTCTCCAGGTCGATGACGTGCAGCTGGCGACGCCCGGTCCGATCTGAAATGTACACAATATGCCGGCTATCCGGGGCCCAGGCGGGATCTTCGTTGCGGCCCTGGGAGGTCAGTTGCTTGACCTGTCGGCTGCCGACCACGTACACGAAGAGCTGGGGTGCTCCCGAGACGTCGCGGTGAAAGACCAGCCTGGTCCCGTCGGGACTCCAATCCGGTGCGTAGGATGCACCGGTAGCCCCGAAATCAAAGGGCACCATCAGCTCCTGGTCGGTGCCGTCGGCGGACATGACATAGATCTGTGGTACTCCCGAGCGATCGCTCACGAACGCGATCCGGCGCCCGTCCGGGCTCCATGTTGGCGAGAGATTAGCCGGGTAACGTGTTGCGGTCAACCGCTCCACGCAACACATCCGAGCCACGTCGGCCCGGAAGATGGCCGAGCCCTGCTCGGTCAGGCGGGTAAAGGCCAGGCTGGCGCCGTCAGGCGAAAACGCGGGGGTGATGTGATTGCCCCCGCCACCGGTGGTGGGCACCGTCCGCCGTGCGCCGCCAACGACGTCCTGAATCACGATCGGGGATTGGCCATCGTCTCCAAGAATGCCGTAGGCAAACTTCGTCGCGTCCGGAGACCAGGTCGGCGAGAGCGCGGTAGCACCACCGGGGCTCATCGGCACAACCCCATGCCCATCGCTGTCCACTCGGTGAATCCGTTGGGTCCCACGCTCGACGTACAGCAGTCGTGTGGCCGCGATACCGCGCTGGCCGGAAATCCACCCCGCCAAATCATCGGAAAGGCGATGCAGGTCCATCCGGCCTTCCCCCGCCCCGGAGATGTCGATCGCCAGGGTCGTGTCGCGCCGGACCACGTCCGCCGTCAGGTCATGGAGACGGACGGTCATCGCCATCCCGGCCGAGGCCCGCTCGAGCTGGATGGCCCAGGACGCGCTGAGCGTACGGTAGAGCTCGTAGTTGACGGCCGCCGCAGCTTGGCCCGCAATCAGCGGCGTCGAAGCTGGATCGCCTGGCGGAAGGACGACCACCTCGAACCGATCGGCGTAGTCGAGGTCACGAGCCAGGATCGCCCGGGCCGAATCGAGTCCCGCGGCGGCGGGGAGGATCACGATCCGGGGGCGGATGCCAGGACGGTAATCAATCCCAACCCGGACCGGGTCCTGAGCCGCGGCAGGCACTGCCCCGAGGGAAACCAGGAGCAGCAAGAACCAGCGACTCATCGACCGGTCGTGGGAGCAAAGTAGAAGATCATTGGCAAGGCATCACCTTCGAAACCAGCGGGAAGAGGGCCGAAGGCACGGGCCCGGGCAGCACTCTCAATGGCGCCCATTGCCTCCAGGTCAAACGATGGATTGCGGGAGGACTGGGCGAACTTGATGTCCTTGACGGTGCCATCCCGGAGGATCGTGAAGGCGATCTCGGCACGGAGCGGGGTCGCAAAAGCTGGTCGGGCCCACCGACGGAGGACCTGCTCCACCAGGTTGGAGAGGTAACCCTCGAACGGAAACGGCACACCCTGCAAGTCGATATTGGCGATGTTCGTGCCCGTGGAGGGGGTCTCGCCAGGAAGTGGCTCCACCGGGTTGGCCACTCGCGGCGCGGCCTCGGTGGTAACCGGTGCTGCCCGGGGCGGCGCGGTTGGAGTGACTGGCACGGAGCGGGCCGTCCTGGTCTGGGTGGGGGCAGTTCGCTGGGGTGGGGGTGCGACCGTCTCCGTCGCCACTCGCCGCGCCGTGCTCGGGGCTGGGGCGGCCACCAGCTTGACCTGGTAGACCGTTCCCACTGGCGGTGCCGGGGCCTTGGCTATGACGATCATGCCGGCCACCAGAGCGACGTGGATCAGGGCCGTACCGGCCATCCCCAGTCGGTTGCCGGTGCGGTCCTCGCGCCGGAGGGCGTAACTCACCGAATATCTTCCTGCTCGGTGACCAAGCCAACATTGGCCACCCCTGTTTCCCGGATGACGCCGAGGACCCTGGCGACCTGACCATAGGGCACCCGGCTGTCGGCTCGCAGCGTGACGGCATCGGCGTTCCGGGATTGTACGAGCGCACGGAACGTGGCGCGGAACTCCTCGTAGCTCACCGCCGTCCGATCGATAAAGATCTGTCCCTGCTGGTCGACTGATACAATTACCCCGTCGTTCTGGGTAATTGGCCGGGCTTCCGCCCGGGGCAACTGGACCTCGATGCCTCCCTGCATGATCGGCGCGGTGATCATGAAGATGACCAGCAGCACCAGTGTCACGTCCATGAGGGCAATGACGTTGATCTCGGCGGTCACCGGCATCCGGCCTCGCCGGGAGCGGCCCAGGTGGGCGCTGCTCATCCCCATGCTAGAGCATCCCCTCGCGCGCCATCCAGCCAATCAGCTCATCGCCCAGGCCTTCGAGTTCGCCCTCGAGGATGGCGATGCCGTTGGCGAAGTGGTTGTAGGCAAAGACCGCCGGAATGGCCACCGCGAGGCCTGTCGCGGTGGCCACCAGCGCCTCGGCCACACCCGGGGCAACCGCGGTGATGTTCCCTGCCCCGGAGGAGGCGATGCCGAGAAAGGAATTCATGATCCCCAGCACGGTGCCGAGCAAGCCGAGGAACGGACTGACGGAGCCGATCGTGGCCAGCCAGGGGATGTGGTGCGCCGCCCGTTCCCGCTCCTCGGCGATCTCCTTGCCGAGAATGGCCCGGAGCGCCTCAAGCTGGGTATGGCTGATCGGGAAGTGCTCGCCGTCGGCGGGCTTGAGGCCACCCGGTCGAAGGTTGGTGTAGAACGCCACGCCCTCGCGGAGCACCCGGGTATACGGCGAGGGCGGCAGCTTCATGGCGGCATGGTAGGCCTCGGCCAGCCCGTCGCTCCGCTCCAGCTCCCAGAAGAAGCGTTTCTTCTGGCTGCGAACCTTTCGTTGCTGCCACGACTTGGAAATGATGAGATACCAGGAAACCAGGGAGAGGATCGCCATGATCGCCAGGACGACCTTCGTTTCGGGACCCGCGTGGCGGATCAGGTCCAGCGGCGTGGCGAGAGCGGGGTCGGCACCTTGGAGCATTCATTTCCCCAGTGGATGGAAGCTGGCAACCGGCAGGTGAGCCCTGCCCGTTCGCAGGTGCCCTCTGGTCGTGAGGCGGACGACGGACGGCGGACGGCTATCTGACTGGAGACGCGCCGCCAAACAGAATTGCCACACGGCCAGGCCAGGGTGAAGAATAATCGAACGGCCCCTGTCTTACCCGAAATTGGGCAGGACAGGGGCCGCGATTGGCGTTAGTGCCCGATCAGTTGCCGAGACTGCCGATTTTTCTGACGGTGGCCCGGTGCGGGAAATCCGGGCTGATCAGGGAGGTGACCCGGACGGTGGCGGTCGTTTCCCGCACATGGACGACCTGGAGTGTGGCGATCCGTTCCATTGCCATCCCGGGTTCATCAGATTCGCGGAGGACCTCGAAGAGGTCGCCGGCAGCCACCCCGCTGCTGCGCCCCGCGTCGATGAACAGGACATCCTGGGGATGCCGGATCGGGTTGTTCTCACGGGCCTTGATGACCTGGGCCGAGAGCCCGTTGCTGACCGGCTTGGCGCGGACGGTGCCGCTGGAGACGAAGCGTTCGGCCGGGAGCAGGTGCTGCCCGTTGCGGAGCTCCCCATAGATTGCCAGCACCTTGGCCAGCATCTGCCCGTCCCCCTGACCGGTGATCTCGAGCAGTCCGGTTGGCACGACCATGTCGCCCCACTGCGGGGAGCCCGAGTAGCCCTCGGCCAAAGTCAGGACCAGCAGGGTATCCCCCAGCCGGTACGTGGCGCCCTCGGGGGGGCGCACCAGAACGGGATCGTTCAACAGGGTGAAGCTGCGCTCGCCCATGCTCGCGATCTGAGACGGCTCCGCATTGCCGACGAAGGTGCCGTACGGGAGGTCGTGGCCCTCGGTCATGAACCCGCTGGAGTAGAAATCGCCCCGGCTGAGCGCCCGGTACGATTCGTCCGTGAAGGTGAGCAGCATGGCGCCGACCTGCATCCGCGGCCGGCGGGCAAAGAGCGAGCCGGCGTCAGCGCCGGGCATGGCCGGCGGAGCCTGGAACCGCTCGTCGTTCCTCAACGAGGGCTGAGGAGTGTCGGAGGGGACCGCACGAGTGTCTTCCCCCGCCGCAAGCTGGAGCACCTGACCGGGGTAAATCCAATGCGGGTCGGCGACAATCCCAGTGTTGAGCCGGTAGATCTGGGGCCAGAGGAACGGATCGCCGAGGTACCGGGCGGACAAATCCCAGAGGGTGTCGCCGGTCTGGACAGTGTGGTGGGATGGGCGGGCGGCAACCTGCGCCACGGCCGCCGGAGCAACTCCGGCGGCCAGGGCAAGCAGCATCAGTCCGCGAACGTCAGAACGGAAGATCGTCATCCTCGGCATCCAGCGCCTCCGGGAAGTCGTCGAACGATTCGTTCGGGCGGGCCGACGACGCGGTCGCCCCGACCTTGGACGGAGAGTAGGAATCTCCACCTTCGCCACCCTTGCCCCCCAGCATGATCAGCTCGCGGGCATTGATTTCGGTGGTGTAGCGGGTCTGTCCTTCCTTGTCCTGCCAAGTGCGGTATTCCACGCTGCCCTCGACATAGACCTTGTCGCCCTTCTTGCAATACCGTTCGGCGATATCGGCAAGATTCGAGCCCTTGTTGTTCCAGAGGATCACCCGGTGCCATTCAGTCTTCTCCTCCTGCTCCCCGCTCTTGCCCTTCCAGCGGCGGCTGGTGGCCACCGAGAGGGTGGCGACGCGGCCCCCGTTCGAGGTGCTGCGGACCTCGGGATCGGCTCCCAAGTTGCCAATGAGGATGACCTTGTTCAAGCTGCGGCTCATGATGACCTCCGGAATGGAAAAAGGGTCGAATAGCTGTGGACCCAAGCAAAATATCGAATCGCTAAGTTCTTTTGTCAACCATATTTGCGCGATTTGTACCGAATTTACGCCGAAGGGGCACAATCCAGCCTCAGAACAAGGGCATCCTCCTCCGGCAAACGATAATAACCCCGTCGGCTCCCGACGATCCGGAAGCCCCGCCCCTGATAGAGGGCCAGCGCCGCAGCGTTTGACCCGCGGACCTCCAGGAACACCTGGGCAGCCTCGAGCTCCGAGAGCTGTCGCAGGGCCTCCTCCAGCAGGTCGCGGCCAACTCCCCGCCGACGTCCTTCGGGGGCTACCGCAAGATTCAAGATTTCTCCCGATCCGCCTGCGTGCCGGGCCAGGAGGTATCCCACCACCCCATCCTGGTTCGTGGCCAGGAGCGAGATCCCCTGGCCAGACCCGATCGCCTCCACGAGGCTCCGATCGGTCCACGGGTCCGCAAAGCAGGCCCGCTCGATCAGGCCGAGCAGCGGGGCGTCAGCCGGGTGTGCGGTGCGAATCTGGCAGCGGCCTGCCATGTTCGCGCTCCCACTTGGCCTGCGCCTCGGCGGGCCTGCCATAGGTTGGTTCCCAGGAGGGAGGATCCCCTATTGTCGTGGTTCCCCCTGTCCGGCGATCGAGGGCCAGCAGCGTCCGGGCATCGGCGTGGGCACCCTCGCGCACCATCACCGGTACCCCCCAAAACCGTCCCAGCGCCTCCAGAAATCCATCCGGCCCATCGCCCGCCACCAGGTCAGGACGCGGCCCCTTGCTGGCCGACTCCCAGTCGGTGGCGACTGCCTCGCGGACGGTCTCCACCGGTCTGTCTGGCTCCAGCCGGTACCATCCGGCGTAGACCTCGCCACGGAGCGCCGAGGTAGCGCAGAGCACCAGCCCGCCCGCTGTGGGCATGACCCGCGCGGCGCGACCAAGCAGCGAGGGGGCGGTGGCCACCGTGACCGTGCCGGCGCGGGCCAGGCCCTTGGCCAGCACCGCCGCTACCCGCAGTCCGGTAAAGCTGCCGGGACCATCGGCCACGATGATGCGACCGACCTGTGCCACGGACCCGCCGGTTTCTGCCAGCACCTCCTGAATCAGGGGGACCAACAAGCGCGCGTGCGATCGAGCCCCGACCAGGTGCCGCTCCACCTCGCGACCGCCCGGCGCCACTGCCGCCACCGACATCCGGTCGGTGGCCAGGTCCACGGCGAGTACGATCACCGGACCTCCACCGCCCGCCGGTCAGGATCGGCAGTGTGCGCAAGGCGAACGTGACGGGAGGCGGGCGGCGTCCAGACCCCGGCCCGCTCCGGCCATTCGATCACCACCGCCCGGCCCTGGGCGATGGTATCCCAGGCGAGGTCCCGGGCTTCGTCCTCGCTCGCCAGCCGGTAGCAGTCAACATGGTACACCGCTCCGTCGCGTCCCTCGTGCCGGTGGACGAGACTGTATGTGGGGCTTCCGACCTCCCCCTCCACCCCAAGTCCTCGAAGGAGGGCGCGGGCAAAGGTGGTCTTCCCCGCCCCGAGAGCGCCGCTGAGCCAGACGACCGCCCCCGGCGCCAGATCGGCGGCCAGGTCCACCGCCGCCTGCTCCAGCTCCTCCTCGTTCCACAGTCCGGTGGTCACCGGCGGCGCCCCCGCTGGGGGGGCGCTGCACGGCGGACGTTCGGCGCATCGACTGACTTCAGGTCGGCGATCTGG
>JAWXBA010000269.1:0-7316 GCA_034439775.1 Gemmatimonadota bacterium | reverse complement strand
TTCCCCATTCCCCATTCCCCGATCCCCTGACTCCATGTCCACTCCCTCCCGCCAGTTCCTGCACCGCCTGCTGAACGCTCCCGGGCCCTCCGGCTTCGAGCTCGGCCCCGCGCGCATCTGGCGGACCGAGGCCGAGACGTTTGCGGAGGTGCGCGTCGACGCCAATGGCAACAGTTACGCCACCAGCGGGCCGCGGACCGCCTCCCGGGCCCGTCCCTCGCGGTTGATGTTCGCCGGCCATATCGACGAGATCGGGGTAATGGTGACCCACGTCGACGAGGAGGGCTTCCTCTACTTCGACCCGATCGGCGGATGGGATACCCAGATCTTCGTCGGCCAGCGAGTGGTCCTGCTGGGCCGGGGCGGCGAGGTGGCCGGGGTCATCGGCAAGCCGGCGATCCACCTCATGAAACCGGAAGAGCGCGAGAAAGCCTCCAAGGTCACCGATCTCTGGATCGACATCGGCGCTGCCAACCGGGCCGAGACCCTGGAGCGGATCCGGGTGGGCGATGCTGGAGTCCTGGCATCCACCGTCCAGGAGTTTCCCAACGGGCGCCTGGTCAGCCGCAGCATCGACAACCGCGCCGGCGCCTACGTGGTGCTGGAGGCCCTGCGCCTGCTGGCGGTGGATCCGCCGGAGGTCGAGGTGACCGCTGTGGCCACCACCCAGGAGGAGATCAGCCACTCGGGTGGGGGGGCACGGCCGTCGGCGCAGGGGCTCGAGCCGGTCGCGGCGGTTGTGGTCGATGTGACCCACGCGACCGACTATCCGGGGGCGGAGAAGAAGCGGCACGGCGAGGTGAAGCTGGGCGGAGGGCCGGTGCTGACGCGAGGGTCAGCGGTCAGTCCGGTGGTCTTCGAGATGCTGCTGGCGGCAGCGGAGGCAGAGGGCATACCGTATATGCTGTCGGCCGCTCCCCGGGCCACCGGTACCGACGCCGACGCGATCTTCACTTCGCACCGTGGCATCCCGACCGGGCTGGTATCCATTCCCAACCGCTACATGCACAGCCCGAACGAGATGGTCGTCTGGGACGACCTCGAGGCGGCAGCACGCCTGCTGGCCGCGTTTGCGCGGCGAGTCACCCCAGACCTGGATTTCGTGCCCCGCTGAACCCGGCTCACCTGCCCAGATCGCTCAGGGCCGCCACGGCGGCCATTCGGACCGGCTCGTCTCCGTCGCGGGAAAGGGTGCGCAATGATCCCTTACCCCCGGAACCAGCAAGCGCCAGAGCCTCGACGGCCCAGACGCGCTGCTCTGCTGGCCGTCCCCCGATGCCCAGCAGGCGCTGGCTGGGCTGGGCAAATGCCACCAATGCCTTGAGGGCCTCCGGGCTGCCAATCCGCCCGAGGGTGGCGGCCGTTTCCCGGATGACCTCGGCCTGGGTTTCCTTTCCGAGCAGGCTGACCAGCGGCGGAACCAGGGATTGCGCCCGCCGCGGATTGAGCGAGGCCACCGCGCGAAGCCTGACCGCCGGAACGGGATCGGCCATGAGCTGGCGCAGCGGCTCGAGCGCCTGCGGTGACCCGATCTTGCCGAGCGCGCCGGCCACTGAGCGCCGCACCCGTTCGTCCTCATGGCCAACCTGCAGCGCCAGGCCCGGCACGCTCCGCTCCAGGTCCATCGCGCCGCAGAGCTCCGCGGCATTCCGCACCACATACCAGACGGAATGGCGCAGGTGGGCGATGATCACCTCGTGCCCCTCGGGCATGTGGGTGAGCGCGCTGTAGTACCCTCGGCGCTCACCCAGCGTCATCGCCTCCACCAGGAGGTCCATCAAGATTTCGGTCGAGTCGGCACCGAGCTTCCGCAGGATGGCCAGGGCGTCCTGCTTGCGGCCGCCGTGGCTGGCCAGGCGGGCCATCTCGAGCAGGTGCCCCCGGGGCACCATCCGGCGGAGCTCCACCCGAACCGACTTGCCGAGGGCCTCCGTGGCCGATTCGGCCTCGATCTCCAGGAGTTCCATGGCGGCTTCCAGAAGGCCGTTCCAGTTGCCCGCCGCCCCGGCCTGACGTCCCCGATCCACAAGGGCAGACAGGCGGTGCCCAAACGGGTCGGGCCCGAACGGGTGCGGCCGCAGTTCGGAGAGCCGGTCCATCCGCTCCCGGTCCAGGCTCTCGAGGTCGGCGAGTTCGTCGAGCTCCGGGTAGTGCAGCAGACCCCCCTCATCGGCCCGAAGCACGAAGTCTTCCTGCTCGATCGGCGCCCGCGCCTCGGGGTTGAGAAGCAGTACCGTGTGTGGCGATTCGCGCTCGAAGATCAGCTCCGTGGGAGCCTCTGCCAGGGAGAGCCCTGGCCCCACCCCGACCGCCGCTTGCACCTCGGCAAAGCTCTCAAACGTCCCTGGGTAGGCGGCCAGGACGGCGCACAGGCTTACGATCCGCTCCGACTCGATCGGTGCGGTGAACTCCACCCGGCGGATGCCCTGCATCAGCAGGTGCTCGTTGAGCAGATGGGTGCCGGGTGCGTCGATCGGGACCGGAGTCTCGTTGATGCTGAGCGATTCCAGGCCGGCCTGGATCGTCAGGACGCCCTCGTTCAGGAGGAGCGATTCCAGGTGGCCCAAGGTGGCCACCAGCTCCTCACGCGAGGTCGGGGCGTGGCGCAGCAACCAGGTCAGGGAGGCGAGGGTCGAGGCGACCAGGTGGGCGGTGACGATGGTGGCTCCAAGGTGGGTCGCAGAAGATAGGCCAGTTCCCCGGGTCCCGCCACGGACCGATGCACCGGGGCCGCGGGGAGGCTAGAATCCAGCGACCCCCACCGGCTCCTCGGGTGGGGGAGAGATTCCCACTCCGGAGGTCCTCGTGGTGACTATTGTGACAACCGGGACCGCCCGAACCGAGCCGGGTCCGCCCGGGAGGGGAGTTCAGCATGCCCGTGCTTGAGGGCGACCGGATCGTGGCCGCGCTCCGCGGTGCATTTGTCCATGAGGTGGGCCGCAAGGCACTGCTTCAGCAGGCGGCGGCCCGGATCCGGGCCGCCGGGTCGCCCTACACGTCGGTGTATCTCTACATGTTGCATGGCGAGGAACTGATCCTGGAAGCTTTTGATGGCCGGGAGACCGACCACACGGTCATCCCCGTGGGGCGGGGGGTCTGCGGCACGGCGGTGGCCACGGGGCAGGACCAGAACATCGGCGATGTCACGGCGGTGGCGAACTATCTGGCCTGCAACACCTTTACCCGCTCGGAACTGGTGGTCTTGATCCGGCGGGGATCGACGATCCTGGGGCAGATCGATATCGACAGCGACCAGGTGGATCCCTTCACCGGTGCCGAGGAGGCCGAGGTGAAGAAAGTGGCCGACGCCTTGGCCGTACTGCTGTGACCCTGCCAGGTCCCAGCCCGACACCCGTGATGGAGGGTGAGTGCGAGGTCCGTGGAGTGCGACTCTACGAACGCCGGGTCGGGGCAGGCCCTCCCGTGGTCGTCCTGCACGGCGGGCCCGGTGCCCACCACGACTACCTGCTGCCCGGCTTTGACCGACTCGCCACCAGCCGCACCCTCGTCTATTACGACCAGCGGGGTGGGGGGCGCTCGCCGGTGGCCCGGGGGGTTCCCGTCGGCTGGCGGGAACAGGTGGCCGATCTGGAAGCGCTTCGGGAGCACTGGGGCATGGAGACGCTGGCAATCGCGGGATATAGCTGGGGCGCCTTGCTGGCGATGCTCTACGCCATCACGCACCCGGCGCGGGTGGAATGTCTCGCCCTCGTTTCTCCCGCACCGGGGCACCAGGCCGCCCGGCTGGAATATGAGAGCCGGCTCGCCGCCCGCTCTGCCACCCCCGCAATCCGGGCCGAGCGACAGCGCCTGCGCGACTCCGGGCTCGCCGAGAGCGACCCCGAGCGCTATCGCCAGCGGGGGTTTGAGCTCTCCGTGGCCGGGTACTTTCACGATCCCTCCCAGGCCGCCAACCTCACGCCGTTTCGCGTCACCGGGCGGACCCAGCAGGCCGTCTGGGACAGCCTCGGCGACTATGACATCCGGCCGGCATTGTCGGCACTTCGGGTCAGCGCGACCGTGCTGCACGGCGATGACGACCCGATTCCGGCCGCGACGGCCCGGGAGACTGCCCGGCTGCTCAATGCCGAGTGTCACCTGTTGGCGGACTGCGGTCACGTCCCCTATGTCGAGGCACCGGAAGCATTCGTGCGCATCCTGGACGCTTTCCTGCCCGGCACCCATGGCTGACCACGCCACCCGACTGAGCCCGTTCGAGTTGGCCCTTGGACCATTCGCCCCCGATCGACTCGGCGAGGTGCATCGGGCCCTGGCCGCCGCCGAGGTGGATCCGTTCGACCGGGATGCCTGGGCGATCTCCCAGGCTGGCGCCGCCCTCCTCCACGAGCTGCGACCCGAGTCCGGCCTGGGCGAGGCGGTGGCGGAGCTGGTGGCGTTGGCCCACGCCGGGTTCCTGTTCTGGCAGCAGGGGCAGCAGGTGCGGTCTCTGTCTCGGCCTTCCCTGGATGCGCTGGTTAGCGGCGCACCCGCCGCCACCCCATCGCGCTCGCCCAGCGCCTACTACCTTCAGCTGCCGCCGCGAAGGGTCTGGGGCACCCCGGTCGAGGGCGAACCGCCGGAACCGTTGGACGGGTGGTTTGCGCAGGCCCAGAGAGACCACCTCGCATTGGTGGCGGTCTTCGGGCTCCTCCCGGGCCGACCCGGGTTTACGGTGGCTCACACTGATGGCCCGGTGCCAGGCCCCCTGGCCCGGGAGGATGGCTCCCCCCTCTTTGCTTCGACGCTGGAGGGGGGGACGGCGGCAGGACTCTGGTCACTGGTGGGACAGAGGGAACTGCTCGAGTTGGGTTGGCGGGCCCACCACCTGATCCTGGCCGGCCACGAATAGGTCACAGCGGAGGTTCACGACGCATGACGCCTGGAATCATGGACCGCACCGCGGTGGCGCACGTGCTCGACCAGATCGCCTCGTACCTGGAACTGAATGGCGAGAACCCGTTTCGGGTCCGGGCCTTTCGGTCGGCTTCGCGGACCGTGGCCGGGCTCCCGGCCGGCCTGGCTGCGGCGCTTGCCGACGGGTCCCTCGCCGCGGCCAAGGGGATCGGCCCAGGCACGCTCCAGATCATCGAGGAACTGGTGCAGACCGGGCGCAGCACCCTGCTCGAGGAACTCCACGAGGCGGTGGAGCCCGGCCTGGTGGAGATGCTGGGCATCTCCGGTCTTGGCGTGGCCAAGGTCCGGGCGATCCACGGCATTCTCGGCATTGACACCATTCCCGACCTCGAAGAAGCTGCCCAGGACGGACGCCTGGCGGCACTTCCCGGCTTCGGCCAGAAGACCGTCGACAACATTCTCAAGGGGATCGCCTTCCTCCGCAGGTCCAGCGGCTTCCGGCTTTCTCACCATGCCGCCCAGGAAGCCGAAGCGCTGCGGAGCGCCCTGGCCAGTCTCGACGGGGTCCTCGAGGCCCACGTGGCTGGCGAAGTCCGGCGCCGCTGTGAGGTGGTCCAGCAGCTGGTCGTAGTGCTGGTGACCGAGGAATCGCCGCCTGAGATCTTTCGGGCGCTGCAGCAACTGCCCGGCGTGGATGAATTTGCCGGCCAGGATGATCGCCGCGTCACCCTGCGGTTTGCCGGTGGCAGCGCCGCCCAGGTCGTGGTGACGACCCCGGTCAATCGCGGGGCGGTGCTGGTTCAGGCCACCGGTTCGGAGGCCCACCTGGCCGCCCTGGCGAAGCGCGCCGCGGCGCAGGGTCATTCGCTGGCCGGGGGCGCCCTCTGGAAGGGGTCGGAGTTCATCCCGACCCCTGAGGAATCATTGCTCTACCAGCGGCTCGGCGTGGCCTTTGTGCCCCCCGAAATGCGCGAAGGCCGCGACGAGCTCGAGCGCTGCGCCACTGGAACACCGCGGTTGGTGGAGCGACGCGACCTGCGCGGATTCCTCCACTGCCACACCCACTACTCCGATGGCACCCCGACCATTCGAGAGCTGGCCGAAGCGGTGCGGGCCGACGGCTATGACTATGTCGGCATTACCGATCACAGCCGGGCGGCAGCGTACGCAGGCGGGCTCTCGATCGACGACCTGAAGCGGCAGTGGGCGGAGATTGATGCCACCAACCAGGAACTCTCCGGCGTCCGGATCCTCAAGGGGATCGAGTCCGACATCCTGGGCGACGGGGAGCTGGACTATCCTGACGAGGTGCTGGCCGGATTTGATTTCATCGTGGCCTCGATCCACAGCCGGTTCGGCCTGAGCGAAGCGGAGATGACGGCCCGGGTCCTCCAGGCGCTGGACAACCCTTACTTGACTATCCTGGGACATCCCACCGGCCGACTGCTCCTCAGTCGCGACCCATACCCGATCGATCTCGAGGCGGTCTTCCGGCGGGCCGCCGCCAATCGGGTGGCCATCGAGATCAATGCCGATCCGCACCGCCTGGACCTGGATTGGCGGGTCCTCCGTCGCGCCCGGGACCTGGGTGTGGTCATCTCGATCGGATCCGATGCCCACAACCTGGCGGGGATCGCCAATATGGAGTTCGGGGTCGGCATCGCCCGGAAGGCCGGGATGGGGCCGGAGGAAATCCTCAACACCAGGTCGGTGGACGATTTCTTGACCTTTGCGCGGGCTCGGCATCCGCGGTGAGCCCTCGCGCCACGGTCCCGGCGACTGCGCGGGCCACTGCCCGCAAGCGCGTGGCGCCGATTCTGGCCGCGCTCAAGGCCGCCTATCCCGATGCCCACTGTGCCCTGACCTACCGCACCCCCTTTGAACTCCTGGTGGCCACGATCCTGTCCGCCCAGTGCACTGACGTCCGGGTCAACCTGACCACGCCGGCGCTCTTTGCCCGCTTCCCGACCGCCGGCCGCCTTGCCGCCGCCGACACCGCGGAAGTGGAGGAGTTGATCCGCTCCACCGGGTTCTACCGGGTCAAGGCCCGGAACCTCGTCGCCATGGCGCGGGTCCTGGTGGCGGACCATGGCGGCGAGGTGCCGCCGGATATGGAGGCGTTGCGGGTCCTGCCGGGCGTGGGTCGAAAGACCGCCAACGTGGTGCTCGGCAACGCGTTCGGCAGGAATGACGGGGTCACGGTGGATACCCACGTGACTCGCCTGGCCCGCCTCCTGAAGTTGACCCGTCATGCCGACCCTCTGAAAATCGAACGCGACCTCATGGCGCTGGTCCCGCAGGAGGATTGGACCCTGATCTCCCATCTGCTGATCAGCCATGGTCGCGCCACCTGTATTGCCAGACGCCCACGCTGCGCCGGGTGCGTGCTGCGGGCGCTCTGCCCCTCGGCGGGGAAGACGGCGGCTGGCTAGATTGGGAGTGGGTATCAGGTATCAGGTATC
>JAWXBA010000268.1:0-3399 GCA_034439775.1 Gemmatimonadota bacterium | reverse complement strand
TCCATTCCCGGATTGCGATCGTATCGGATGGAGCCTGGGCCACAGCGGGCATCGGCGCCAGGGCGATGCCGAGCAGAAGGAGTGCAGGTCGGTGCATGGGATCTCCCGGTAGAAAGGTCAGTCGGGGGGAGGTGACGCCCCCATACCCCATACGTCTAGAACGAGGTGGCGTTGAGGCTCATGAGCAGCTCGTAGACCGCCACCCCGCCGGCGGCGATGGCGACGTAGAGCAGGCTCTTGCCGAGATTGAAGCGCTTGGTCTTGACGGTGCGGATGTCGGCCAGCGCGTAGCTGACCCGTTGGACCGATTCCGCCCGGGGGTGGCCCCGCAACGAGTCATCGGCAATCACCGGCCCGAACAACTCCACTTCCCGGTCCGAGCTCAAGGTCACCAGCACCGAGCGTGGCTCACGCTCCGCCACCACCTGCGCCACCGGCGCCGTCTCGATCCGGTAGGAGGTGCATCCCGCCAGGGCAGCGAGCACCACCGTGGCCATCGCCAGCGGGTGTTTGTGAATCCGGAGCGCGTCGATCATGGGGATTCCTTGCCGTTATGGGCGGGTGCCGGCCCGGGAGGGACGGATCAGGTCAGGGCGGTTGGTAATGATGCCGGATACGCCGATACGCCAGAGTGCTGCCGCCCGTTCAGGATCATCCACCGTCCAGACATGGACGGGGCACCCCTGCCGGTGGGCTCGAGCCACGAACCGGGCTGTCGGCACGGTCACGACGTCTCGATACCGATCGGGGACGGCGTAGAACTGCCACGGCACACGCCGCGGCCGCCATCGAACCGCCGCGGCCAGGGTCGCCCCGATAATATCAGGGCGCGTGGCACCGAGCGGCACCCCCTCGCCCCGGAACGGGTGAAGGGCGGCGGGCAGGAACGACGCCACCGCTACCCGCGAGGCCGCCCCGCAGTGCCGCAGCACCTCAAGGACCGGTCTTCCCGCCGCGACCTCCTTGAGCTCGATCAGGAGCGGCAGGTTGCCGGTCGCCTCCAGCACCGTCGCCAGGGCAGGGATCCCCTCGCCGTCGCCGGCGTCCGCCGCAGCCAGCTCCCCGGCGGTGAGCTCGCGGACCAACCCGGCCCGGCCCGTGGTCCGGGTCAGGTCCGGGTCGTGGTGCACGACTGGCACACCGTCCCGGCTGATCCGGACATCGAGTTCGATGCCGTCGGCGCCCAGCTCGAGGGCCAGGGCAAACGCCGTCAGGGTGTTCTCCGGGCGGAGGCCGGACGCCCCGCGATGGGCAATGACCGGCCGGGCGGTGGGATCAAGGAACAGGTCGTGGAGCGCCATGAATGCCGAAAGATGCTGGGGCGTCCGGAGCGGCGCTAGAGGGTCGGGCGGCTATATTCCCCTGGCGTTGCCGGCTCCTGAGGCCGCCTCCATGGGCGGCCTCAGGTGTTTGGCGCCGAGCAGTCCACGCATTGGAGCCATCGTGACCGACCAGGACCTCCTGACCGCCATCGCGGCGCGTCGGACCTTTGCCATCATCAGCCACCCCGACGCGGGGAAGACGACCCTGACGGAGAAGCTCCTCCTGTATGGCGGGGCGATTCACCTGGCCGGCTCCGTCAAGGCACGGCGGGCGGAACGGCATGCCACCTCCGACTGGATGGAACTGGAAAAGCAGCGCGGCATCTCGGTCACCTCCAGTGTCCTCCAGTTCGAGTGGGAAGGGCGTCACATCAACCTGCTCGACACCCCCGGTCACCAGGACTTCAGCGAGGACACCTACCGCACCCTCATCGCGGCCGACAGCGCCGTGATGCTGCTGGACAATCGCAAGGGTGTCGAGGCGCGGACTCGGCAGCTGTTCGAGGTCTGCCGGCGCCGGCGGATCCCCATCGTCACCCTGGTCAACAAGTGCGACCGGGCCGGTGCCGATCCGCTGACCCTGATCAGTGATGTCGAGCGGGACCTGGGCCTGGCATGCTACCCGATGACCTGGCCGATTCATCGCGGCGCCCAGTTTGTCGGTGTCTACGACCGGATGGAGGAGCGGGTGCACCTCTTTGACCGGGACACCGATCATGGCGCCCGGCGCGCCCAGGTCCAGCGCGCCACCCTTGACGACCCAGCCATCCGCGAACTGCTCGGCGAGGTGGCGCACGATCGCCTGGTGCAGGATATCGAGCTGCTGGACACCGCGGGTGCGGCCTTTGACCGGGAGGCCTACCTGGCGGGGGAACTCTCGCCGGTCTTCTTTGGCAGCGCGCTGACCAATTTCGGGATCGAGCCATTCTTCAAGACCTTTCTGGAACTGGCCCCGCCCCCGGCGGCCCGCGAGTCCTCCGCCGGCCTGGTGGAGCCCGGAGAGTCGGCGTTCACCGGGTTCGTGTTCAAAATCCAGGCAAACATGGACCCTCGCCATCGCGACCGCCTCGCTTTCGTGCGGGTGGTCTCGGGCCATTTCGAGGCCGGGATGTCGGCGTTGCATGTGCGCACCGGCAAGAATCTGCGGCTGTCGGCCCCGCAGCAGATGATGGCCCGCGACCGCGAGGCGATCGAGGAGGCGTGGCCGGGCGACGTCATCGGGATCCAGGATCGCGGTATCCTCCGCATCGGGGATACGCTCTCCGCCCGCGGGCCGCTGGAGTTCAGCGGGATCCCCCGGTTTGCGCCGGAGCATTTTGCCCGGATCTATGTCTCCGATCCGCTGCGCCGAAAGCACCTCGACACCGGCCTCCGGCAGCTCTCCGACGAGGGTGCAGCCCAGGTCTTCTACACCGAAACAGTGGTGGGCCCCACCCCGATCGTGGGGGCGGTCGGCATCCTCCAGTTTGATGTCATGGTCTTCCGGCTGGAGAATGAGTACGGGGTACCCTGCAAGCTGGAACGGATGTCGTACACCCAGGCGCGTTGGGTGACTGGTCCGGAGGAGGAGATTGAGCGCGTGGGGCGCGCCCACGGCCGGTTGCTGGTATACGATGCCAAGAACAACCCGCTGATCCTGTTCGAGGACGCCTGGAGCCTCCGGGCCGCGCTGACCCATGAGGCGATGCTGACCTACCTCGAAAGCGCCCCGTGACCTCCCTCCCGGTGGTGGTCATCGGCGCCGGCGCGGCCGGCGCGATGGCCGCCATCCACGCCGCCCGGACCGGCCGGAAGGTCGTGCTCCTGGAAGGCACCCGCGATGGGGGCCGAAAGATCCTTATTTCCGGCGGAGGACGCTGCAACATCCTCCCCGGGGTGCCAGACCACGACCGGTTCGTCACCGATTCCCCCAGGCCTCTGCTGCGCCATATCCTGCGCGGATGGCCGCAGCCCGACCAACGCCGCTTCTTCGAGCAGGAACTGGGTCTGCCACTGGCCCTCGAGGCCGAGAGTGGCAAGCTCTTTCCGGTCGGGAATCGCGCCCGGGTGGTCCGGGACGCCTTGATCAGTGCCGCCC
>JAWXBA010000267.1:0-8470 GCA_034439775.1 Gemmatimonadota bacterium | reverse complement strand
CCTGGTGCACCAGCTTTCGGATACTGAACTCGAGGCCGATGGAGAAGAGCAACAGGATGACCCCGAGTTCGGACAGGGTCTGGATCCGCTCTTCGTTGGCCACCAGATGGAGGGGCAGGCTGGGACCGATCAGGATCCCGGCGAGCAGGTAGCCGACATGAATGGGGAGCCTGAAGCGCTGAACCAGCAGCATCAACGCCGAGGCGACGCCGAGGACGACGGCGAGATCGCGGAGGAGGGTAGAGGAATCTTCCATGGGGCTTGGCCAAGATCGCCACATGACCCAAATCAGGGAAGGGGAATCCACTCAGCTGGGAGATTGTCTACGGGGAAACACTCCCATTTTGGAGGGTGGAAACTGGATTGTGGAAAAGTTTATAACTTCACTTCACTCTGCCATTTGGCCATTTATATATGAAGTCAATTGGTCGGCGGACCAGAATCCTGGTAGGATGTTTATCAACATGGCCCCGAATCGCGTGGGACTCGACTGATTGATGTTGATAACTGTTAGCCACGCAGCCTCGTTCAACCGCGCAACCGTTGGCCTTGGCAGTGTGGCAGGTTGTCCACATACGATTGTTTCCATGTCGCACCACCCCGTTGTGAGGATGCCACAGGTTATCGGGCTGCGACCGTCTTTGGGGTCTGTCGCAGCGCCCAGGTATCCCAGGTCAGCTGACAGCGTTCCACGAACATCTCGTTCGGGTGGCCTTCGCGACCGAGGAGGTGGTGGAGGATCTCGTGGCTGACCACCATCTCATGGTCCAGGTAGTTCCCGGCGATGACGATCTGTGACTTCCCCTCCACCAGCTGCCACATTCCGACCCGGTCGGCTCCCTCGACCTCAAAGCTGTTCACGCCCGGAACTACATACCACTCAACAGTTTGGAAGGTCGCAGAGAGGCCGCTGCACGCTTCGGTCTGGCTGAACCAGGACCGGAAGTGCGCCGGCGCTTCAATCCTCAGGGCCAGGGCGGGGAGGGATGGGCCGGACGGTTCCACGGCGGCGCACGCCGTCGTGGCGAGGGCACCGAGGAGGGCTATCGAGTAAAACCGCTGGACAATTCCTGACATTCTTAATCCCGCCAGTTAGCCGTTTCGGTGGTGGTTGTGTCAATATTTTGACACTTCCTCCATGGATACTGTCTTATTCCCGAACGTCTAAATGGCGAGGAGTGTGCCAGCTGTCAGGGCGCGGTGGCGCCCCAGGGCGGAGGGGGGGCGGGAATGGGAGTGGTCAGGTTGAACTCGACCCGGAACCGGCGGTCGGTTCCCTCGCGACGGAGGGCGTAGACCAGGCGATTCCCCGGTTCGACCTCGATGGTCCACACGTTGGTCACTGCGGCTGGTATCAGCGCCGCAGTCAGGGAATCAGCCCGGAACTCCTGTTTGCCTGCCAACCCAGAGTCGCCGGTGTCCCCGCCGTACTGGGTGACGGCGTCCTCGCTGCCATCGGCATGACGGTGGTCGTGCTTGAGGCGGAGCCCGGTCTCGATCCGGGAAATGACCCAGGTGCGGGAGCGATCCTCGCCCACGTGGAACGGAATCCGGATCTCTCCTTCCTGGCAGTCCCGGACGTGCATCACCAGCGCCCGATTGGCAAAGGTGGTGTCTCCCGCCGGGGCCTCTGCGACAGTTCCGCCAAAGGCCTGGCCGCAGAGCGCCTCGAGCGCGGCCCAGAACTGGTCCTGGGGGCTGGGCGGCTCCTCTGGTGCGCAGCCCACCAGCAGGACCAGGACGGTGAGGGTGGCGGCGGTGAGGCGCATGGAAGGCTCGCGGTGTGAGGGTGAGGTTCGGGGAAGGAAGGGGGGAACCAGCGGCGTGGGTGAGATTCGAACTCACGAAGCCCTTTCAGGCTCGCCGGTTTTCAAGACCGGTGCATTCAACCACTCTGCCACCACGCCGGAAGCGCCGGGAATCTAATCGGGCCGCCGATGCCTCGTCCCCTCGACCGACCAGGAGGTGGGAAGGATCGCTGTTACGAAACTCGTCGATCCACCAGTGGGGGGCGCAACCACCCTTGACAGTTATTCGGGAGGTTCATAGCTTGGACCCACAATCGATGTCCCGTGGTCATTTGCCGCTGCTTGCAGCCACGTAAAATAAATGCTAAAGTGCGACCGGATCCCGGGCGGCATGTTGTTCATGCCCCGGGGTTTTTTGTGTTGGCTCTTCTTTCAGGACGGATCCACATGGCCCCCACGTTCGTTGCCATCACCCTGCGCGCCAGCATGCGAGGCAGGATGACCATTGCTCTGATGCGAGCAAAGGCCGGGGGTTTGCGCACGCCAGCGTAACCAACAGCAACGCCGATCGGTTCGGCAGCGCGCCCCGGCCTCCTCCCAGCGAGATGGCCGGGGCGTTTCGTTTTTCACCTTGTATCCGTGGAGTACCATGAGCACCGCAGTCCAGGCACCCGACCCCACTGTCGCCAATTCCGCAGCCCAGGCGACGGGCACGATCGTCATCAAGTTCGGGGGTACATCCCTCGGTACCGCCAGCCGGATTCGCGCCGCCGCGCGCCGGGTCCGCGCATTGCGGCGTCGCGGCCACGACCTGGTGGTGGTGGTGAGCGCCACCGGCCAGACCACCGATCTGCTGCTCAAGCGGCTGCGGGCTGCCGGTGCCACCGCCACAGTTTCTCCCGCCCTCCGCCGCGAGGCAGACCGTGCCCTTGGTACCGGCGAGGACCTGTCCGCCGCCCTGTTGGCCACGGCGATGCTGGCGCTGGACCTGCCCGCGGTGAGCCTGCGCGGCGGCGAGGCGGGGATCCGCGCCAGCGGGGAGTTCGGGGAGGCGGTTCCCGTTCACCTGGTCCCGGCGCCGATCCTCGCCCTCCTGTCGCAGGGGCAGATCCCCGTGATCAGCGGGTTCCAGGCGGTTCGCGACGACGGGGAACTGGTGACCCTCGGCCGCGGCGGATCGGACCTCTCCGCGGTCTTTCTTGCCGCCGAACTCGGCGCGATCGAATGCTGGATCGTCACCGATGTGGACGGCGTCTACACCGCCGATCCCCGCCAGGTGCCAGGTGCAGTCCGCCTGAGGACGCTGCGGCATGACGACCTCGTGCAGATGACGCGAGACGGCGCCGAGGTGGTGCATCCGCGTGCCGCCCAGGTGGCCGCGGCCGCCCGGCTCCCCCTCCGGGTCCTGAGATACTCGGCATCGATCCATTCCCCCGAGGGGAGCTTCGTCGCTTCGGATCAGGTGGGGGAACGATGAGCGCCCCCGCACCGCTCCGGGTGGCGCTGGCTGGATGTGGCGCGGTCGGGCGCCCCCTGCTTGAGCGGTTCCTGGATGGCGGCACGGTGGCGGGACGGCCGGTGACGGTGGCACGAGTCCTGGTGCGTACCCCGCGGCTCGCGCCCCGATTCGACTTGCCGGGCAACCGGTGGACCACTGACCTCGGTGCCTTCCTTCGCACCCCGGCCGATGTCGTCATCGAAGTGATCGGCGGGATGTCTCCGGCCACCGAGATTGCGGAACATGTGCTCGGTCGAGGCGGCCGGCTGGTGACCGCCAACAAGACGATGGTCGCCGCCCGAGGGATGGAGCTTGCCAATCTGGCTCGCCGTTCCGGGGGGTGGTTCGGGTTTGAGGCGTCGGTCGGGGGCGGCGTGCCGGTGGTCAGGACGCTCCGGCATGCGCTGGCGGGCCAGCCGGTGCGGTCGTTCCGTGGCATCCTCAACGGCACCGCGAACTATATCCTGACCCGGCTCGAGGGGGGCGATGGACTGCCGGCGGCACTCGCCGCCGCCCGCGCGCGTGGCCTGACCGAAGCGGACCCCGCCCGTGACCTCGACGGCCGGGATGTAGCCGATAAGCTGGCGATCCTGGCCTGGCTGGCCTGGGGTGTCGATCCCGGCTCCATCCAGGTGCAGCGAACCGGACTGCCCGATCACGCGGCGGCCATGGTCCAGTCCGCCCGGGAGCGTGGCGGACGGCTGCGCCTGATCGGTGAGTGCCGGCTCGGTGGGTCGGGGATTGCCGCGACCGTCCGGCCGGAAGTGGTGCCTGCTGATTCCGCCCTTGGCCAGACCGTTGAGGAACAGAACCGCCTGGAGATCGAACTCGGCTGGGGAGCACCGATAACGCTTTCCGGCCCCGGTGCCGGGGGTGCTCCGACCGCTGCCGCCATCTGGAGTGATCTGGTCGACGCGGCGGCAGCCGCATGACGACACTTATGGACACCGGGACTCGTGCCCGCCGGACCCGTGACTTCGAGGTGATCGGCAGCCTCGCCCATCCCGTTGTGGTGGTCCTGGGTGGAATCTCGGCGACCTCCCATGTGGCGGCTCATCCAGGGGATCCGACTCCGGGATGGTGGCAACCGGTGGCCTCGGCCGGAAGCGCGTTGGATCCGGCACGATGCTGCCTGATCGGGGTGGAGTACATCGTGACGGCAGGACGCACTGTCACGACCCAGGACCAGGCCCGCGTCGTGGCGCAGGTGCTCGATCAGCTCGGTGTCGACCGCGCCCACGCCGTGGTCGGCGCGTCGTATGGCGGCATGGTCGCCTTGGCGTTCGGCGAACTGTATCCCACCCGCGCCAGGCAGCTGGTGGTGCTCTGCGCCGCCCACCAGAGCGATCCGATGGCCACCGCTGTCCGCCTCGTGCAACGGCGCATTCTCCGGCTGGGGGTGGCGGCCGGACGTGAGCGCGAGGCACTGGAACTGGCCCGGGCTCTTGGTGTCATCAGCTATCGCAGCGCGGGGGAGTTTGCCACTCGCTTCGAGGCGAGTGATGGCCGGAGTGAGACGGCGGTCGCGGCGTACCTGGATCACCAGGGCCGGCGATTCGCCGCGCAGTTCACGGTGGAGCGATATCTGGCGCTGTCGGAGTCTCTCGATATCCATCACGTCGCACCGGAACGGATCCCGCTGCCGGTTACCCTGGTCGGCAACCGGGTCGATGCGATCGTTCCGCTGCGGCAACTGCGGGAGCTCGCCTCCCGCCTGGCTGGCCCGGTGCAACTGCACCTGATCGACTCTCCATCCGGGCATGACGCGTTCCTGACTGAAGTGGACGCCGTTTCCCGGATCCTTTCTACTACGCTAGCCCTGGAGGACACCGATGACCCACATGCTTGAGCCGGCACCACGCCAGACCATTGCCGTCCGGGGCGGGATCGCCACCGATACGCAGCACGGCGCGGTGATTCCCCCGCTCCACCTCTCGGCCAATTTCTCCTTTGCCGGCTTTGGCCAGAAGCGCGACTTCGACTACACCCGTTCCGGCAACCCGACCCGCCAGGAACTGGCCGACGTCCTGGCGGAACTGGAGTGCGGCGCCCGCGGCATCGTCACCGCATCGGGGATGGCGGCGGCCACGCTGGTGCTTCAACTGGTCCGGCCGGGGGAGCGGATCGTGGCCGCCCACGACTGCTATGGCGGCACTCACCGCGCCCTGGTGCATCTGGCGGCCCGGGGGCAGTTCGGGGTGGAGTTTGCCGATCTGACCGATGTGGAATCGGCCCGGCGGGCCATCACGGCGGGGGCACGGCTGGTCTGGATCGAGACGCCGAGCAACCCGCTGCTGCGGATCACCGATCTCCGAGCCGTGAGCGCGCTGGCGCACGCGACGGGCGCCCTCGTGGTGGCGGACAACACCTTCCTCTCCCCGGCCCGTCAGCGCCCGCTGGCGCTCGGTGCCGATATCGTCATCCACTCCACCACCAAGTACCTGAACGGTCACAGCGATGTGGTTGGCGGCGCAGTGGTTGCCGCCGACCCGGCCGTGGGGGAGGAACTCGCCTGGTGGTGCAACTGCCTGGGCCTGGCGGGAGCGCCATTCGACAGTTGGCTGACGCTGCGGGGCATCAGGACGCTCCACCCGCGATTGCGCCAGCACGAAGAGAACGCGGCCAGTCTGGCGATGCTGCTGGAGGCCGGCCCCGAAGTGGTGGCGGTCCATTACCCGGGCCTCACCTCCCACCCGGGGCATGCGCTCGCCAGCCGGCAGCAGGACGGGTTCGGGGGAATGCTGAGCTTTGCACTGCGGGGTGGGGAAGCGGCGGCCCGCCGGTTCGTAGAGGGATTGCGGTGGTTTACCCTGGCCGAATCCCTGGGCGGGGTGGAAAGCCTGATTGCCCACCCGGCCACCATGACCCATGCATCGATGAGCACGGAGGCACGCCGCGTGGCCGGAATCAGCGATGGACTGCTGCGGTTGTCGATCGGGATCGAGGATGTTCGCGACCTGGCGGAGGACCTGGTCCGCGGCCTCGGTCGGGCAGCCGGGGCGTCCCCCCGCCTGGCGGGGGCTGGGGCGTGACGGGGAGCGGCGGACGGGAGCCGTCAGCGCGGCGGCCGCCGGTCGTTGGGGTACTGGGAGCCGCGGGTGATGTTGTCCCGGATGGCGGTGGCGACCGAGTCGGCGCGCGCGGCCAGAGCGGAATCGCCCGCCTGACGGAGCAGGGATGCGCCGGAGGCGTAGGTCAGTGCGTACAGCGAGAGAATGGAGCCGCTCGGCACATCCACCCAGCCGCGCGGCCGCCGCCGCGCGGCCGCTTCCCAGCGGTAGGCGTTCCACATCAGCTCGCGGGTCCGGGCCACGTCCACGAAGCCCACGCTCGGCGAGAAGATGACCGACCCCGTTTCCTGTACCGGCTGGGAGACCAGGCGCCGGACCAGTCCCTCGGAAATGAGGTGCTCGGTGAGTCCAAAGGTCTGGTCGGGATACCCCGCCGCGCTCCAGCTGAAGTAGATCGGTCGCTTGCCGAGGTTGTCCCGGATCAGCAGGATGGTGGCAAAGTCCTGCCGGGTCAGGACCTGGGCCTCGATCGCCTGGTTGATCCCGCCGACCTGGAGCCGGGCGCCGGCTGGGGTGCGCTCGATCTCCGGCAGGCTGGCCAGCTCCGCCTCGGTCATCGTGAACACCGGAGCGGCGGGCTTGACCCAGCCGGTGGAATCCACGGTGCCAAGGGGATGGTCGGGCGTGTCGGTCGGCGACTGCCAGAGCGGGATGGAGCGGGCGGGGTCGAAGGTCTCGGTGGGGCGGCGCCGCAATTGCTTGAGGTGCCACTCGGTGTTCATGAGCGAGAGGTTGGCAACTGTCACATCCGGACGGACGCCCTCAACTTCCTGGGCGTACCAGAGCGGGAAGGTGTCGTTGTCGCCGGCGGTGATCAGGATGCCGTAGGGCGCCACCGATTCCAGCAGGTCCACCGCGAAGTCGCGGGCCACGTACTCGCCGGCGCGGCTGGCGGTGGACCAGTTGCCCGCAATTGGCAGGGCCACGAGCAGGAGCATCGGGCTGGCGGTGGCCCAGCGCCTGGCTTCAGGCATGCGCTGGGCCAGTCCATCCGCCACCAGCTGCATCAAGGCGCCAAACCCGACCGCCACCAGCGTCCCGAAGTAGATGAACGAGCAGATGAAGAAGTAGTCGCGCTCGCGGACCTCGCGATCGAGCCCGGTGTTGGTGGGGTCGATGGAGAAGCCGTACCGGAAGTTGAGGTAGAAGATCAGCCCGGCGGTCAGGGTGGCGAACATGGTCAGGGCTGCCAGTCCCGCCCGGCGATCCTTCTGGATCAAGGTCATCAATCCGGTGAGTCCGATGGCGGAGAAGACCAGGGTCAGCAGCCTCGAGAAGGTGGGCCAGTCCCGGCCGAACTGCCAGCTCCAGTATTGGAGATAGTTACTCACCTGCGAGGAGAGCTCCGCCTGCCGTTCGAACACCGAGGGCTTGGCGTACTGCACCCGGCCCAGGACCTCGGACAGCGCGTTGCTGAAGAACCCGATCGGCTCGCCTTCGTTGATCGCCGGGAACTGCCCGGCTCGGATCGGCAGGAAGAGATAGTTGATCGAAATCCCGATGGCCACAGCCAGCGCCACGCCGACCAGGACTCGCCACCGTGTGATGACTTTCCAGTCGGTCATCAGGATATAGACGGCCACCCCGGGCGCCGCCAGGACACCCATCTGGTGGTTGGTGCTCGAGAGCGCGATGACGTAGGCAATGAGGATGACCCAGCGGTCCCGGTGTGCCCCGGGCCGGTCGTCGGCCCAGTGCACCGCCAACCACATGACCAGTGCCATCGAGAGGAGGGAGAGGGTATAGACTTTTTCGTTGACGGTGGACTGGTTCCAGACCGTCCACATCGTGGAGCCGAGCAAGGTGCCGGCAAACGCTGCCGCCAGCCGGGCCGGCCGGAAACTCACCACCGAGCGCATCCAGCGGTCGGCCACCAGGAACCAGAGACCCGCCGAGAGGGCGCTGGTCACGGCGGCAAAGAGATTGATCCGGGTGGCATAGTCGCTCACCATCGGGATCAGTCCCCAGACGTGCGCCATCAGGACGAAGAGCGGATTGCCGGGGGGGTGGGGGATGCCCAGTACCTTGGCGGCCGCGATGTATTCCGAGGTGTCCCAGAACGCGGTCGTGGGCCCGAGGGTGGCAATGTAGATGGCCAGCACCACCGCCGAGACGAGGGCGGCCCAACCGTAGGGCGGGGGGGTGAGGGGGAT
>JAWXBA010000266.1:0-6020 GCA_034439775.1 Gemmatimonadota bacterium | reverse complement strand
CTAACGGCCGCGCATAAGCTGCGAGGCGCGGCGCGGAGCGGAGCACTGTTCTGGAAGACCAGCTGGGGCACCGCTGTGAGCCACAGCAACCGCTGGCCGTGCCTTGCCAGCTTCATGCGCTTGTTAGAGCGCCGTCGAACACCGGGGTCTCCTGACCGCGCACGATACGGGCTCCGGCGCGGAAACGCCACACGGCCAACTCCCTGACGCCGAGCCCTCCCGGGCGCCCCCACGACCAGTTCCGCGATTCGGCCGATCTGTGTCAGGCGAGCAGGAGCGCGAGTGGGTTCGTTGTACGGTCTGGGTCGGCGGCGAGTCAACGACAGCGGGGATCGAACCGGCCAAGATTGGGAGCATCCCCCTGCCGCAGCGTGAGGGTGGTGTCCATCGGGCGGCACCCGGGCCGCACTGCTCGGAGGCGGAGCGAGCCAGCCGGCACCGGTATGGTGCGAACGGCGATCCCCAACGGCACGGTGTCACGGCCGTTGATGACCAGCTTCGTGTCGGGGAATGAACTGGCCAGACTCACGCTGGCTCCCGGGCTGATCTGCGAGTGCGTGTTGGCCTTGGGGCGCTGCAGCACCAGCACCACAACCAGCCACCCCAGGCCCACCGCCGCGAGGGCTCCCACGCCGGCAGCCAGCCAGCGGAGCAGCGCCGGTCGCCGCGGGGCTGGGCGGGAGATAGTCTGTCGACTGCCGGCGGGGGTAGGGTTGTTCGGAACGACTGGACGCGCACTGCTCGAAGACGGACTGCGCGGAAGCGCTGGACGCGCCCCACTGGGAGTGGGATGCCGGGCGCGCTCCACCGAGTGGCGCGGAGGGACGACGGGCAGACCGCGTTTCGAGGTGGAGCTCGCCGGGCGCGAACCACTCGGTGTACCGGTCCGGGCCGGGATGTGACGATGCTGTTTGCCGCTCCGGGCGAGCTCGATGATCTGGGTACGCACTGCCTCCTCGGTCTCGAGGGGGGCGGTGCCAATCGTCTGCACAACATCTTCCATCGAAGGAAAGCGCTCTTCCGGCATCTTGCTCAGCATCCGCAGGATGGCGCGGGCCAGTGCCGGGGGACAGTCGTGACGGAGCTGCCGGACGGGCGTAGGTGGTTCTATCAGGTGGGAGCGCATGACCTCCTGCAGCGACCTGGCCGGAAACGGTACCCGTCCCGTCAGCATTTCGTAACCCACCACCCCCAGGGAATACTGGTCGCTCGCCGGGCCCACTCCCTGTCCGACAAACTGTTCCGGGCTCATGTAGTACGGCGTGCCGACGGCGGATCCCGTCTGGGTGAGACTGGCCTCGGTATTCACCTTGGCGATGCCGAAATCGGTGACGACGGCGTACCCCTCTTCATCCAGCATGATGTTGGCGGACTTGATATCCCGGTGGATCACCTGCCGTCGATGCGCCGTGTACAGGGCGCTGGCGACCTGGGTCAGGATCGTCTGGGCCATGCGGATTGGCAGCGCGCCCATCTCCGCGAGCACGCTGTCCAGCGGCCGGCCTTCGACGTATTTCATGACGATGAACAGGAGGTCCGGCGTTTCCCGCACCGCGTGGATAGGGATGATGTGCGGATGGCTCAAGCCCCCGGCGGTGCGGGCCTCCCGCTTGAATCGCTCTACCATGCCCCTGCCGTAGACCAGCGCGGGAGAGAGCACCTTGATAGCCACCTTGCGGTCGAGCGCGATTTCGCGGGCCAGGTACACTGTCGCCATGCCGCCACGCCCAAGCTCTCCGAGGATTTCGTAGTCGGGCCGAGCCGCCGCCTGCAGCAGGCCCAGCACCTCCTCGTCCCTCGGAATCCGGCGCGACCCGGCGGGTTCGCTGAGATCGAGCGTGGCGACCTCCTCCTGCACCGCCCGGACATCGGCTCCGCACGAGGTACAAAAATGGCTGCCGGCCGCGACGGGCTCCCGGCAGTTGGTGCAGATGGCGGAGGAAAAGGGGACGGTCAGCGCATCCCCCGGACAGGTCCGCTCACGGCAGCCTCACCCACAGGCCCCGGCCCGTAAAGGTGATGTTGAGACGGAGCGGCTCACGGCGGATCGAGGGGGGGAGCACTTCGTATGGTGCCGCACTGTTGAGTAGTTCCATGACCTGATCCTGCAGCGCGTCGGTTCCGCTCAGGAGCTCGCCATCCTTCTGGTCCCCGTCCGCCCCGATGACGAGCCTCCAGACTACCCGGTCGTCCGCCGTGGCTTCATAGCTGCCGGGATCCTTCGCGCGCCAGAGTGGTTGGAGCTTCTCCTGCAATCGGTCGGCGTACGCCGCCGCATCCAGTTCCCGCCGGGCCGCGAGTTCCGTGGCAGATGGGCCGGTTGGAACTTGCGCGGAAACCACCTCCGCGGGAGTCGGCAGAGTGATCGCCGGGGCGGGCGTCGTGTCCAGCGGCACGCCGGAGTCCACCCCGGCAGCCGGCGGCTCGGCCACGATCGCGGTCGGGTCGGCTGGCGCGCCCGACGAGGCGGGGGCACCTCCCGCCGCCGGGCGCAGCACCAGCGCGGCCCCCGCCCCGGCCCCGGCAAGCATCACAATGGCCGCGGCCACCTTGAGCCATCCCATGGCACCCCGACCATCCGGCGGCTCCGCCGAATTGTCGATCGAGGGCAGCTCCTCCGTCTGACCGGCCTTGGGATGGGAAGAGGTGAGCGGACGCGCACGGGTCCAGGCGGCCGGCAGCGGACTGACCGGAATACTGAGCCGACTGATCCGTCTGAGCGACTCGCTGGAACGTGCCAGCGCAATCATCTCGGAGCGCACCGGGTCATCTTGGGCGAGCGGCACCGCGTCCATCGCGGCGACCGCTTCATCCATGCTGGTCCAGCGCTGCTCCGCCTCCTTGGACAGCATCCGGGTCAGGGCTTCCGCCAGGCCCGGCGGGGTGTCGGACCGGGCATCTGCGATCGGCTCGGGCACCTCGAAGAAGTGCCCCTTCATGATCTCCATGATGGTATCGCCCGAGAACGGCGGGTGCCCGGTCAGCATCTCGTACGCCACCACCCCGAGCGAATACTGGTCCGATGCACCCGTCACCGGTTTGCCGGCGCACTGCTCCGGACTCATGTAATAAGGCGTCCCTACCATGGAGCCCGAAACGGTCAGGGAGTCACCCTCCAGGACCTTTGCGATTCCGAAGTCGGTCACCACCGCCCACCCCTCACCGTCCAGCATAATGTTCGCCGGCTTGATGTCCCGATGGACAACACCCCGCCGGTGGGCGTACGCCAGCGCCTGCCCCACTTCGGTGAGTATCGCCTGCACCATCCGGATCGGCAGCCGCCCCTGTTCCCGGATGATATCATCGAGCGGGCGCCCCTCGACGAACTTCATCACGAAATACAGCAGCTGGTCGGTCTCCCGCACCGAATGGATCGGGATGATGTGCGGGTGGCTCAGGGCCCCGGCCGTTCGTGCCTCGCGCTTGAATCGTTCCACCGCCCCCGGGGCGGTCAGCAGACCCGGCGCGATGACTTTGATCGCCACCTGCCGATCTAGGGAGAGATCGTGGGCCAGAAAGACGGTGGCCATGCCGCCCCGACCCAGCTCGCACAGGATTTCGAATTCCCCAAGCGTGGCCAGGGTCAGCAGCTGGGAGAGCTGTGCCTGGCGGTCAGCGTCGGTTAGTCTCGCTCCCATCGAGGGGTGGCCGGCCAGCGTGCCCGCGCTGGTCGGGACCGTCCCCGGCGCCCCGGTCAAACCGGCGGTGACCGGCGACCCACAGGACAGGCAGAATCGCGCCCCCGATACCAAGGCGGCACCGCATTGGCGGCAGGCGGTGGTGGTGGAGGGTCGCATGCTCCTCAGGGCGTGAAGGCCGGCGTGGAGAAGCTGGCGGCGGGGTCATCCACCAGCGGGGCGCCGAGCACTGCGGCGGCGGCGGAGAGATTGAGCAGGAACATCGCCGCATGCGGCTCTCGCGCCTTGTCGCCCGGGCGGTAGGCCACTATCACCACCCGGTCCCCCTCCGGTGCCACAGCAAGATCCAGCACCCGGACAGAGACATTGGTCAGCAACTCGGGCACAGTGGCACCGGTTTTCAACCGCATCAGGACGCTCCCAGTGGCTCCGCCGCGCTCCTGCTGGACGTAGTACAGGTCGCCGGTCCGGGCCGCGTAGCGCGGCAGCACTTCGTTCCCCCGGGTCGCGACGACACGCTCCTCCGCTCCGGTCGGCACGCCGTCCCGCAGCGGAATGCGGTACAGATCGTACTGTTCTCCCCGCAGGGTGGAATAGACCAGCCAGTTGCCATCCGGCGAGGTCGCGACGCTCTGCACCCACATCGTCGAATCGGTCACCAGGCGGGGCGTGCTCCCCGAGGGATCAGTCTGGTACACTCGTCGGACGCCGTTCCGCGTCGAGAGATAGAAGAGCCTGGATCCATCCGCGCTCCAGGCGGGAGAAAAATCGGCGAAGGGATCGGCCGTCAGATTCACTCGGTTGGTGCCATCGGCGTCCATCAGCCAGATATCGGAGTTCTCGATCCCGACCCGAGACACATATAGGATGCGGGTACGGTCCGGGGAGACCGCTGGCTGCTCCTCACGCCCACTCGCCGATCCCAAGGTGCGTACCGCGCCGGAGCGGAGATCAAGCCCTCGCACTTCCCGCACCACCCCGGCGGCGGGCTTGGACCCGTAGGCGAACAGGAGGTCCGGTGCGACAACGACCGTCGCCAACGCCGTGCTGTCCCAACTGGTACGCGCCGAGATCGTGGCTCGACCGGCGCCGATCGCCTCGAAGATTCCCGGCCCGACCTGCCGAACGACTTCGGAGCGATCGATCCGCCACTCGACCGCCACCGGCAGCGTCAGCGGGCGGTTGAGCGAATCCAGCATCCGCACATCGACGGTGTCCCTCTGCCCGACCCGCAGGCCGACGCGCCCCGGCTCAAGGGAGATGGCGCCACCGATGACCCGCACCGGCCAGCGATATACCTCTGGGAGTCGATCCGCCCGAATCGTCCGGATCCGTGCGCTGAGCTCGGTGGAGCCGGTTTTCAGTGCGACCAGCCCGGGACGGTTCAGGTCCAGCGCCACGATGCTGGTGTCCGCCACCCGCCACTCGACCCGCAGCGGGTAGAGCGTGTCCCGCTGGCTCTGACCGAGCGCGTACCCCTGGAGTGCCTTACTGCCACCCAGCGGCACGAACATCGTGCTGTCCCGGGTTGCCTGGAAGAGGTGATAGCCCTCCTTCGGAACGACGACCACGGTGGTGCTCGCCGCCCAGCCCGTTGACTGGGCAGTCACACTGGCCGTTCCGTTGGCCAGCGCGGTGACAATCCCGGAAGCCGGCTCCACCCCGACCGTCGCCGGATTGCTGCTGGTCCAGACCGCGCTCCCCCGGTAGGCCCGCTGACCCGATCGGGGCAGGAGCCGGAGCGTGTCGATGACGCCGGGGTGGACGAAAAAGGTGTCCTCTTCGAATCGCAGCTGGGGTGCCTCCACCGTGACCGCCACCCCGATGGCGTGGGGGGTACCCGGGAGCGTGGCCGAGATCGTGGCCGGTCCGGGCGCGAGCGCCGTTACCTCACCTGAGATCGAATCGACCTGCACCACGGTCCGGTTGAGGCTTAGATAGCGCACTCCGGCATCGGCTATGACGGCGTGGCTGGCATCGAATGCGTCCACCCGCAGACGGTCCCGCTCACCGACGACGAGGTGCAGCTGGATTGTGGCCGGCAGCAGTTCGGCCACTGGCCGGGAGGGACGTGCCAGCGTTGCCGCAGTGGGAGCCGGGGCGGAAGCGGGCGGGCGTGCGGCCGGGGTCCCATCCGGTACCTCGACCAGGATGCCGAGCAGCGTAGAGCGGTTGCCCACCTTCACTACGATGGTGGCCCGCCCCACCGCGAGGGCGGTGACCACGACCCTCCCGTCCGTGATTCGCGCCGTGGCCACCCTCACCCGGTTGCTGGTCGGCACCGGCGGCGGCACACTGGTGAGCGGAATCTCGCTGCCGTCCTCCGCGCTGAGGGTTAGCTGCGTCGATCCCGAATCGCCCACCCCAAGCTTTAGCATAGAT
>JAWXBA010000265.1:0-6562 GCA_034439775.1 Gemmatimonadota bacterium | reverse complement strand
GCCGGCGGCGCCGCGCTCGAGGGACGGAGGTGGCTGCTTCGCTCGGCCCATCGAAGTCTTGCCCGCAGCCCTCCCGTCGCTGCTTCCGGGTCGCGGGGAGTCTCCAGGGCCTCGACGATCCGGCTGAGCGGCCGTCCGTCGCAGGGAATGAGGATCCGCGCGGCGGCGCGAAGCACCAGCAGGTCCGCGGGCCCGATCAGGTCGCGTCGGCGGATGAACACGCCACCGGGCCGGTCCGAGACGTCGGTCTGATCCACCATGCTGACGGCCCCGGCGATTTCGGCGTCGAGGTCGGCCTGGTAGGTGGTCGGATGGGCGTTGAGGATGACCAGGTCGACGACCATGCCCCGGCGGCGCCAGAATCGGTGCGCGGCAAGGATCTGGCGGAGGGTGGGGATCCCGCCACCGTCGCTGATCGTGGCCAGGACGATCGGCCCGTCTCCCGAGATGCCATGGGCCCAGAGGCGGGGCTGGGATCCCCGGGCCCGCCGCAGTTCGGCCTCGGGCGCCCGGGCCTCCTCGCTGCCGAAGAAGATATGACCCGCGAGCTGCTGGAAGATCGTCGCATCCGCGGGGGTGAGCCCGAGTTCCCCGAGCTCCACCTGACTCGAGGTCCGGGCCAGGTCGAGCGCGCGCTGGGCGGCGTGCCGATCGTGATAGCGACCGGCCAGCTCGAACGCCCGCTCGCGGGAGGTGGCGATCAGGGTCGTGAACGCCACGGAGGCCGATTGCCCTGGTGCGAGCCGGACCCGGGTCCGCAGCGCGAAGATCGGGTCGAGCACAGCGCCAGCGGTGCCGGAGAGCACCCGGTCGGGTTCGAGGGCCAGCGGATCCCGGACCGACCGGCCCCGGCCCAGGAAGCGGGCGCGATCGGTCTCGAACGAGACCGCACCGACCCGCTCCACCCCGGCATCCACCAGATGGACGCACCAGAGGTCGGGGTCGGCCGCCGACCGGGGTCTCCGGCGGGCGGTGATGGCGGTGCACCACGGATGCCACTCGGTCTCGACGAAGAGGTTGCCAAACGCCGGATGCGCCCGATCCGCATCCGGCGGGGCCAGCACGACTTCGTTGTAGCTGGTCAGCTCGATCTCGCGACTGGTGGTCCCGTTGTTGGTCAGAGTGACCCGCCGGACTTCGGCGGCCTCGTCGGGGACCACGGCGACCTCGGTCCGGGTCTCAATGTCGCCATCGGCTCGATGGAAGGTGACGCGGTCGACCGCCAGGGTGGCGCGATACCAGTCGGCCGGGGCGCAGACCGGTTGGTGGCTTGCCGACCAGAGCCGGTCCCGGGTCACGTCCCTCACGTAGCAGAACTGTCCAGTGTTGTCGGTGGTCCCGTCGGCGCGCCAGCGGCCGATCGCCAGGTCGTGGTAGCGGCTGTAGCCGCCGCCGCAATGGCTGATCATCAACGTGAGCGGGGGCCGACCGAGGAGGGCCACCTGGGGTTCGAGCGTATCGGTCGCCTCGATCTCCCGGACCGCCGGCCCGTCGAGGAGCGGCTCGGGACGCACCGGGCTCTCACCGTTGACCCGCGGCTCCTGCAGCGTCAACCGTTGCGGGATGCGCTCGTGGAGCAGGAGTTCCACCGAGCGGACCAGCGGGTCGGTGTGAAACCGGCGTTGCCAGATCCGGTCCCTCAGCACGTTGGTGAACGCCGCCAGGCTCATCCCGAGGTGGTGGGCCATGAAATTGCGGACCACCACCGGCCCATCCTCCTCGCGGTCCGGCCGGCTGTAGTCGATCGCGTCCCGAAAGCCGTAGGGGCCGAGCGCCTCAAGCCGCTCGATGCTGGCGAGGTTGTGGACGGCCCGTTCCGGATCGACCAGGGCGGCCAGGGCGGAGGCATAGGGTGCCACGACCAGGTCCCGTCCGAGTCCGCGCTTGAGGGCCAGGTCCGGAACGCCGAAGGCGCGGTATTGATAGGTGCCGTGCGCGTCACGCAGGTTGAAGGCGCTTTCGCTGATTCCCCAGGGCACGCCCCGCGCCTGGCCGTAGGCGATCTGCCGCCGGAGCGCCCCCTGCTGGGTCTGATCGAGGAGCGTGAAGGGAAAGGACTCCATCACCAGCGCCGGCATCAGGTACTCGAACATGCTCCCGCTCCACGACACCATCGCCGGAGCCCCGGCCGCGTAGGTCAGGGTCCGGCCAAGCCGGAACCAGTGATCGACGGGGATATCGTTCTTGGCGATGGCCATGAAGCTGGCGAGCCGGGCTTCCGACGCGAGGAGATCGTACGAGGACGCGTCGAGCGAGTGGCTGGTCATCTGGTACCCGATGGCCAGCAGCTTGCGCTCCGGGTCGAGCAGGAAGCCGAACTCCATCGCCAGGGCGAAGTCGGCGGCCTGCCGGGCCAGCCGCTCGAGTCGCGCGACCAGATCGCTGGCGACCGGGGACCCGCTCTCGGCCTGATCCCTCAGGGTGCCGGGGCTGCTGGCCAGGATGGCGTCATCGAGGGACTGAAGGCTCCAATCGATCCACTCGCGAACCGACTCCATCTCCTCGGCCGGCAGAGTCGCCAGCACGATCTGCGTCACGGCCTCCCGGAGCGGCATCGCCAGTTCCGCGACGAGCGCATCGGGGTCGGGAGCCTCGCCGGCGCCGGGCAGGCTGCGCTGGGCGGCATCCAGGGCGCTGTCGGTGTTGTTGAGTGCCTGCCACGTCGGTGACCCGGGATCGGCGCGGGTCAGGAGGGGGGCAAGTCGGCCGGCCGCGATCTCGAGCGCCACCCTGACCGCCCGCCAGCGCCGCTCTGGCGCGCGGGGCTCGTCGGGGAGGGTCAGGCACGCCTGGCGGAAGGCGATCAGGTGTCCGGCAAGGTTGCCGCTGTCGACCGTGGACACGTAGGCCGGCTCGAGGACCGAGAGATCGACCACGTCGTACCAGTTGTAGAAGTGGCCCCGGAACCGGGGCAGCCGCTCGAGGGTCGCGAAGGTCCGCTCCAGCCGGTCGACGAGATGACCTGGTGTCAGGAAGCCCAGGTCGTGGGCGCTGACGGTTGCCAGCAGCTGGAGACCGACATTGGTGGGCGAGGTCCGCAGCGCGGTAACCGGTTCCGGCTCCTCCTGAAAATTGTCCGGGGCGAGCCAGTTGGTCGCGGTCCCCACGAACCGGTCGAAGAACCGCCAGTGGAGGAGGGCATACCGGAGGAGCTGATGACGGCTGTCAGGTGACAGCCGCCGGTTCGGTCGGATCGCGGGTGCATCAAGGGCCGTGGCAATCGTCGGCGCCGTGCCCCACGCGATCAGCAGGGGCAGCGCTGCCAGCGCCAACGGCCAGCCGAGGCCGGGATCGGCCGATTCGAGCCAGCGTCCGCCGACCAGGATGGCCAAGCCCATGGACAGCACTGCCGCCGGCTGCATCCCCCGCGCCGTGGCGTGCGCCACCTTGCCGGCCCGTTCCACCGCCGAGGCGCTCTGCCACTCGAGCAGCCGCCGCCGGGAAACGAGCAACCGCCAGAGCGTTCGGACAATCGCGTCCCCGGAGATCCACGCCTGGTGGGGCAGGAACACGACCCCGAGCCCGACCTGTCCGGCGCTCCGGATGGCGTCGAGTCCGATGGCCCCGAAATAGGCGCGCCACGAGTGGCGCACGGGGAGCCGGATCGCTGCCAGCAGCAGCGTGCCGAGCCACGGGATGGCGATGATGCCGAGGCTGAGGAGCGTCCAGCGGAGCGGCGAACCGGGCAGGATGGTCCAGCCCGCGACCAGCAGTGCCAGGTGGGCGATCTCGACCGTGCTGCGGCGAAGGTTGTCGAGGATCTTCCAGCGCGACAACACCGACAGACGATTCGGTTCGGGGCCGTCGGGCCCGGGGACGGTGCCGGTCAGCCACTGCAGCAGCTGCCAGTCGCCACGGATCCAGCGGTGCTTCCGCCGGGTATAGGTGGCGTAGCTGGCGGGATAGTCGTCGTAGATAATGACGTCGGTGACCAGGCCGGTCCGGGTGTAGTTCCCCTCGATCAGGTCGTGGGACAACAGCCGGTTCTCGGGAAACCGTCCGTGGGTGGCCCGTTCGAAGACCGCGAGGTCATAGATTCCCTTGCCGGTGTAGCTGCCCTCCCCATAGAGGTCCTGATAGACGTCGGACACCGCGGTCGTGTAGGGATCGACTCCGGGCCGTCCGGAGAAGATCGCCGCGAAGCGGGAGCGGGAGGCGCTCGGCAGCGAGACCCCGACCCGCGGCTGCAGGATGCCGTAGCCCCGCACCACCCGTCGGCGGATCGGATCGTACTCCGCCCGGTTGAGCGGATGGGCGATGGCGCCCACCAGGTCCGGAGCGGAGTCGGGGGGCAGGACGGTGTCGGCATCGAGGGTAATGACGTATCGCAACTGGTGGAGACGCTCGACGTTGCCCTCGATGATCGAGAAGGCGTGGGCATCCCGCGCCTGGACGAACCGGTTGAATTCGGCCAACTTGCCTCGCTTCCGCTCCCAGCCCATCCAGACGCCCTGCCGCTCGTTCCATTTCCGGGGCCGGTGGAAGAGGGAGAAGGCGTCGCCGTGGTCCGGCGCGTACCGGGCGTTCAGGCTGCGGACTCCCTCGCGTGCTGTTCGGACGATCTCCTCGTCGGCCGGAAGCGTTTCGGCGGGCGCATCAGTGAAGTCGCTCAGGATCGCGAAGTGCAGATGCGCCTCGCGATTGGCCAGAAAGCGGATCTCCAGCGTCTCGAGCGCCTCGCCCACCGCGTCCAGATCAGGAAAGAGGGTGGGGATCACCACTGCGGTCCGGAATTCCGGCGGCACGCCGGTCCGGTGGAGGTCCAGCTTGGGGAGCATCCGGGGCGGCAGGACGGCGGTGATGAGCTGGTTGACCACCGCCACCGCGGCATCGGCGACCGGCAGGAATGCCAGGCCGACGATCAGCACCGACCAGGGCAGGCCAACGCTCCCGCCCAGGGCGAGGATGGCCGCCAGTCCGAGCACGGTGGCGATGATCAACCCGCCGACATAGACCACATTCGGATGGGCCCGCACCGCGCGGTCCGCCCGTTCCCCGAGGGTCGGCCGATAGCCGACGGCCGCCTCCAGGGCGATCAGGCCCTCATCCACGAGGTAGTAGCCGACATGGCCCTGTCGGCTGTCGGCATCGCCCACCGCGGCGAGTTCGATGGCCGTTCTGGCCACCCCGTCCTCGGCGACCCGCTTCTGCCGGGCCATCCGCTCGATCACATGCCGGTACCAGTCACGGGTGGCGAAGGTCATCCGGGGGTAGACCCCGGACGGATCGGTCCGCAGGACCGCCTCCATCCGGCTCTGGCCCTCCACAAAGGTGCGCCAGTCGAGCCGCCCCACGGCCCGGAGACTGGTGATGCTGTTGGTCATCATCTGCTGGGTCAGCGCCAGCCGCTCGATCGCCTCCGCGGTGCTGGCGTCCACTGAGTGTCCCTCGAGCCCGAGCCATTGCTCCAGCCAGGCAAGCCCCGGTACCTCGCCCGATTCCGTATGCAGCACCTGGAGCAGTCGGCTCACGAAGGCCGGCGTGAGCGGCGGATGATCGGTGCTGAAGGCGGCGATCGCTGCGCCGGTCGACTGCTCCGACGATTGCCCGGCCAGGAAGCGAGCCGCCCACGCTTCGGCGCTGGCCCGCGCGTCGAGCCGATCGATCGCGCGGAGGGCCATCCGCCGGACGCTCTCGATCAGCCCGAGACGGAGCATGGCAGGGATGGCCCAGAGTTCGCCCAGCGACAACGGAGCCACCCGCTGGAACTCCGCCACGAACCGGGTGACGTTGTCGAGATCGATCCGCCCCTCGGTGTGGGAGATCAGCGTGATGGCGAGTTCGTAGACCCGGGGGTATCCGGCCAGGGGGCCGCGGGCCAGTTCCGGCAGCTCCCGGTAATAGTCCGGAGGGAGGCTGGCGCGGACTTCGCGGATGTGCTCTTCGATGACGTGGAAGTTGTCCAGCAGCCAGGCACCGGCCGGGGAGACGTCGCGAGGGCCCGTGGCGGAGTTCAGCCGGTCGTGACTTTGTTCGAGGATCCGGCGGGTGCTGTCGAGCCGATGAAGCAGCAGCGTGCGGCGGCTTCCGGCGCCGCTCGGCGTGAGTCGCTGGGTGCCGGCTAGGGCACGCGCCCGGGCATCGAGATGCTCGGCGCCCAGCAGCTCGCCCCGGATCGGGCCGGCGATTTCTTCACGGGAACGGGACGATCGGGCGAAGAGACGAGCGAACAGGCCGGTGGGCAACTACCCGCCGGCCCGGCGATGGCGCACGCGGTCGTCGGAATGCGCGGGCGCGGCGAGGGACCGCATCCGGGGGAATTGGTGGTGCCGGAGCCGGTCCATCGAAGCCCGCCCGGGCGGGGGGGAGGCGCGGTGGTCGTGTGTCCCGAAGGGTAACGGGTTGTAGAGGCTGCCGCTGAGCGGGGGCCCGGGCGGGCTGTTGGGAATCCCGAGGCTCACGCCACGGGCTTAGGCCTGAAGAGGTGGCTTGCGCCACCCGTGCATGAATGGCGCGGCCGCGACAGCGGCTTCCCATCGCCGAGCCCTGGGCGAAAGCCCAGGGATCGCCACCCCTGCTCCGATGCCCCAGCCGCGTCAGCGGCTTCCCATCGCCGAGCCCT
>JAWXBA010000264.1:0-2531 GCA_034439775.1 Gemmatimonadota bacterium | reverse complement strand
GTGCGCCCCCAACGGCATGTGCGCACCGACACGATGGGCGCCCCACGGGGTCGCGCCTACCTGCCCCAGTACCGGGTCCGATTCTCCTCCCCGAACCGCACCACCTCCAGCAGCGACATCGGCTGGCTGGTCATCATCCGCATCATCGGGATCCGCTGCTTGCGGCTCATCATGGTGCGGGCCTGGGTCTCCATCTGGGTCCGCTGCTGCGCCGACAGTGAGTTGATGTCGGTGTCGCCCAGCATTCCCCGGATCGCCTCCTCGACGGTGGCCGGCTGCACCTGGAGCACGTGGTCGAGCCAGCCCCAAGTAATCAGGTTGTCGTCGCTTTCGGGCTCCATCAGGTAGGAGATCAGGTTTCCCTTGGACTGGGCGGTGCTGACGAAGTAGGCCCCCGCCGGCACCTGTACCTGTTCCACCTTCTTGTCCACGCCGGCCACCGACTTGAGGTAGTGGCCCTGGAAGTACTCGTTGCGCTGGACCCCGGTGGCCTCGTACACCTCAAGCTCCAGGGTGGCGGGGGCGGTAAAGCGGTGGACCTGGATGCCGTGATCCATCAGCAGCGGCACCACCTTGGCAATCGACGGCGGCAGGACATAGCCGCGGGCCCGCGGCACGGTGCGGGTCACGTCGTACTTGAGGAACACCGGCACGTTCTGAAGCGCAAACGATTGCTGGGCCCCCTGCCCCCCCTGAACCATCCACACCGGTTCCGTCCCCCGGCTCACCAGCTGGTAGTCCACCACCACGGCATCGGCGGCGGCCGGGTTGGCGCCGGCGCGAATAGCCCGCATCCGGGAGCCTGTCGTCAGGGCGCGAATCCCGGACTTCTGCTCCATGGCGGCCCGGAGCACGGCGGTCATGCCGAGCACCTGGCCGCGGACCTGATGGCTATAGCGTTCGGCCTGCGGGATCGCCTCGACCACGCCGTTGCGGACCCGGTGGCTGCTCGACGGGGTCTCGAAGAGCAGTCCGATCGAGTTGGTCATCCCGGTGTAGACGTGGTGCTTGCGGGGTTCCACCGAGGTCGAGCCCCAGCCGCGCACCCCGTTCTGGGTGGTCGCGCCGGAATAGTCGAAGCCATCATACCCCTCGGCCCGGAGGGCTGCCCGGATCTTGGGGATGATGTTGGCGTACGGATAGGCCCGCAGCGCGGCGTCGGCGGCGGGGTTCAGGGTCCCCTGCCAGGTCAGGGTGTAGGGCGCCGAGCCGCCGTGGTGGGTGTCGATGTGGATGTCGGGGGTCCACTGATTCAGGACCTTCGTCACCAGGGCGTAAATCTCCTGGCTCTCGAGCTTGATGTAGTCGCGGTTCATGTCGAACCCTTCCTCATTGGTCCGCCGGCGCACCTCGCCGCCGTCCGGATTGATGAGGGGGATGAACAGCACGATGACGCTGTCGAGCACCGAGTGCAGGTCGCCGTAGACCAGCTCCCGGGCCACCAGCTGCGACGCCTCCTTGCCGGCGGTCTCGTTGCCGTGCACCGCATTGGCGATCAGCACGATCGTCTTGCCGCTGCGCAGCGCGTCCTGCGGGGTGGCGATCGGATCCTTGCTGATGGTGACAAGGGTGAACTCGCGGCCGAGCAGCGTTTCGGTCAGCGGTTTGATGGAGACCAGGTCGCTCATCCGGTCCAGGTCGTACCAGAACTTCATCAGCGGCTCGAACGGGGTCGGCCCACTGCGGAAATTCTGTTCCTCCTGCCAGGTGCGTGGCTGCTGCGCCGCGGCGGGGGCAGCGAAGGCAGCGAGGGCAGTGAGGACGGTGATGGCAGTGGCAGCGATGCGCCCGGGGCGGTGCGACATGATCAACGAATCCTTGGCAGGGGTGATGTTGGAAGTATCGGCCGATTGGCGTTGGGTGGGAAGGGGTGTGCATCTCGAATCACTGAAACGTCCCCCTATCGTGGTTTCACCGGGCTACTTTCCCGGAACACGTCAAGAGTCCACCCTGCCCTGGAGGTCCGTGTGTCACAGCGTTCCCGCTCGTTCCTGTCCTCCCTGTCCGCCCTGTCCGTCCTCCTCTTTGTTGCCACCACCACCCTCTCTGCCCAGCGGCCCCAGACCCGCGAGGGGTTCTGGGCCAACCTCGGTCTCGGTTGGGCGACGCTGGGCTGCGACGACTGCGACGACCGGATCGAAGGCGCCGGGGCCGCCCTGGCCCTCGGCGGCACCTTGAGCCCCAAGTGGCAGCTCGGTGGCGCGGTCAACAACTGGTACAAGAGCGAGGACAACACCACCTTGACCGTGACCCTGGTAAGTGTGGTGGGCAAGTTCTATCCGGCGGAGCGCGCCGGCTTCTACCTGATGGGCGGGTTGGGGGTGGCCTCGATCGACGCCCAGATCGGTAGCGACGATCTGAACGTCAGCGGCCGCGAGACCGGCACCGGCATCCTGCTCGGGCTCGGCTACGATATCCGCATCGGCCGCAACGTGAGCCTGACCCCGTTCTGGAACGGCGTGGCCACCAAGTATGATGGTGGCGGCGACCTGAATTTTGGACAGCTGGGGTTGGGAATCACGATCCACTAG
>JAWXBA010000263.1:0-2626 GCA_034439775.1 Gemmatimonadota bacterium | reverse complement strand
GGTGGGAGGTGGGAGGAAAGGGTTACGGCCCCCCAGACAGATGCCCACCTCGCGCCGACCGCCACTCCTCGAGGGCAAGATCCCTCGCCCCCTCACGAAGAGGGCGCCCTACAGGACGCCCCTATCGCTCAAGGGCCTCGGGATGACACTCCCGGAGCAGCGACGCTCCGCCGCCATGGGCCGATTTGAATCGGCCCCTGCACCCCGCTACTGACCTGCCGACTCACTGCCGCGCTGCCCCCCTGCCCCCCAACCAGCTTCACCGCCAACAACCCTGCCAGCAACAGTCCAGTCAGCAGCACCGCCTGCCCCGTGAACGGCGTCAACAGGATCAATCCCGCCGACACGAGGCCGAGGAACCGGGTGCCACCCTCAGCGGGCCAACCATGCAGCATCCGGAGACTCACCAGGTAGATCGCCGTCGGCACCGCCACCGCCGCCCCGGCCATTGCCCGGCCGATCTCGGCGTGGTGCGTGGCCTGGTCCACCGCCACCGCCAGCCCCGCCCCGACCGCCGCCGCAGAAGCGAACACCAGCAGGTGACCGTACGCCCACACAAAGACCCGGCGGAACGAGGTCAACAGGTCGTCCATGGGACGATCGAAATACAGCCACCAGAGTGAAAAGACGATCAGCAGTCCGCCAACAACGACTCCGAGCACCTCGTTGAGGACCGCGCCGCCCTCCAGTGCCGACTGCACCGCCACCGTGGCTGCCAGGATCGATTCGCCCAGCACGATGATCGTGAACAGACCGTACCGCTCGGCCATGTGACCCGGGTGCCACGGCGTCGGTGACGCCCGCTCCGCCCAGACCGGCACACTCAATTCACACAACACCAGGAAGAAGAATCCCGGTACCTGCCACGCCACCGGAATCCACAGGTACAGCACCCACGCCACCTGGACCACGGTAATCCCCAGCGCGTAGCGGCGGGCGGCTTGGGCGTGCGACGGATCGCCGGCGGCCGCCCGGAGCCACTGTCCCACCATCGCCAGCCGCATGATGACGTACCCGACCACCCCGACCAGAAAATGTCCCTCGGCCATGGCCGGCAGCCCGGCCGCAAAGATCAGGGCCCCGGTCATCTGGAGCAGCACCGCCAGTCGGTAGGGCACGTCATCGGTGTCGTAGGCCGAGGCAAACCAGGAGAAATTCATCCAGGCCCACCAGATGCCGAAGAACGCCATGACGTAGCCCACCACCGCTTCGGCGGCGTGCCCCTCCGCCACGCCATGGTGGAGGCCCCCGGCGGCAATCGCGATCGCCACCACGAAGACCAGGTCAAAGAACAGTTCCAGCGGGGTGGCAGCCCGATGCGGCTCCAATGGCGAACGGGGAGTCATCTGCCGCCGCAGACGATTCCCCGTTCCCACTCCCGACACCCCCGCCTCAGTGGCCAGAAACTACCCCTCCACCTGGGCACGGAGGTTGGCCAACCCCGCCTCGAAATCCTTGCCGATCATCTGGTCCATGCTCATGAACAACCCCATCACCTTGGTCATCAGGTTGGCGGGACCGTGCATGTCCCACGTGACGGTGGTGGCCGTTCCGGTCGGCACCAAGGAGAACTCCGCCAGGTTGTGCCCCTCGAACGGCTTGATGAAATCGAGTCGGATCTTGAGCCGGAGCGGCGGCGCCGACTCCAGGATCTCCATGCTCCCCTCCCCCACCTTCTTGTTCCCCACCCAGTGGTACTTGGCGCCGACGCCGCTGGTAGAACCGCTGTGAGTGCGCTGCATGTTGGGATCCATCCTTTCCCACGGCGACCAGCTGGCCCAGCTGCGGAAGTTGTCGAGCAGCGGAAAGATCTTCTCGGGCGGGGCGTTGATCGTGGCGGTCCGCACCACCCGGAAGGTGGAGGGCCGAGTCGAGGCCACGATCAGGATCAGGAGGACAATGCCAACCAGACCCAGAAGGATGTTGACGAGCATGGGCACTCCGCTGAAGAGAGAGGTTGGGGGGCCACTCAGCGCTGGCGCTGGCGGAACAGCCAGGTGGACAGCTCATCCCGTGCATAGGCCAGATCCCAGGAGTTGTGCCCAACTCCCGGAAACTCGGTGTAGCGAACATCGGCACCTGCCGCCCGCAGGGCAGCCGTCATCCGCTGTGACTGCTCTGCCGGTACGACCCGATCTGCCCCACCATGAAAGACCTGGATCGGCACCCCCCGCAACTTCGATGCAGTCTCGGCGAACGGATCCTGGGTGCCTGCGGGCAGAAAAGACGGGAAGCCGGGACCGGCCCCCACGAAACCACAGATCGCCACTATCGCCGCAAAGCGATCGGCATGCTGGTAGCCAAGCGCCCAGGCGCCCTGCCCACCCATCGAGAGCCCAGTCAGGTAGAGCCGCGCGCGGTCGCCACGATACTCTGCCACGGTCCGGTCCAGCGCGGCCATCGCCATCTGGCCATGGGTGCCAACCCAGGTGCTACCCTCCGCCACCTGCGGCAGCACCACGATGGCGGGCCAGCGATCAGGATGCTCCCGGATGGCCTTGCCGAGCCCCACGGCACTCTGGCTGGTGCCGTCGGAGCCGCGCTCGCCGGCACCATGGAGGAAGAGGATGACCGGCCATTCCTCGCCTACGTTGTATCCGGTGGGGAGGTAGACCTGGTACTTGTG